>NZ_JBVVPT010000003.1:356481-375463 GCF_055811715.1 Bradyrhizobium sp. WSM4872 | reverse complement strand
TTTTCCTGCGTGTGCTTTTCGCGCAGCGGACCGCGGGTGCGAGGTCAGCACCCGGCCTTCCCTGCGCCCTCTTGGATAAGAGGGTGGAGCGACTGAAGCAAAGCTCGGGCGAAATCAGCCGCGAGGACGCGAAGGCGTGTCTGCGATTCAAAATGCGAGATGGAAGAGCGACGCTGCTTCCCCTTGCTCCGTCATTGCGAGCGCGTCAACGGCCGCGCTTCATCTCCTCGCCATCCACCACCTCCGGCGCCATGGCCTCCCACGCGCTCGAGGCGAATTGCCGCCGCCACGTCACGATCACCACGGCTGCCGTGGTCACGAACAACACCCAGGGGCTGACGAACCAGCCGAGATAGCCGAGTGCGAAGAAGAAGGCGCGCTGGCCGCGGTTGAAATGACGGCCGGCGGATTCGAACAGGCGCGAGGTGCGGATCACATGAGCTTCGGCCTCCGGCGTGTCACGCTGCGAGGCCGCCGGCATGCCGCCGAACAGGATCGCGACATAGTTGAACAGGCGGTACGACCAGGCGAATTTGAAGAAGGCGTAGACGCAGATCAGGACAAGGCCGACGCATTTCAGCTCCCACATGGCCGGCGAGGTGCTGAGATCGATCGGCAGCTTGCTCAAGATCGTGATCGCGTCGTTGGTCGCGTGGAGCAGCGCCAGCGCGCCGCCGAGCGCGATCAGGCTGGTGGAGGCGAAGAAGGCGGTGCCGTTCTGCAGCGAGGCCATGATCTGCATGTCGACCATGCGCGCGTCGCGGTCGAGCAGCCGGCGCACCCAGACCTCGCGGTAGCGGTTCATCCGCGCCGACAGGCTGTCGCGGCCATACGCCGAATGCTCCAGCGTCAGGGCGTAGACCAGCCATTCGATGATGAAGAAGCCGACGGCGGTGATGTCGACCCAATGCCTGCTCATGTGTATCTCCTGATCGCAACGCTTGCCACGCATGGCGAGGTGCAGCAACGATTGATTGGCGGCAGGCGATGGCGTTAAAAGCGGCTCGCTTCAAGGGGTATCGAGAAGGACTGATGACATGGCTGCGCTGAAACTCGCAATCGGCAACAAGAATTACTCGTCATGGTCGATGCGGCCCTGGCTCGCACTCCGCGCCAACGATATCCCGTTCGTGGAGACCCTCATCCCGCTCTACACCGATAATCCCGCGGACAAGGAGCAGATCATCTCGTTCAGCCGCGCCGGCAAGGTGCCGGTGCTGGTCGACGGCGACATCACGGTGTGGGATTCGCTCAGCATCATCGAATACATCGCCGAGCGCTATCCGGAAGTGAAGCTGTGGCCGGACGACGCCGCCGCCCGCGCCCATGCCCGTTCGGTGTGCGCCGAGATGCATTCCGGATTCATGGCCCTTCGCCACGAATGCGGCATGAACCTGCACCGTCCGGTGCGCCCGGTGACGCTGTCCGCGGACGCCGAGGCCAATATCGCGCGCGTGCAGGAGATCTGGCGCGAGTGCCGGACCCGCTATGGCACCAATGGACCGTTCCTGTTCGGGCGCTTCGGCGCGGCGGATGCGATGTATGCCCCGGTCGTGCACCGCTTCCGCACCTACGCGATCGAGGTCACGCCGGAGACCAAGACCTACATGGACACGATGCTGGCGCTGCCGGCGTTCCAGGAATGGACCCGGGACGGGCTCGCCGAAACGCTTGTCATCGAAAAGTTCGAGAACGTGTAGCCCGTGGTTGCGATCGGGCCTCGCTCGATCGCCCGAGTGATCGGCAGGGAGAGGGACCTCACGGCCCGGGAACCGCCCAGGGCGGTGGATCACGCCAGCCCCGACGGCCGTTTGCCCCATACCCCGGAAGAACGGGTTCCAGCGGTATCATCGGCCGGCGGCATCACTCTGAAATAACTGCAAAATTCGCACGTTTGCCATGTCGCATACTGCTGGCCAAAAACGCCCGTCGCATGCTATACAGCGGGCGGGTTTCCGGCCGGCCGACGCAGTGGGACCATGGGCGTGGCAGGCGTTGTTTGAGTGATGGAGAGGGTGTTGAAGCACAAATTCCCTATTGGCGCGCGCGTATTGTTCACCGCCAGCAATGTCGCACGCCCCGCTGCCAGCGGCTCGTATGAGGTCATCCGCCTCCTGCCGACCGATGGTGACGACTGTCAGTACCGGATCAAGAGCTCGACCGAAGCCTTCGAACGCGTCGCCAAGGAAAGCCAGCTCGCGCTGTCCTGAAGGCCGACGCTGCCCGCGCATTGGCGCGTCCTCGGGAATTTGTATTCTGCCGCCGTCAAAAGGCCCGCTTCACCTTCAAAAGGTAGGCCGGGGGCAGTCGCCGACTCTCGGTACTCGCTTTGACCATTCGCTCTCTGCTCGCGTGAGGGGACGTCGCGCATGAACTGGGCATGGGCCTCGTCGCTCGACCAAATCTGGCGCTCGCCAGCCTTTCCGATGTGGATGATGCTGGCGGCTGCCGGCTTCT
Organism: Bradyrhizobium sp. WSM4872; assembly: GCF_055811715.1. Classification (NCBI taxonomy): domain Bacteria; kingdom Pseudomonadati; phylum Pseudomonadota; class Alphaproteobacteria; order Hyphomicrobiales; family Nitrobacteraceae; genus Bradyrhizobium; species Bradyrhizobium sp. WSM4872. Next base: position 373,006 of record NZ_JBVVPT010000003.1, on the reverse strand, counting down.
TCGGACTTATTCTCCTGGTGACGCTGCTGCGCGCCGAGCGGTCGGTCGCCAACGGCGCGCTGACCGTCATGACCTTGCTGGCCATAGCCATCGCGCTGGCTGCCGTCGTGCGCGTCGATGGACCGGCGGGGCAGTCCACGCCGACCGAGGCGCGTGCACAGGCCGCGATGACCGCGAGCCTGCCGGCGCTGTCCTGTCTCGACGATCTCGCCGGCGATGCCGTGGCCATTGGTTGCGAGAAAGCGCTGTTCGGCGCGCCGGACGTGGCGGCTGCAGCCGTCTCCGCGACCGCGGCCAGGATCGACCGGCTGACGGCGCTCGGCGATGCCGCGACCGTCGAGAAGAGCCTGACGCCCGACATCAAGGTGCTGCGCAAATCGCTGGAGCGTGATCGCTATGGTCTGGTCGCGCAGGTGCTGGTCGTGCGCGACGGCTGCACGCAGTTCGATTGTGCAGCTTTCCGCTCGCTGACCGATCAGCAGCAGGTCGCCGCCAACATGGATTCTCATCTCTACGACACGCTGGTTGCGCGCTACGCCCCGACCTGGAATGCGCCTGCAGCAGCGCAATCGTTGCCGGCCACTGCCGCGCTTGCGGGACTGCCGCCGTCGATGCCGACGGGCAAGCCGACCAATGCCGAGTTCCCGAGTGCCTCGTCGACGCCGCCGGTCAGCATCATGAATCCGGAGCCGGCGACGCGTCAGGCGGCGCCCACCGCGAACGCGGCGGCTCCGCGCCCCCCGGCAGCGGCCTCGGCACAGGCCGCAGCTCCCGCCGCGAAGAGGCCGCCTGCGCCCAAGGCTGCGCGGGCGCCGGCTGCAGCACCGGTTCCGCTCACGCCGCCGCCCGCCGCTCCTCCGGCTGCGGATAACGAGTAGATCGGCATTCCAAATGGGTGGCTGCCCGGCTAATGCTGGGGCATGCCACTACATCTGATCAAGCTCGCCGTCGGCTGCGAATCCGTCAAGGAATTGAAGGAGTGGACCGCCGAACGGATGCAGACCGCCAAGAAGAAGGGTCTGCCGCAACATCACATCCACATCACCCGCATGGTGCCCAAGCGCGACGCCGAGATCCTGTCGGGCGGGTCGCTCTATTGGGTGATCAAGGGCGAGGTCGCCGCGCGCGAAAAGATCATCGGGATCGAGCCGTTCCGCGACAAGGACGGCATCGGGCGCTGCCGGATCGTGATGCAGCCGAAGGTGATCCCGGTGTCGCCGCGGCCGATGCGCCCGTTCCAGGGCTGGCGCTACCTTGCCGACGATTCAGTGCCGCCCGACCTCGGCAAGTCAGCCGCCGGCTCGATCGCGGCGATGCCGGAGCCGATGCGACGCGAGCTGCGTGATCTCGGGCTGCTCTAAACCGCGATATTGTCGATCAGTCGGGTCGTGCCGAGCTTGGCCGCGACCAGGATGCGCAAGGGGCCGTCCTTGCGCGAGATGACAGGCGCCAGGGTCGTTGCATGGCGCACCTCGAAATAGTCGAGCTCAAAGCCGGCCGCCGTGATCATCGCAGCACCGCGCGCCATTGCGGCCGTGACCGCTTCGCCGGCACGGATGCGCCCGGCGCTCTCCTTCATGGCGCGGTACAGCGTGGTTGCTGTCTGCCGCTCCTGTGGTGACAGGTAGACGTTGCGCGAGGACATCGCGAGCCCGTCGCGCTCGCGCACGGTGCGGGAGCCGATCACCTTGACGCCGAGGTCGAGGTCGCGGGCCATCTGTGCCACCACACGCAACTGCTGGAAATCTTTCTCGCCGAAGATCGCGACATCCGGCCGGCACTGCGTGAACAGCTTGCCGACGACGGTGGCGACGCCGCCGAAGAAATGCGGGCGGAAGCGGTCCTCGAGCCCGGCCAGCGCCGGTCCCTCCGGTATGATGCGGGTGGCAAAGCCCTCCGGATACATGGCCTCGGCGCCGGGATGCCAGACGACGTCGACGTCCTCGGCGGCGAGCCTGGCGAGATCGGCCTTCCAGGTTCGCGGATAGGCGCCAAAATCCTCGGTTGGGGCGAACTGGGTCGGGTTGACGAAGATCGACACCACGACGCGGCTCGCGCGCCGCCTGGCCAGGCGCACCAGCGACACATGGCCGTCATGGAGCGCTCCCATGGTCGGGACCAGCGCGATCGTGGCCTTTCGCTTGCGAAGATTGTCGACGGCGCGTCGCAAGGTGGGGACCGTGCGGGCGATCAAGGGGCTGCGTGACATCAGAACTCGACGGGGTTGGGAATCGGCGGGCGCGTCCCGGCGCCCGGCAGGCTAACCTTAACAAGCGGCGACCATGGACGCCACGCATCCGGATGCGGCACAGCATCCCGCGCAATGCCGCGCAAGCGGTCGCGACATTGTGGGCTGGATCACAGACGCGAAGCGGCGCGGCGATTCATCATGAAGGACGGCGCGCCGCGATTCGTATTGCCTGTCACGCATTTCACTTGACCGCAGACGCGGCCAACTCGAAGATATTCGTTAGGGGTGTTGAGGATCGCGATGCTTGTGCAAGCTAGCCAAGGCCAGTCCGGCTCGGCGCATGTTGTCGTGCTCGGCAACGAGAAGGGCGGCTCCGGCAAGTCGACGACCGCCCTGCACATCGCGGTCGCGCTTCTGAAAGCCGGCCAGCGCGTCGCCACCATCGACCTCGACTGCCGCCAGCAGAGCTTTACTCACTACATCAACAACCGTTCCGCTTGGGCGCGCCGCACCAAGCTCGACCTCGAACTGCCGCTGCATCGCTGCATCAAGCTCGGCGAAACCATGCAGGTCGCCGAGAACGAGAATTCGGAGTTCCTTCAGTTCATGGAGGCGGTCTCGGCGGTCGAGAGCAGCTTCGACTTCATCGTCATCGATACGCCCGGCACCGACAGCTACCTGATGCGGCTTGCGCACTCGATGGCCGACACGCTGGTGACCCCGATCAACGACAGCTTCCTCGATTTCGACGTGCTCGGCACCGTCGATCCCGCCAATTACGCGGTGACGGGCGAGAGTCACTACGCCGAGATGGTGCGGGATGTCAGGCGCAAGCGTCGCCAGCTCGATGGCGCGACCACCGACTGGATCGTGGTGCGCAACCGCCTGTCGATGCTCGGCTCCCGCAACAAGCAGCTGGTTGCCGAGGGGTTGAAGGATTTGTCGCTACGGCTCGGCTTCCGCTACGTCGACGGCTTCGCCGAACGCGTCGTCTATCGCGAGTTCTTCCCGCGCGGACTGACCGCGCTGGACGAGATCGACGAGGCCACTCTCGGCATGCGGCCCAATCTCGGCCATCTCACCGCAAGGGAAGAGGTGACGAGCCTGCTGCGGCAGCTCAAGCTTCCGCTCGACGAGCGCGGACGCCGCCGTGCGGCCAACCGCGCCGAGTGGTTCAATCAGGTCGACAAGCCGCTCGAGGTTCACGACATCCTCGGCGCCTGAGGTGGCGGTATGTCGCTACTTCTGGTCGATCAAAGCGGCCGGTCTCCCGTGGGAACCGAACCCGCGCTCAGCCGTTTTCACCCCGCGTTTACTGCAAAATTGAACCCGATCGAGACAGGTTGCGTCGGAAGGTGACGTGCACCCTGACGTAGCCGTATGGGAACGAGGTGCCCAAGAAACGAGTGCGCCGCACAATGAAAGGGCTGATGGTTCACAATATTTAGCCTTCCTGTCACGCGGCTGTGACATATATTAGGGAATAGGCGACCAGGAGCCGAAGAGCTCCGGAAGAACACGATTCTCAACAGGGATTCAGGCCGCAAGAGCCTGAGGCTGAGGACGAAAATGAAGCGTGGAATTGCCGTTCTGGTTTCGGTCAGTGCCCTCTGCGGCGTCGCCTATTTCACGGCGAGCAAGTGGGCAATCAGGCACGAGACCATCACCTTCTACGATGCCTCGCGCGACAACCGTGCGGTGCCGGTCGATATCGCGATCCGTCGTGACAAGGAAATGCAGGCCAATGCCGGCATGATCACGATGCCGGTCGCCGTGATCAACCACGGTAACACCGTCAAGAACACCGAGTACGGCTTCCTCGCCAACATTTTCGCCGCGCGTGGCTACCTCGTCGTCAGCCCGCAGCATGATTTGCCGACCGACCCTCCGATGGTGACCAAGCCCGGTGAGATCTATGTCGGCCGGCTGCCGCAGATCCTGCGCGGCGTCGCCAACATCCATCTCGCCATGCAGGAGATGAAGAAGGTTCAGCCCAACGCCGACTACGACAAGGTGACCATGGTCGGCCACTCCATGGGCGGCGACATCACGATGTATTTCGCCAAGCAGTACCCGGATGAGGTCAAGAAGGTCGTCACGCTCGACAATCTTCGCGTGCCCTTCGTCACCGCCGGCAAGTTCAAGATCCTGTCGTTCCGCTCCACCGATCCGCAGTTCAAGGCCGACGCGGGCGTGATCCCGACCGACGAGGAATGCGAGAAGGCCGGCATCCAGGTCGTGAAGACCGAATTCCAGCACAACGACATGCGCGACACCGGTCCGGACGCTGCCAAGAACTCGATCCAGGGCATGCTCGACAAGTTCCTGAGCGTGACCGATAGCGAGGTGGCGCCGGTCGACACGCAATCGTCCCCGCCCAAGATACTCGAGCCCGGTCCGGTCGCCTTGATGGCGCCTGCCAAGAGCTGACGCCTTCCTCGTCGTCGATAGCGATTTTCAAAGCCTCCGCCGGCTGACGCCTGCGGGGGCTTTGCACATTGACCGGGCTGCATGCGCTGACCACATTAGCCGCTCACGCAAGGGTCAAGGAATGTCCGGCGAACCCATCAAACCGCGCGGCCGTGATGCCGTCTCGGCGCAACAAGATGGCGCTGTGCCGCAGGCGGGGACCTCGACCTCGGAGGACATCGCCGCCTTCGTCGCAAACGCGCGCGCGCTGTCACCGCATGCGCCCGGTGCGAAAGGGCGGCTGATCTTCGCGCTGGATGCGACGATGAGCCGCCAGCCGACCTGGGACATGGCCTGCGCGCTTCAGGCCGACATGTTCCGTGAGACCGCCGCGCTCGGCAGTCTCGATATCCGGCTCGTCTACTATCGCGGCTTCAACGAGTGCCGCGCCACGGGATGGATCTCCGACAGCGCCAAGCTTGCGACGCTGATGGGCAAGATCGATTGCCGTGGCGGCGACACCCAGATCGGCAAGGTGCTGAGCGAGGCGCGGCGCGAGGCGGTCGCATCCGGCGTGCGCGCCGTCGTCTTCGTCGGCGACGCCATGGAGGAGAACGTCGACGAGCTCTGCGCCAAGGCCGGCGAGCTCGGCATGCTCAAGGTGCCTGTGTTCGTATTTCAGGAAGGCCATGACGCGGTGGCCGAGCAGGCCTTTCGCGAGATCGCGCGCCTAACCGGCGGCGCCTGGTGCCGGTTCGATCCGGGCGCGGCGGCGCAGTTGCGCGAGCTGTTGCGCGCAGCCGCCGCCTACGCGGCCGGCGGACGCGAGGCGCTGTTGCAATTGGCGAAGACCGCCAGTGGCGCGGCCAGGCTGATCGGCCAGATGAAGTAGCGCTGGGGCGCGGTCGGCGGGGCGCAAGGACACGATGCTTTTTGGCGGTAGGCCGACTATATTCCGGCCATGACCCTGATCGCCGGCGCTATCGCCGTTATTACCCTTTATCTGCTGCTCCAGATGTTCCGTTCGGCCAATCCGGCCGTGCTGGCACGCGCGATCAGGTTCGGTGGCGGCGTGGTGGCGCTGGCCGTCGCAGCGTTCACAGGCTTGAAGGGCGAACTGGTGGTGGCGATCCCGCTCGGGATATTCGGTGCCGGGCTCCTGGGCTGGACACCGATGGCAAACGCCGGCTTCGGCAATATCGGCGGGCTGTTCGGCGGGGGCGCGACGCGCCCGGCCGGTCAGGCCTCGCGCGTGCGCTCGCAATTCCTGGATATGCGGCTCGATCACGATTCCGGCCAGCTCGGAGGCCGGATCGTCGCCGGGCCTCACGCCGGGCGCGATCTCGATGAGTTCGATCTCGCGGCCCTGCTGGCAATGGTCCCGGCGTTCGACGCCGAGAGCGTGGCCCTACTTGAAAGCTATCTGGACCGCCGGTTTCCCGCTTGGCGTCAGAACGCGCAGGGCGACGCGGCAGGGGGGCAGCGCCGCACGGTGGCGACCGGCAAAATGACGACGGAGGAGGCCTATCAGATCCTTGGCCTGCAGCCGGGAGCGGGGCGGGACGACATCAGCCGGGCTCACAAGTCCCTGATGAAGAAACTGCATCCCGACCAGGGGGGCTCGACGTATCTCGCTGCCCGTGTAAACGAGGCCAAGGATACTCTGCTTCGCACGCATAACGGCTAACTCCGGCACCACGCTACAAACGCTCGTCCCGTGTGAGCTCTGCTTGCTCTGTTTGCCGTCGCCCCGATGCCCGCCATTGTCGGCGTGGTCGATCCCTTGCGTAAAGTTTTAACCGTAAATCCTTGACGAGAGGTTGTCGTGGAACAGCCTCGTCGGCCACCGCATCCCGAAAATGAAAATGCCCGCGCAAGGCGCGGGCATTTTCATTGGAGCGATGCGAAAGATCAGTTGCGGACGGTCATGCAGGAGATATCGGCGCGCTTCAGGGTGCGGCACACGGCTTCGGCCTGGTCGCGGTCGAGCCCGGCGAAGCGGGCGCGGTAGAGCTTGCGATTGTCTTTCGCGACGACCGGCTCGGTGAACGGGTCGGCCTTGCTGAGCAGGCCGCGAGCCGAGCTGCGCGCCGCGTCGATGCGCTGCTGGGCTTCGTTCTCGCTCTCGAGCGCGCCGACCTGGACGATCCAGCCGCTATGGGTGACGACCGGCTTCGTGGTGGCGCTCATCTGGATCGGCTGCAGCGCCGGGTCGGCTGACGCGAGCTTCGCAGCAGCCGGGGCGGGTGCGGCGGCAGTGGCGGCCGGCAATACGCCGAGGATGCCGTTGCCGCTGCCGAAGCCCGCCGGCTGCCGCGGCAGCTCGGTACGGGCGATCTCGGCCCTCGGAGCTTCCGGTTGGCTGACGACCTCGGGCTTGTTGATAAGGTCTGCACGGGTGACCACGGCGCCCGAGGTTTCGGCGACGTCGGAGCGCGACGCGACCGTGCTCGTGACCTGCGGTGCGATCTGAGCCGGGGCGGCGGAGGCGACCTTCACCGCGCCGGCCTTGACCTGGACGGTCTTGACCCGGACCGGCTTCATCGGCTCGGACGAGCCGGGGATGATCGAGAGCGGCTGGCTCGAGATCACGCCATTGGTGAGCGGCGCAGGCTCGATCTTGGATTCTGTCGGCCGAACTTCAGGCCTGTTGGGCTGAGCCGGCGGCACCGCGGCAGTCGCAGCCGCAAGCGTCGAGAGGCGCGCGGCGAGACGCGACGGGGCTGCATCGGGAGCAGGGGCAGCCGACGCCTGGACCTGCGGAGCGGAACGGGCCGGGGTATCCGACGCATCGGCAATCTCGGCAGCCGCGTCGGAGCCGTTGCGTTCGGTGACCGCGACGACGGTATGGGTGGTCACGGCCTTATCGAGGTTCTCCGCGAGCAGGTTGCGCATGATGGCGTCGCGTGAACCGCCGCTACGGCCGCCCAGCACGACGCCGATCAGGTGGCGATTGCCGCGGCGCATCGAGGTCACGAGATTGAAGCCGGAGGCGCGGGTGTAGCCGGTCTTGATGCCGTCCACGCCCTCGACATTGCCGAGCAGATGATTGTGGTTCCGGATCGACTGTCCGCGCCAGTTGAACGTCGAGGTCGCGAAATAGCGATAGTAGCGTGGGAAGCGCTCCTGGATGGCGCGTCCGAGCGTGGCCTGGTCGCGCGCGGTCGTGACCTGCTCGTCGTTGGGAAGGCCGTTGGCGTTGCGGTAAACCGTCCTGGACATGCCGAGCGAACGCGCCTTGCGCGTCATCATCTGGGCGAAGTCGTCCTCGTCGCCGCCGATCGCTTCCGCGATCACAACGGCTGCGTCGTTGGCGGAGCGGGTGACGAGACCCTTGATCGCGTCCTCGACGCGGATGGTCTGGCCGGCACGCAGGTTCAGCTTGGTCGGATCCTGATCGGCGGCGTGCTGCGACACCGGCATCTCGGTGTCGAGCTTCATCTTCCCTGACTCGAGACGCTCGAACAGCAAATAAAGCGTCATGATCTTGGTCAGCGAGGCCGGATGCCGGATCCCGTCGGGGCTCGTTGCCTGAAGCACGGAGCCGGAATTGCCGTCGACGATGATCGACGCGAATTTCGGGCTGGAACTCTCGGACACATCGCGCTGCACGCGGTGGTGCGCGGTGTGACGCCGGTGGCGCCGCGCCTCGGCAGCATCTGTGGTGAAGATGACTGCACTGGTGACCGCAAGAAGCCCAAAAACGCCAACCCGCGCCAAGCGCGAGGAAGACAAGTTTTTACGAAGCATGAAACCCCGTCCCCGTTTCTGACTTGATCACCGGCTCGTGAGGCGAAATTGTGCCCAAGGGACCCGGGATCATTACCTGCTCAGGCTGTCCTCCGCAGGTGTTCGCCGCGGGGGACGTTGGGCCTGAGCCGCTGTTCTGGCTAAGGTGATGTTCTCCAACGGCTTTCGGCCGCTTGTGGAAGCTGAACACGTCCAGGGAATCAAAGTAGGGGGCCGCGGTTTCCAAAAGCTTAAGGAACCATTGCGGGAAACCCCGGGAATTTCTGCGATTTTGCACGCAATTTTGTGCGACGCACAAAATTCTTGACTTTTTTGTGCGTTGCACTAATTGTGAGCAGAGTCAGGGAGCCGGGGCTTCCCGACAAGAGCTAGGGAAAAGGATTCCGAATGTTCAAGGTTGAAGACTTTCAAGGCTACGGGAAAGAGCATTTCGAGCAGTACGTCGCCTCCGCGACCTCGATGCAGCACGGCCTTCAGGCGATCGCCAGCGCCTATGGCGACTACACCAAGAAGTCGTTCGAAGACACCAAGTCCTTCGTCGAGAAGCTTTCCGGCGTGAAGTCGCTGGACAAGGCCGTCGAAGCGCAGACCGAATTCGCCCGTTCCGCCTACGAGTCCTTCGTCGCGGAATCGCAGAAGATCGCCGGCCTCTATAGCGACCTCGCCAAGCAGGCGTTCAAGCCGGTCGAGACCATCGTGTCGAAGTTCACTCCGGCCGCCAGCTAACGCTTCCTGACGTCCTGGAATCAAAAGCCCGGCTGCAGCAGCCGGGCTTTTTTTGTGTCGCGGCGTGTCGATCTCAGCGCGCCACGCGCAGCTTGGACAACGACGTGCCGATGTCCTTGAACACCGAGACGGTCTGATCGGCCTTCGTCACCAGATAGAATTTTTCGGTGCCGCTCGCGCAATATTGCAGCACGCTGGACGTCGGATCGCTCCCGGTGTTCACTTGCACCGTATAGATCGTGATGTTCGCCGCCTTGGCGTTGTCGCACAGCTTCTTCTGCCGCGCGTCGATTTGCCAGGCGTTGCTGTACCAGCGGTTCTGCGTGTTGAGACCGTCGGAGAGCAGCACGATCGCGTCCTTGTAGGTGTAGTTGGTGTCCTTGGCCGGCGCGTTCATGGGATCGCCGGTCGACAGTGTCATCCAGCCCCAGGCGAGGCCAATGCCCTGGTTGGTGTTGCCGGTGGGCTTCATGGCGTCGATACGGCTCTTGAGTGAGTTCCAGTCGTAGCTCAGCGGCATGATTGGCTGCAGATAGGACGAACTGCCGGTTTCGCAGTAGGAGTACTGTTCGGCCGGGAACAGCGTTCCCGCATTGCCGCTCGTGGGCGTCGTGTTCTTGGTGTCGTAGTCCTGGTCGCGGTCGACCACGCATCCCGTCCAGGTGTTGTGGTTGGCGGACCTGGTGCCGCGGGCCGCGTCCCAATCGCTGAAATCGACCCAGTACTTATTGTAGTTGCTGGCGCCGACGTTGACGTCCTTGGCAAACGGAACAATCGAGATGTAGACGTCGCCATTGGACTTGGCGAGCGGGCTGAGCTGGTCGACCAGGCTCTTCGCGGCGGTCTGCATCGCCGCCATCTTGCCGTCGTCAGCCATCGAGCCCGTGTTGTCGAGCACCAAGGCCACGCGCATGCGCACCAGGCCCCAGGCGCTGGTAGAATCGGCGCCGACGTCGAGTGTCGGGAAACCTGCGACCTTCATGAAGGCGGTCGTGTAGGTGCCGGTGCCGGTGACCTGGATGGTGGAGCCCATGCTGGTGCTTGCGGTGTACGTGGCCGCAATGCTGACCGACGGCAGGGCGTTGGTAGCAGTGAACAGGGCATTGAAATAAGCCTGCGCCTTGGTGCTGATCTGCGACGTCGTGATGGTGCCGGACGACAGATCCTTGGAGACCATCAGCGACGTGGAATCGAGGGCCGCCTGCATTGCGGAACGAGCCTGGGCCGCGCGGCTGTAATCGATTGCAGCTCCGACGAAGCCCAAAACCGGGAGCAGCGCGATGGCGAAGATCACGGCGATATTGCCTTGTTCGGCCGCTGCAAACCGGGAGAGGTGCCGACCAACAATACGGCTGACGAGGGGCACGCGAGACATGACGATTCCCGGAAATCTGTGGCTTTGCCCGTTTTCGCGCCACGCCATTGAACGCAGGGTAAATTGGTCCGTAGAAAACCGGAGCTAACCCGCGCGAAGCGGCTGCAGCCGCGTTACGGCCGGGTTCCTGGTCAACATCTTCTAAACCGGTGGGGCGGAAGCTTTTGTCAAATCAGTCCGGATTGATTAACCTTGGTGAGGATCGCCCGGACCGGGAATCGGGACCGCCATGCCAGCATCGGCCGAGCTGTCGCACGCTTGCGGCGAGCCGGGGGCAGGCCCATATTCGGTGAGGCCGATCCGGCTTGGACCGGACCGGCTGGAAGCGGCGATCCAACAAGGCGGTACGCCTGTGCGAAGCTCCGAAGGCCGGGGCTGCGCGGCGAACCGTCATACGCTTCCGTGGGGAATTTGAACGCCTGAGCCATGCCGCAACTGTCTTCCAGACCAGATCCGTCCGCGGCCGCCGCCGCCTACGCTGCCCTGATGAGCAACGACGAGAACCGTTCCGGCGGTCCTTCCGCGCCAAACACGTCCGTCATCACCAAGGTCAAGCCGAAGACCAAGCGGCCGAACCTGTACCGTGTGCTGATCCTGAACGACGATTACACGCCGATGGAATTCGTCGTTCATGTGCTGGAGAAATTCTTCCAGAAGGACGCTGAGGCTGCAACCAAGATCATGCTGCACGTTCATCATCACGGGATCGGGGAGTGCGGCGTGTTCACCTACGAGATCGCCGAGACCAAGGTGACGCAGGTGATGGATTTCGCTCGCAAGCACCAGCATCCGCTGCAATGCGTGATGGAAAAGAAGTAAGACACAACACGTTACGGCGCGTTCGAAGCCGGTTCTTGTGCAAGTCGCAGTGTGATTGCCGCGTGATGTCTGCGCGCGATGTTCGTTGCAGAGGGCAAAACTACGGAATTTCGGACCGGTGCCGATCGTGCCCAAACCGGAACGGGTTTTGCATCGAAGAATACCGCAGCTGTGCAGCCGCCTGAGTCGCGGAACCGGTCTTTCGCCGCGATCTTGTATAACTATATGTGACAAAGGTTGTTGTTGCCTGACCGGGCGATGGCGATCATGATGGTGGGGGCCATAGAGGACGCGAATGCCGACTTTTTCCCAAAGCCTTGAACAATCCCTGCATCGTGCACTGGCGATCGCAAACGAGCGTCATCACCAATACGCGACGCTCGAGCATCTCCTGCTCTCCCTGATCGACGACTCCGATGCAGCCGCCGTCATGCGCGCCTGTAGCGTCGACCTCGACAAGCTCCGTACGAGCCTCGTCAATTATCTTGAGACCGAATTCGAAAACCTGGTGACGGATGGCGCCGACGACGCCAAGCCGACCGCAGGGTTCCAGCGCGTGATCCAACGCGCGGTGATCCACGTGCAGTCGTCCGGTCGCGAAGAGGTGACCGGCGCCAACGTGCTGATCGCGATCTTTGCCGAGCGCGAGAGTCATGCCGCGTATTTCCTGCAGGAGCAGGACATGACGCGCTACGACGCCGTCAACTATATCAGCCACGGTATCGCCAAGCGGCCGGGCGTCTCCGAGGCGCGGCCGGTGCGCGGTGTCGACGAGGAGACGGAGACCAAGGGCAGCGAGGACGCCAAGAAGAAGGGCGAGGCGCTCGAGACCTATTGCGTCAACCTCAACAAGAAGGCGCGCGACGGCAAGATCGATCCGGTGATCGGGCGCAATTCCGAGATCAACCGCGCGATCCAGGTGCTGTGCCGCCGCCAGAAGAACAATCCGCTGTTCGTGGGCGAGGCCGGCGTCGGCAAGACCGCAATCGCGGAGGGGCTTGCCAAGCGCATCGTCGACAGCGAGGTGCCTGAGGTGCTGGCGGCTGCGACCGTGTTCTCGCTCGACATGGGCACGCTGCTCGCCGGTACGCGCTATCGCGGCGACTTCGAGGAACGCCTGAAGCAGGTGCTGAAGGAGCTCGAGGCCCATCCCAACGCCATCCTGTTCATCGACGAGATCCACACCGTGATTGGTGCGGGCGCGACGTCGGGCGGGGCGATGGATGCCTCGAACCTGCTCAAGCCCGCGCTCGCTTCCGGCACGATCCGCTGCATGGGCTCGACCACCTACAAGGAATACCGCCAGCACTTCGAGAAGGACCGCGCGCTGGTGCGGCGCTTCCAGAAGATCGACGTCAACGAGCCGACGGTCGAGGACGCGATCGCGATCCTCAAGGGCCTCAAGCCGTACTTCGAAGACTACCACCGGCTGAAATACACCAATGAGGCGATCGAGGCTGCGGTGCAGCTCTCTTCGCGCTACATCCACGACCGCAAGCTGCCGGACAAGGCGATCGACGTGATCGACGAATCCGGCGCGGCGCAGATGCTGGTCGCCGAGAACAAGCGCAAGAAGACCATCGGCATCAAGGAGATCGAGACCACGATCGCCTCGATGGCGCGGATCCCGCCGAAGAGCGTGTCGAAGGACGATGCCGAGGTGCTCAAGCATCTCGAGCAGACCCTGAAGCGTACCGTGTTCGGTCAGGACAAGGCGATCGAGTCGCTCGCCGCTTCGATCAAGCTGGCGCGGGCCGGCCTGCGCGAGCCGGAGAAGCCGATCGGCTGCTATTTGTTCTCGGGTCCGACCGGCGTCGGCAAGACCGAGGTCGCGAAACAGCTCGCGGCGTCGCTCGGCGTCGAGCTGTTGCGCTTCGACATGTCCGAATACATGGAGCGGCACACCGTGTCGCGCCTGATCGGCGCGCCTCCCGGCTATGTCGGCTTCGACCAGGGCGGCCTGCTCACAGACGGCGTCGATCAGCATCCGCATTGCGTGGTGCTGCTCGACGAAATCGAGAAGGCGCACCCCGATCTCTACAACGTGCTGCTCCAGATCATGGATCACGGCCGGCTCACCGACCACAACGGCAAGCAGGTCAACTTCCGCAATGTGATCCTGATCATGACCACGAATGCGGGCGCGTCCGATCTCGCCAAGCAGGCGTTCGGCTTCACGCGCTCGAAACGGGAAGGCGACGACCACGAGGCGATCAACCGGCAGTTCGCGCCGGAATTCCGCAACCGTCTCGATGCCGTCGTGTCGTTCGGCCATCTCAGCGTCGAGGTGATCGGTACAGTGGTCGAGAAGTTCGTGCTTCAGCTCGAGGCGCAGCTCGGCGATCGCGATGTCACCATCGAGCTGTCCGAGCCCGCCAAGACCTGGCTGGTGAAGCATGGTTACGACGAGCAGATGGGCGCACGTCCCATGGCTCGCGTGATCCAGGAGCACATCAAGAAGCCGCTGGCCGACGAGGTGCTGTTCGGCAAGCTCAAGGGTGGCGGCCATGTCCGCGTCGTTCTGGTCAAGGACGAGGCCGACGAGACCAAGGACAAGATCGGCTTCGAGTTCGTCGAGGGTCCGGTCACGCCGAAGCAGGAGAAGCTCCCGGGTGCCCGCAAGCGCCCGCCGGGCAAGTCCAAGCCCGGTGGCCCCGGCGGCTCGAAGGGGCCGACCAAGAGCCCGCTGGTCAAGGTTTGATCTGCACGCGAAGAATTGAGAAGGCCGGCTGAGAAGCCGGCCTTTCTTATGGGCAGTCAAATATAAGCAAGAATATCCCGTATGACCAACACGCCTTCTGCAAACTCGTCGTCAGCTTCCTCGATCCCCGCCGACGATCCCGGCCGTGCCCTGACGGTCGCCGATCCCGACGGCGCTGACGTGCCGCATATCTCTGTGGCCGGCGGCACCTACACGGTCCTGGTGTCGGGCGCGCAGACCGCAGGACGCTATTGCCTGGTCGACATGCTGGTGCCCGCCGGCGGCGGGCCCCCGCCGCACCGCCACGACTTCGAGGAAATGTTCACGCTGCTCGAAGGCGAACTTGAATTCACCTTTCGCGGTAAGTCCCACACCGTAAGTGCCGGGTCGACCGTCAACGTTCCGGCCAACGCGCCGCACGCGTTCAAGAACGTGTCCGGCAAGACGGCCCGTATGCTCTGCATGTGCACGCCAGCGGGACAGGACGAATTCTTCCTGGCGGTTGGCTTTCCCGTTGAAGGCCGCACATCGCCACCGCCGAAGCCGACCCCGGAAGAGATGGCCGAGAAAGGCAAGCTGATCGCAGCACTGCTGCCGAAATATCGCACCGAGATAGTGAAGATGTGAGGCGCGGAGGACGCAGCCGAAATCGGCCTTCCCAAATGGTCGTGCGCTATTCGCCGCGCAGACGCTGGTCGTCCTGCACCCGAACATGCTCGGCGCCGCGCGCTCCCGCGGGCGACAGCCGCAACATGCTCAGCGCCGCGCCGCAGAGCGCGAAGCCGACGCCGGTCAGCAACGCGATCCGGGTTCCCTCGATCGGATAGCGGCCGAGGAACAGCGCCACCAGCGCTGCGCCGGTGGTCTGGCCGAGCAGCCGCGCCGTCCCCAGCATGCCGCTGGCGCCGCCGGCACGCTCGCGGGGGGCGGCCGCGATCATGGTGCGGTTGTTGGGGGTCTGGAACAGGCCGAAGCCGGCGCCGGCCAGCGCCATCCGCCAGATCACGTCGAGCGGCGTGGGCGCCGCCGGCAACAAGGCGAGCGCAGCGAGGCCGCAGGCGAACAGCGTGAGGCCGATGCCGCCGAGCAGGCCGGCCGGATAATGCTCGACCAGGCGACCGGCGAGGGGGGCTGCGAACGCGACCGCGATCGGCCATGGCGTGATCAGGAGGCCCATATGCACCGCCGAATAGCCGAAGCGGCTCTGGAGGTAGAAGGGGATCGCGACGAAGGCCAGCATCTGCCCACAGAACGAGGCGATCGAGGTCGCAATCGACAGAGCGAACACCGGGATCCGCAACAGGTCGATCGGCAGCAGCGGCGAGGCCATGTGGGTCTCGCGGTAGATCAGCAGCGCGCCGGCGACGAGCGCGACGGCGAACTGCACGAGACAGGTGATCGCCGCTTCGCCATGACCGACGCTGTCGACGGCCGCGATGCCGACGCCGAAAGTGATCGCGGACAGCCCTGCGCTCTGCCAGTCGAAGGAATGGCTCGCAGGCCTGGTGTGCGGCAGGCTGCGCAGGCCCAGCACCAGTGTCACCACGCCGAGCGGAACGTTGATGGCGAACAGCCAGGGCCAGCTGCCGAACGCGAGGATGCCGGCGGCCAGCGTCGGACCGACCGCGGCCGAGAAGGCGACGACGAGGGCATTGAGCCCGATGCCGCGGCCGAGCTGGCTGCGGGGGTAAGTGAAACGCACCAGCGCTGCGTTGACGCTCATGATGCCGGCCGCGCCGAACCCCTGCACGATGCGTGCGATCGTGAGGAGCGGCAGCGTGTGCGCCAGCGCGCAGAATGCGGAGGCAAGCGTGAACAGCACCAGCCCGACCAGATAGACGCGGCGATAGCCGACGATCTCGCCGAGCGAAGCCAGCGGCAGCAGCGAGATCGTGATCGCGAGCTGGTAGCCGTTGACGATCCAGATCGAAAACGCCGGGCTGGCGTCGAGGTCGGCCGCGATCGTCGGCAGCGCGACATTGGCGATGGCGCTGTCGACCACTGCCATGATGATGCCGAGCGCAATGGTGAGGACCGCCTGGCTGCGCTGCGGCTGCGGCAGGCCGTCGGCGTGCTCCATGGGGGCTGGCGACATGATGGCGGCGTGCTTGATTCGAGCCGTGGTTCGTCTCCGGGTTAGGAAATTGCGAGATGCATCGCAACCCGGCAGGATACGGGCGGTTCCTGCGCCGGGCGCGGGTCCACCGGCACCGCGGGCATGGGTCGGCACGGCCTTCGCGGGCTCACCAGCGCGAGGTCGACTTCCCGAACACGTAGAGCGCGACGAGCCCAACCGTCGCCGCGGTCGAGACGATGAGGATGGTGCGGTTCTAATCGATTCCGCTCCGCTCGGCGCGGTTGAGATTGAGAGCGGTGAACAGGGCCTTCATGGCAAATCGGCGCATTGGGCGGCCCTCGCGGGTGCGCACGATGACACTGTCGGGGGGGGGCGGGGGGGGGGCGGGGGCCGCCGGCGGGGGGGGGGGGGGGCGGGGGGCCCGGGGGGGGGGGGGGGGCGGGGGTGGGGGGGGGGGGGGGGGGGGGGGGGGGGGCG
>NZ_JBVVPT010000003.1:0-356471 GCF_055811715.1 Bradyrhizobium sp. WSM4872 | reverse complement strand
GGGGGTCCGGCACGCGGGCCCCCGGCGCGCCCGCGGGCGCCGGCGCGCGGGGGGGGGGGGGCGCCGCGCCCCCCCCCCCCCGCCGCGCCGCCCCCCCCCCCCCCCCCCCCCCCCCCCCCCCCCCCCCCCCCCCCGCGCCGGTCGCTACACCGGCGGCGGATTGCGGTCGGTGAAGGTGGTGCGCTGGTGCCAGTAAGGATAGGGCAATGTCACCTTGCTTGCCGCGTCGAGCTTTGCAATCTGGTCCTGGGTCAATGACCAGCCGACCGCACCGAGATTTTCGCGCAGCTGCGTCTCGTTGCGCGCGCCGATGATCAGCGTCGAGACGGTCGGACGCTGCAGCAGCCAGTTCAGTGCGATCTGGGAGACGCTCTTGCCGGTTTCCTTGGCGACCTCGTCGATCGCATCGACGACGCGGTAGACGTGCTCGTCCGGCACGGGTGGACCGAACTCGGCCGTCTTGGGCAGGCGGCTTACGTCAGGCTTTGGTTGGCCGCGGCGGATCTTTCCGGTGAGGCGTCCCCACCCGAGCGGCGACCAGACCACTGCGCCGAGGCCCTGGTCGAGGCCGAGCGGCATCAGCTCCCATTCGTAGTCGCGCCCGATCAGTGAATAATAGGTCTGGTTGGCGACGTAACGCGGGAAGCCATGCTTGTCGGCAACGCCAAGCGATTTCATCAGGTGCCAGCCCGAAAAGTTCGACACGCCGACGTAGCGGATCTTGCCGGCGCGCACGAGCACGTCGAGCGTTGCGAGCACCTCCTCAGGAGGGGTGAAGGCGTCGAAGCCGTGAAGCTGGAACAGGTCGATGTAATCGGTGCCGAGCCGGCTCAGCGAAGCATCGATGGCTGTGAGCAGATGCTGTCGCGACGACCCAATGTCGTTGGGGCCGTCGCCGAAGCGGAACGTCGCCTTGGTCGAGACCAAAACCTTGTCGCGGCGGCCCTTGATGGCCTCGCCGAGAACGCGCTCGGATTCGCCGAGCGAATAGACGTTCGCGGTATCGAACATCGACACGCCGGCATCGAGGCAGATATCCAGAAGGCGCCGCGCTTCGGTCGCGTCAGTCGCGCCCCACGCGGCGAGGCGTCCCACGCCGCCGAAGGTGCCGGTCCCAAGACTCAAGGCGGGCACCATGAGGCCCGAGCGGCCCAAGCGTCGGTATTCCATCGATATGCTCCTCGGCTGGCCGCTGATTGATCCTCGCGACCTCTGTGACCGATGGTAGAGCAAGCACGCGCCGCGTCCTACGCCGCGCTCACATACCGGCCTTGCTGGGAAACGGCCTAGTCGTGCAGACGCATGTCATCGAATGCTGCGTCAGTCACGCGCGGGCCGGCCGCCGTTGTCGGAAGCCGAGCCGCGCCCCTCGGTGCAGGAGAGGCCACACAGGCGGCTTCTCCATCGCCCGGCTGCCGCGGCAGAAGCGTCAGGCCCCAGCCCACCGCGACCAGCACCGCGAGCCGGATCGCGATCACGCCGAGCAAGACCTCTGATCCGCTTATGGTGGCGTTGGTTCTCATGTGCAGAGCCTGATCCCGGCGGCAGCACCTGACAATCTGGAATTCACGAGCATGGCCTTCGCCTGAAGCGAAGGCTCGGGCCATTGGCTGCACGGACGTCAATGCCGCGACTGGCTCTGCCGGAAGTCGCGCGGTGACATGCCGAAATGCTCGCGGAAGACGCGGCCGAAATGCGAGAGGTCGTTGAAGCCCCAGGCGAAGGCGATCTCGCTGATGTGGCGGTGCGCGAGCACGGGGGAGGCGAGGTCGCGCCTGCATTGAGCGAGGCGCTCACCGAGGACGTAGCGCTGGAACGAGGTGTCCTCGTCGGCGAGGAGATCGTTGACATAGCGGGACGAGATGCCGAGTGCCGCCGCGGTCTCGGACAGTGAGAGATCAGGATCGGCAAGATGAGCCCGGATGTGCGCCTTCAATCGGTAGAGCAGGGCGGAGCGATGCGTCGAGGACGGCAGCGGTGTCTTGCCCAGCCGCTCGCCCAGTGCCATCGCCAGGACATCGACGGCCTGTTCCGACAGAGCGGCGGCGTGGTGCGGATCGATCTGATCCGCGCTCTGGCAGAGCCGGTAGATGAAATCGTAGGCGATCCGCTGCAGTGGCGAGTCCGGTCCGAAAGCGCTGGCGGTTAGGGTTTCAGTCGCACCGAGCCGGCGCTGCAGCATCTCGCGCGGCACCTTGAAGATGGTCTGCGTGAAGGTGCCGTCGAATTTCAGCTCGTAGGGCCGGGTGGTGTCATAGAGCGCAAACTCTCCCGGATGCACCACCGCCTCGCGCCCGTCCTGCACCACGGCGCCGGCGCCGCGATTGCCGAGCGCGATCAGGATGAAATCCTGATCCGAGCGCGCGATGCGCGACGGCGTGCGCAACACGTGCTGACGGTCGGAGTAGACCTCGGAGCATTCCGCCTTGCCCAGTGACGCCCGGGTGACCGAGCCGCGAAAGGCGCTGCCAAGATCGGACTTGCAGTCGAGCCCGACGAAGACGTCGCAGACGATATCCTGCCAAAGCGCAAGCCGACGGTGGCCTGGGCTGTCGTCCGTGGTGAACTGGATTGGCATCTGCAGAGCCTCCCTTTCACATCCCGCAACATCGCGCGTTGGCGCAGGTCCCGCCTGGCCGGAGGCAAATCCCGTACCGGGCCGGCGATCCCGTCCGGTCGAGTTTTTGTTCCGCCGCGGTCGAGCGCCCGCCGCCCGGCTTGGTCAAATAGACTGCATCGGACCTGGCTTCCGATCAACCGGCAAGGGAGGCGGGAATGGGCATCGAACATCCGAAATACATGGTCGCGGTGGTGCAGGCGGCGCCCGCCTGGCTCGATCTCGACGCCTCGATCGACAAGTCGATCGCCCTGATCAGGGACGCCGCCGAGAAGGGCGCCAAGCTGATCGCCTTTCCGGAAGCCTTCATCCCCGGCTACCCTTGGCACATCTGGATGGATTCGCCGGCCTGGGCCATCGGCCGCGGCTTCGTGCAGCGCTATTTCGACAATTCGCTGTCCTATGACAGTTCGCAGGCCGAGCGGCTGCGCGACGCCGTGCGCAAGGCCAAGCTCACTGCCGTGCTCGGCCTGTCCGAGCGCGACGGCGGCAGTCTTTATCTGGCGCAATGGCTGATCGGGCCCGATGGCGAGACCATCGCAAAGCGCCGCAAGCTGCGGCCGACCCATGCCGAGCGCACGGTGTATGGCGAGGGCGACGGCAGCGATCTCGCCGTGCATGCGCGGTCCGACATCGGCCGTATCGGCGCACTGTGCTGCTGGGAGCATCTCCAGCCGCTGTCGAAATACGCGATGTACGCCCAGAACGAGCAGGTCCATGTCGCGGCCTGGCCTAGCTTTTCGCTCTACGATCCCTTTGCGCCAGCACTCGGCGCCGAAGTGAATAACGCCGCCTCGCGGGTCTATGCGGTGGAGGGCTCCTGCTTCGTGCTCGCGCCATGCGCGACGGTCTCGCAAGCGATGATCGACGAGCTGTGTGACCGGCCGGACAAGCACGCGCTGCTGCATGCCGGCGGTGGCTTCGCTGCGATCTACGGTCCCGATGGCAGCCAGATTGGCGACAAGCTCGCGCCGGACCAGGAGGGCCTCTTGATTGCCGAGATCGATCTTGGCGCTATCGGCGTCGCCAAGAATGCCGCTGATCCAGCTGGGCACTATTCGCGCCCTGACGTGACCCGGCTCCTGCTCAACAAGAAGCGATACCAGCGCGTCGAGCAGTTTGCGCTGCCGGTCGACACCGTCGAGCCCACGGATATTGCCGCGGCGGCGAGCTGATCGCCGGAATCAAGGGGAGGCACGCCTATGGAATCCGCAATTCCTCTGCATCTCGAGACCCCGCGCACGCGCCACAAGCGCGTGCCGGACGATTACCAGCCGCCGTACCCGTCCTTCGTGGCGCGCTATAAGCCTGCCGTGAACCGCGTCGTGATGGCGTATTTCGGCCTGCAATATCGCGATACGGCGCCGGCGGCTGCAACGGATAGGCTCGCCGAAATCGCGGCGCGGTTTGCCGCGGAGGGTGGGCCCACGCATTGGGACCGCGCGCAATATGCTGATCAGGCCGGCTACGAGAACGTCGTCTCGGTGGCCTATTGGGACGACATCGCTCGCTTCGCCAAATGGTTTGCACCGGCGCGCGAGGCCTGGACCGGAACGCAGCGCGAGGGCATCGGCACTTTCATCGAGGTGCTGCGCCCCATTGTGGCGCGGCACGAGACGCTGTTTTCCTCGCTCGGCCGGCCCGAGGGCGTCGCCGCTATCGCCGGCGGCATGAGCGGCGAGGTGCAGGAGCACGCCTATTGGGGCGGCATGCGCGACCGCATCCCGCTGTCGCAGACCGATCCAATGTCGCCGGGCGGCAATCCCGAATTGATCCGTGACGGCGCGCGGCTACGCGTGCAGGCGCACGACAATCTCTGCCTGATCCGATCAGGCCAGGATTGGAGCGATACCGAGTCGTCCGAGCGAAAGCTCTATCTCGACGACGTCGAACCGGTGTTGCGCGAGGGCATGGATTTCCTGCGCGATGACGGCCTCGGCATGGGCTGTTACGCCAACCGTTACATGCGCGTGCTCGCAGCCGACGGTGACGTGAGTGAAAAGTCCTACGGCCAAGGCTGGTGGAAGAGCTTGGCGGCCCTTGAGCGGTGGGCGGAATCGCATCCGACCCACGTCAGGATATTCGGCGCCGCGATGAAGTACCTGTCGACGCTTGGCCCCTCGGCAAAACTGCGGCTCTACCACGAGGTCACCATGGCGGCTGCCGACGAGCAGTTCTTCGAATATCTGAACTGTCATGCCAAGACCGGCATGCTGGCGGCGGTGGAGACCGTCGCCGCTTGATAGAGTTAGATCACGCAGTGACCGAGCAGCTCGGGATGCGCCGCGCAGATGTGATGCGCGCCGGCGTCCCGCAGCTCGGTCTCGCTGCCGTAGCCATAGAGCACGCCGATCGCGGTCATGCCGTTGGTGCGGGCGCCGACCACGTCATGGCTGCGGTCGCCGATCATGATCGCGCTGGCGGGATCGACTTTGGCTTCGTCGAGCGCGTAGCGCAGCAGGTCGCGCTTGTCGACGCGGGTGCCGTCGAGTTCAGAGCCGAACACGCGCTCGAAATACGGCTTCAGGCCAAAATGCTCGACGATGCGGCTGGCGTAGACCGCCGGCTTGCTGGTCGCCACGAACATGCGCGGTGTTGTCGCGGCAAGCGTTGTCAGTGTGTCCATGATGCCGGCATAGGCCTCGTTCTCGAACAGGCCGACATCGCTGAAGCGATCGCGATAGAGCAGCAGCGCCCGGTCGGCAAGTTCCGCGCTGCCCGTGAGCTTTTGCAGGCTGGCATGCAGCGGCGGCCCGATGCACCAGGTCAGCTCGTCTTCGCTCGGCACCGCGACGTTGAGCCGCTCCAGGGCGTACTGGATCGAGCGCGTGATTCCGGGCTTCGGGTTGGTCAGCGTGCCGTCGAGATCGAAATAGATCGTAACCATCAGGGTGGCACCGGCGTTGATATCGTCGCCTGTTGCTAGTTGGCTGGGTCCTCAAGTCAAGAGGGGATGCTTCATTGTTGCCGAGCCCATTCGACGATCGCGGCGGCGTCGGTGCCGGCCCGTGCCTCCCAAGCCGTGATCGCAGGCGTTGCCGCCTTTCGGAGCGTGGCGACGAGAGACGGCGGCGCCGGCTCGGCGATATGGACGCCATTGTCCCGCATGCGCGCATAGTTCTCGATGGTGCGGTGGGTCAGTAGCGCGAGCTGGCTCTGCTCTGTCTCGGCCGCCGCGGCCAGCACCTCGCGCTGCATCGGTTCGGATAATTCGGCAAAGGCGTCGCTGCGGATGAAGGCGATCGAGATCGGCATCGCGTAGTTGATGGCCGTGAAATGCGGCAGGAAGTCCCACAGCTTGCGCCCTGCGCCGCCGTCGCCGGAGGTGAGGAAGGCATTCAGGCGGTGTTCCCTCAATCCGCCGAGCGCCGCATCCATCGGCAGGAATTGCGCGTTGGCGCCGGCCGCGCGCATGACGTCGGTGGAATTGGCATCGTAGGTGCGCAAGTTCAGCTTGGGCAAATCGTCGGCGCCTTCGAGCGCATGGTCCGACCACAGGCCCGTGGCCGGCCAGATCGTCACATAGAGCAGCTTGAGGCCGCGCGCCGCGAGCGCCTTCTCGTAGAGAGGGCGCGCCCGCAGATTGGCGGCGCGGGCGAGATCCACCGATTGCACCAGGAAGGGCAGGGTGGACAATCCGAGCACAGGGTCGAGGCCCGAGAGTGCGCCCGCGAAGGCATCGCCGCCCACGATCCGGCCGTCCAGCGCCGCGCGCGGCATCTCGCCCGAGTTGATCTTGAGCTGATTGTCGAAGGCGTTCGTCACGGTCACGAAACCGTGGGTACGGTCGGAGACGCGGGTGGCGAAGGTCGTGAGTCCAATCCCGGAGATGTTATTCTCGGGGTATTCCGTGGTCATCCGCCAAGTGGCTTGAGATGTGACTTGAGACGTCACCTGCGCCGCGGCCGGCGCGACGCTCAGGATGAATGCGGCGAGGACAAGGATCGCGCGGATCCGTTTGGCGGGGTAACGCATTGGGAGAAGCAGGTCAGGCAGCATATATTGGCAACTCGTCGAACCATGGCACGATGCCACAACATGGCAGATCACACCGTCGCATGCCGCGCCGAGGCGCGCCACCGCCATGCCTGCACAGGATGGGTGCAGATTGCGATGTTCATCATCCCCGCGCTGCTCGTCCCGGCGACACAGGCCGCGGCGTGGAACAGTTCGCCCGCCAAGACCGATGTCGCCGTCCCCAGCGTCGAAGAGCTCGCGATGCCGCCGGCGAAGCCCGCGGATGCGCGCGAGAGCGACACGCGGGAATCGATCTGCCTGATCGTCGAGGCCGCAGCGCGCGATGCCAATCTGCCGCTGGAGTTCTTCGCCCGCGTGATCTGGCAGGAGAGCCGCTTCCAGGCCGATGCGGTGGGACCTATGACGCGCAGCGGCGAACACGCGCAGGGGATCGCGCAATTCATGCCGGGCACCGCGAGCGAGCGCGGGCTGCTCAATCCCTTCAATCCGGTGCAGGCGCTGCCGAAGTCGGCGGAATTCCTGAACGAGCTGCGCAAGCACTTCGGCAATCTCGGCCTGGCGGCGGCCGCCTACAATGCCGGGCCGCGCCGGGTGCAGGAATGGCTCGCCGGCACCGGCGGCATGCCGGAGCAGACCCGCAATTACGTTCTTGCCATCACTGGCACGAGCGTCGATGCGTGGGCCAAGGCAGGCGCAACCGGCAAGGGGCCGCCGAGCGCGCCGCCGACGAGCTGCCGCGATCTGATGGCGCTTTTGAAGCGCGCGCCAAATGCTTTCGTCGCCGAGCTCGAGCAGCATGTGGAGCTTGCGGCCGCAAAGATCTGGGGCGTGCAGCTCGCCGCCGGCTTCGACCGCAACCGGGCGCTGGCGATGTATTCCCGCGCGGTCACGCGGCTGAGCGCCGTGATCGGCGATCGTGATCCGAGCCTGCTCAGCTCGGTGATGCGCAGCCGCGGCACGCGCGCCTTCTACCAGGTGCGCATCGGCGCCGATACGCGGAGCGAGGCGGATGAACTCTGCGGTCGCATCCGCAAGGCTGGCGGGGCGTGCTTCGTGCTGAAGAACCGCGGCGTGAGCGGGTAGGGTATCTGTCCCAGCGTGCATGCCAGCCCCGCCGCGCGCTTCCTTGACGCGAGGCGCCGCATTGCCCGTTATGCGGGCACGATTCCTCATCCGGCCAAGACTCCCGTGGCGCTTCCTCCGCTCGATTCACCTCAATGGCAAAGTCCCTGGCGCGCCTTTGCGTGGGGGCTGCGCTCGATTACGCAGACGATCCTCACCCTCGTCCTGTTCGCAACCTATCTCGGCATTGGCGCGCTCGCCCACGATACCCATTTCAGCCTGCTCTGGGCGCTCTGCTCGACGCTGTTCGTCTGGGCGGGGCCGGCGCAGATCATCCTGATCACCACGCTCGGCTCAGGCGCGACCATCATCCAGTCGGCGATCGCAGTCACCGTCAGCGCCGTGCGCCTGTTTCCGATGGTGGTCTCGGTGTTGCCGCTGATGCGCACGCCGACGACGAAGCGGCGCGAGCTTTTCTTCGCGGCGCATCTCACTGCAGTGACACTGTGGGTCGAATGCCATCGCTTCCTGCCGCAGGTGCCGCGTGAACGCCGGATCGCCTTCGTCAACGGACTTGGCTTCGGTCTCGTTTCGGTGTGTCTCACCGCCAACACGGTCGGCTATTTCCTTGCCGCCAATCTGACCCAGACGCTTGGCGCGGCGATCCTGTTGCTGACGCCGCTGTCCTTCCTGTTCTCGACCGCACGCAACAACCGCGAGGTCGCCGATGTCGTCGCACTGGCGCTCGGGGTTCTGCTCTATCCGCTGGCGGCGAAGATGAACTCCGGCCTCGACATCCTCGTCAGCGGCCTCGTAGCGGGCACCATTGC
This sequence comes from Bradyrhizobium sp. WSM4872, assembly GCF_055811715.1. Taxonomy (NCBI): domain Bacteria; kingdom Pseudomonadati; phylum Pseudomonadota; class Alphaproteobacteria; order Hyphomicrobiales; family Nitrobacteraceae; genus Bradyrhizobium; species Bradyrhizobium sp. WSM4872. The sequence continues at coordinate 347,984 of NZ_JBVVPT010000003.1, read as the reverse complement.
CTATGGCGTGCATTGGTGGCGGGAGGTGCGCGCATGAACTTTGCGCAGCTCATTGGCGACTGGCAGGCGCTGGCGGTGCTGTTCGTCGCCGGCGTTGTTCCCAACCAGATATGGCGCATGCTGGGCCTGTGGTTTGGCGGCGGCATCGACGAGGGCTCCGAGCTTCTGGTCTGGGTACGGGCGGTCGCCACCGCGATCCTGGCCGGCGTCATCGCCCAGATCGTGGTCGAGCCGCCCGGGGCGCTTGCGAGCGTGCCGGACGCCTTGCGCTACGGTGCGGTCGGCGCCGGTCTCGTCGTCTTCCTGCTGACCCGCCGCTCGATCTTCGCGGGCGTGGTCGCGGGCGAAGTCTTCATGCTGGCCGGCAAGTGGTGGTTGGGCTAAAACCGCCGGCGAACAGCAGGGAATTGGAAATATGGTTCGGGAAAACCAGCTCCGCGAGGGTGAAGTCTCCATCGAGCTGCCGCCGACACAGGATGCCGGCCTCGTCTTCATCGGCCGCATCCGCACGCCCTGGAGCTCGCGGCTGGAGACCCCGCGCCAGGGCCGGACAGACGGCCCGATATGCCGCCTCGAGGTCTTCGAGCCGTTCGTGCCGGCGATCAAGGGCGTCGATTTCTACAGCAATCTCGAAGTGCTCTACTGGCTCGACAAGTCGCGCCGCGACATCGTCCTGCAAAGCCCGAAGAACAATGTGAAGACCCGTGGCACGTTTTCGCTGCGCTCGCCGGTGCGCCCCAATCCGATCGGCACGTCGATCGTGAAGCTGGTCGGCATCGAGGGCAACGCGATTCTGGTGCGGGGGCTCGATTGCCTCGACAACACGCCGCTGATCGACATCAAACCAGATCGTTGCGAGTTCACGCCGCTGGCCGCGCCGCAGCCGGGGGATTTCAGACGGAGTGAATTTTCTCGGTCATTCCGGGGCGTGCCGTAGGCACGAGCCCGGAATCCATCGGGCAGCAGAGAAGGCCGTGAAATGGATACCGGGTTCGCGACTTCGTCGCGCCCCGGAATGACGATTAGCTCTTCAACGCCGCGATCAGCTTGGTCGCGTTCTCTTCCAGCACCTTGACGTCTTCCTTGCGGCTGGCGGGCGGAAGCATCGCTACGCCGTCGTGGCGCGGCATCACGTGCATGTGCAGATGAAACACCACCTGTCCGCCGGCCGCCTCGTTGAACTGCTGCACGGTGATGCCGTCGGCCTTGAATGCCGTCATCGCTGCCGCAGCGATCTTGTGCGCGCCGCGGGCGACATGGGCGTAGTCGTCAGGCTTGATGTCGAGGATGTTGCGGGCAGGCGCTTTTGGAATCACCAGCGTGTGGCCAGGTACCCGCGGCATGATATCGAGGAAGGCGAGCACGTGCTCATCCTCGTAAACCTTGTGGCAGGAGAATTCACCGCGCAGGATCTTCGCGAAAATGTTGTCGGGGTCATAGGCGGTCATGGCGGCGGCTCCTCGAAACTTTGCGCTTACTGTCACCAGCCGCAGCGAACCGTCAAGGCGCCTCGTCGACGCCTTTGCGGAACGGGCCGAGCCCGGCCAGCTCCCGTCCGGCTTCCGCGACATAGGCGCGTTCGCGCTTGAGGTAATCGTCGATGGCGCGGCGCAAGCCCGGATCGGCGATGAAGTGAGCGGAGTGGGTGGTTCGCGGCAGGTAGCCGCGTGCGATCTTGTGCTCGCCCTGCGCACCGGCTTCGACGTTCGTTAGCCCGCGTTTGATGGCGAAGTCGATCGCCTGATAATAGCAGACCTCGAAATGCAGGAAGGGATGATGCTCGACCGCACCCCAGTTGCGCCCGAACAGCGTGTCCGAGCCGATGAAGTTGATCGCGCCCGCGATCCAGCGATCGTTGCGGCGTGCCATGACCAGCAGCACGTCCTGGCTCATGGTCTCGCCGATCAGCGAAAAGAATTCGCGCGTCAGATAAGGCCGGCCCCATTTGCGCGAGCCGGTCTCCATGTAGAATTGAAAGAAGGCGTCCCAGGCATCTTCGGTGATGTCCTTGCCCGTGAGGCAGTGGATGGTGATCCCGGCCGCCAGCGCATCGCGTCGTTCGCGCTTGATCGATTTGCGGTGGCGGGAGTTTAGCGTCGCCAGGAAATCGTCGAAACTCGCAAAACCCTCGTTGTGCCAGTGGAACTGCTGGTCGGTGCGCTGGAGGAAGCCGTGCTCGGCCAGCAGCTTCCACTCCGCCTCGCGGGCGAAGGTGACGTGGACCGAGGAAGCCTTGCTGACGCCGCACAGCGCCACCAGCCCGCTCGCCAGGGACTCCGTGATGCGCGCGTGGTCGACGCCGTCGCGGACCAGCAGCCGCGGTCCCGTGGCCGGCGTGAAGGGAACCGAAACCTGCAGCTTCGGATAGTAGCGGCCGCCGGCGCGCTCATAGGCGTCGGCCCAGCCGCGGTCGAAGACATATTCGCCTTGCGAGTGCGATTTCAGATAGCAGGGCACGACACCGGCGACGTGGCCGTCGATCTTGGCCACGAGATGCCGCGGGCCCCAGCCGGTGCGGATTGTTGCCGAACCCGATTTCTCAACGGCCGATAAAAACGCGTGGGAGACGAAGGGGTTATAGGCAGGCTTTGAGAGGCCGGGGGAATCGCCTGGAAGCCCGGATGAGGTTCCCTTGCCACGCCCGTTACAAAGCTTGCCGGGATTGGCGCAGGCGTCCCAGTCGTCCGGCGATACTTCGCCAATGGAAGGTACGGCCTCAAGGGTGATTTCGGATGGTGCCATCATGCCCAAGATCGTGCATTGCAGCAGCGACTTCAAGAGTGGGAAACATCAAGCCTACGGCAGGAAGCCCTCGAAGATCATCTGGTCCGCATGTTGCGCGACCCGCGTACGCTGCTCGGTCGTACGCACGGTCCAGCCGAGCAGAGCGCAGCCGAACAAATTGCGGGCGATCCAGGGGGCCGGGGCGGGCAGGTCGTCGACCCTGAAGGCGACGAAATGCGGCTGGGTCTGGAAGCCGTGGCGCAGGTACAGCATGCTGTCGCGCTGCCCCTGGGTCAGGTAAGCCCAGTATTCGTCCTCATAGCTCCGCTGCGCGACGATGCCGCGCGGGCGGGAGGGCAGCAGCTCGGCCAGCGCCAGCACCTGGTCCGGGTCGAAGGACATGCCGACGGCAGGTCCGTCATAGGACGCCAGCACCTCGGCCATCCGCTTCACCAGCTTGCGGTCGCGGTCAAAATGGCTCTTGACCTCGATCACCAGCGGCACGTGGCCGGCGACCAGGCCGCAGAGGTCGCTGAGCGACATCATCCGCTCGGCCGTGTCCTTGAACGTGAGCGCCTTCAGCTCGGCGGCGGTTTTCTCGACCAGCGGCCCGGTAGCTTCGGTGAGGCGGCCCAGCGCATGGTCGTGATGCACCATGGCCTCGCCGTCGGCGGAGAGCTGGATGTCGAGCTCGATCGAGAAATTGCCAGCAATCGCAGCCTGTACCGCGCCCGGCATGTTCTCGACAATGCCGCGGGAAATATCGTGCAGGCCGCGGTGGGCGACCGGGCGGGCTGTCAGCCAGTCAGGAGCGCGCATTCGCCTCAGGCGACCTCGAACACGCCTTCGACCTCGACCGCCGCATCCGCGGGCAGCGAGGCGACGCCTACCGTGGTGCGGGCATGGCGGCCCTTGTCACCGAAGGCTGCGACCATCAGGTCGGAGGCGCCGTTGAGGACCTTCGGTCCGTCCAGGAAGTCCGGCGCCGAGTTGATGAAGCCGCCGAGGCGCACCACGCGCACGACCTTGTCGAGGTCGCCGAGCGCCGCCTTGACCTGGGCCAGCAGGTTGACGGCGCAGCCGCGGGCGGCCGCCGCGCCGTCTTCGATGGTCACGCCGGCGCCGAGCTTGCCCTTGGCGATCAGCTTGCCGGCGGGATCAAAGCAAACCTGGCCGGAGACGAACAGCAGGTTACCGGTGCGTACGAACGGGACGTAATTGGCCACGGGGGTGGGGGCTTCGTGCAGCTTGATGCCCTGTTCCGCCAGCTTGTGCTCGACCGTGCCCGCCATGTCCGACCTCGTTGTCCAAAAATCCATCCGCCCGGGCGCATCCCTTGCAGCACGGGCGGGCTCTGTTTCGCCCATCATGCCGCCACATGCAAGCAACCGTCGGGGGTGGCAATTTGTTGAGGCAAGGCAGGAGGTTCAACGCAAGGGCCGCAACTTTACGTGAAACGGCCTCAGTTGCGACGCAATGGAACGTTCATTAAAATGTCGAACTGCGCTTTCCCCAGGGACCAGACATGCTGCACCTTTTCCGGACTTCGCTCGGTGTGACGGCGCTTGCGGCGGCCGCTCTCGGCCCCGGAGGCGGGGCACTGGCCGCGAACGGTCCGTTCCTCGCGCATCAGGCGCTCTATGATTTGAGCCTGGTGAAATCGCGCTCCAATTCGATCAACAGCGCGCGCGGCCGCATCCTCTACAATTTCACCGGAAGTTCGTGCGAGGGCTACACCTCCGAATTCCGCCAGGTGTCCGAGCTCGACAGTGGCGAGGGCAAGGTCACGCTCAGCGACCTCCGCTCCAATTCCTGGGAGGACGCCGGCGGCAAAAGCTACCGCTTCAAGATCGAGACGCGGATGAACGAGGCGGATGCCGGCCGGGTCGACGGCTCGGCGGAGCGCGACGGCGACCACATCAATGTCAAGCTGAAGCTGCCGGCGCCGAAGAGTTTCACGCTCGACGGCAAGATCGTGTTTCCGACCGAACAGATACAGCGCATCATTGCCGCCGCGAAGGAGGGCAAGTCGCTGCTCGAGCTCTCCGTCTATGACGGCTCCGACGATGGCCAGAAGGTCTACAACACGCTGACCGTGATCGGCCAGCCGATCCCGGCCGAGCGCGAAGGTTCGCCCGATCCCTCAACGTCCGATGAGCACATGAAGTCGCTCAAGCGCTGGCCCGTCACCGTCAGCTATTTCGACCGCGAGGCCCAGCGGAAGGAAGGCGAGCAGACGCCGGTCTACGCGATGGCATTCGAGCTCTACGAGAACGGTGTCTCGCGCCAGCTTGTGCTCGATTACAATGATTTTGTGATTTCGGGCGCGATGGGCAAGTTCGACGCGAAGGACAGCAAGCCCTGCAATTGAGGGCTGGCCTGCAACGCGGTCTCTGGCTACGCTCCCTCCCAACCACAAACATCCGGGAGGCATCATGCCCAAGCTCGATCATCTCCGCCCCAGCGGCCTGCATCACAATCCCGCCTATTCGCATGTCGTCACGGCCACGGGGGCGCGGACAATCTACATCTCCGGCCAGGTGTCGGTGGACGAGGAGGGGCGGATCGTCGGCGAGGGCGACATCGCCGCGCAGACCACGCAGGTGATGCAGAATCTCGGGCATGCGCTGAAAGCAGCCGGCGCGAGCTACGCCAACATCGTGAAGATCACGACGTTCGTCGTGAACTACAAGCCGGAGCTGCGCCCGATCATCGGCAAGGCCCGCTCGGCGTTCTTCGAAGGCATGGAGCCGCCGGCCAGCACGCTGGTCGGTGTCACGGCGCTCGCCGCGCCGGAATGGATGATCGAGATCGAGGCGGTGGCGGTCGCGGATTGAGATATTTCCCGTAGCCTGGATGGAGCGAAAGCGTAGTCCGGGCTACACTTCCCTCGTGAGCGACATCTCTTGCAGAAGAACCATCGCTTCGTCTGCCCTGTCAGCGGGCACAAACAGATGATCGTGGTGGAATGCCGACACGGCGTTCACGCTGATGCCGGCTCCAGCGAGATGTGCCGTGATCGCCGCCAGGAAACCGACCGCATCGAGTGCGGAGTGGACCGTCAGGGTGATCAGGCACGATGCAAATGCGTAGTGTAGTCCCGCCGCTTCGGCCTCGTCGCGAGGGATCACGAGTGTCGTTCCTTCCTGCTCGCGGAACGTCAGCAAAGGGCTGAGCGCAGCGGCAAGCGGCTGGTTTGTCGGGCTCGTGCAGAACACGAAGATGCCTGGCCGCAGATCCGGCTTCATGTCTCTCAGCAGCGCGTCGAGGTCGCGTTTGCCTGTCATCACTCCTCCGCCTTTTCCGGCCCCTCATACGCGATGCCGCGGATCACTGCGGCGCTGCCGAATTTCTTGCGCAAACTGTCCACCGCGCGCTCGGCGTGGGCGGCACGGCGGTCGAGCATGTCGGTGTCGTCGGCGACTGAACCCTCGCGCAGGGCGCTGACGCCGGCGCCCATCAGGCGGAAAGCGGTGCCGTCGATTTCCTTTGCCAGCATCTCGCGGCAGATCGAGAAGATCTTCGCGGCAAGCTGCGTCGGGGCCATGATCGACTGCGAGCGCGTGCGCTGGCGGAAATCGGCGGTCTTCAGCTTTAGCGTGACGGTCAGGCCGGCGAGTTCGCTGCTCTTGAGGCGAGACGACGTCTTCTCGCACAGCCGCCACAAGATCTTCTCCAGCGTTGCGAAGTCGCGGATGTCGGTCTCGAACGTCGTCTCGCTCGAAATCGTTTTGGCGCCCCGATCGGGCTCGACGCGGCGGTCGTCGATGCCGCGCGCCAGCCGCCACAGCCTGCGGCCGTCGCTCGGAAACTGCCGCATCATCTCGATCTCGTCGGCCTTTTGCAGGTCGGCGATGATGCGGAAGCCGCGTTGCACCAGACGCTCCTGTGTCGCGGGTCCAACGCCGAAAATGAAGCCGACCGGCTTGTCGGCCAGCATCTCGCGCGCTTCCTCCTGGTCGAGCGCGGCAAACCCGCGGGGCTTGTCGAGGTCGGAGGCGATCTTGGCCAGGAACTTGTTGCAGGAGAGGCCGACCGAGACGCTGATGCCGATGTCGCGCTCGATGTTACGTGCGAACCGCGCCAGCACCTTGGCCGGGATCATGCCGTGCACCCGCTCGGTGCCGGAGAGATCGAGGAACGCCTCGTCAATCGAAAGCGGCTCGACCAGTGGCGTCAGCGCCTGCATGGCCTGGCGCACCTCACGCCCGACCCGAACATATTTCGCCATGTCCGGCGGGATCACGGCCGCATGCGGGCAGGCTTCCAACGCCTTGTACATCGGCATGGCCGAGCGCACGCCGTAGGTGCGCGCGATGTAGCAGGCGGCCGACACGACGCCGCGCTTGCCCCCGCCGATGATGACCGGCTTGTCGGCGATTTCGGGATTGTCGCGCTTTTCGACGGTCGCGTAGAAGGCGTCGCAGTCGATATGGGCGATGGTCAGGCTTGCCAGCGCGCGGTGGCGGGCGAGGCGGGGGGAACCGCAGGCGGAACAGCGCCGCACGCCGATATCCAGATCGGCCGAACAATCCCGGCAGAAGCAACGGGGCCCGGCCGTCTCCAGGGAGGTCACGGCACGTCGCGCTCCCAATGGGAGTCGCCGAGCGCGTCGCCGAGAACCTGCCGCGCTGCGGCAACATTGGTCGGATGCAGTTCCGCGGACGAGGCAAAGGCCTTCACGGTGGCGTCATCGCGCATCACGAAATCGAGCACGCTCAGCAGGAAATTGGGATCCGAGGCGGCATTGCGCAGCATCTCCGGGCCGACCCCTGTCTCGGCCAGGAACAGGCCCAGCCGCTCCGGCTCGCCCGCGACGAAAGACAGCGCCTGAAGCGCAACGATTTCAGCGACTTCGCGGGGGTTGTGAACAGGCTTTTTCACGTGGCCGGTTTGCCTTTCCGTTAACTTTCGGTGTCTACTTTGGGCCACCATGCCCGAGTCTCGTTCGTAAGTCTTGCGACCCCCGACAAGCAACTGGAAACCACATCGCAGAAAGTCGGCCCTCGGGTTTAACGAAACTCAAGCGAATTCGAGGCTAGTTTGAATCCAGTTTTCGAAGCGCCGGCGACCGGCGCCTGAGGCGTCACATGCATCGGTCTGCGGACCAATCAGGAGGGCGGGATGGCTAAGACCGTCCTGATCGTGGAAGACAACGAGCTCAACATGAAGCTCTTCCGCGACCTGTTGGAGGCGCACGGCTACCAGACCACCGGCACCAGCAACGGCTACGAGGCGCTCGACCTCGTTCGCAAGATGCGGCCCGACCTCGTGCTGATGGATATCCAATTGCCGCAAGTCTCGGGCCTGGAGGTGACGCGCTGGATCAAGGACGATCCGGAGCTGCGCAGCATCCCCGTCGTCGCCGTCACCGCGTTCGCGATGAAGGGCGACGAAGAGCGCATCCGCGAGGGCGGCTGCGAGGCCTATTTATCCAAGCCGATCTCGGTCGGCAAATTCATTGAGACGGTCCGACGTTTCATCGGATAGGAAGTGAGTTCACAGTGTCCGCGCGTATCCTCGTCGTCGATGACGTCCCTGCCAACGTCAAGCTGCTCGAAGCCCGCCTGTCCGCCGAGTATTTCGACGTGATGACCGCCGCGAACGGCACCGAGGCGCTGGCGATCTGCGCTCGCGCCGAATGCGACATCATCCTGCTCGACGTCATGATGCCGGACATGGACGGTTTCGAGGTCTGCCGCCGCCTCAAGACCAATCCGGCCACGCACCACATTCCCGTCGTGATGGTCACCGCGCTCGACAGCCCGGCTGACCGCAACCGCGGGCTGGAAGCCGGCGCCGACGATTTCCTGACAAAACCCGTCTCCGACGTCGTGCTGATCGCGCGCGTGCGCTCGCTGACCCGGCTGAAGATGATGACCGATGAGCTGCGCATGCGCGCCATCACCTCGCTCGAGATCGGCATGCAGGCGCCCGAGCGCAGTGCAATCTCCGACACCGGCAAGGGCGGCCGCATCCTGCTGGTCGACGATCGTCAGTCCTCCTATGAGCGGCTGGCGACGATCCTCGCCGCCGAGCACACCATCGACGTCGAGCCGAACCCGACGGAGGCGCTGTTCCACGCCGCCGAGGGCAATTACGATCTGCTGATCGTCTCGCTCGACCTCAACAATTTCGACGGCCTCAGGCTATGCAGCCAGGCGCGCTCGCTGGAGCGCACGCGGCATGTGCCGATCCTGGCGATCGCCGACCCCGAGAACGCGACGCGCCTGCTGCGCGGGCTCGAGATCGGCGTCAACGACTATCTGCTGCGTCCCATCGACAAGATCGAGCTGCTGGCGCGTGCCCGCACCCAGATCCGCCGCCGCCGCTACACCGACCATCTGCGCGACAACGTGCAGAACTCGATCGAGATGGCGATCACGGATGCGCTCACCGGGCTGCACAATCGCCGCTACATGGAGAGCCATCTCGCGACGCTGGCCGAGCAGGCCGCGACCCGCGGCAAGCCGCTGGCGCTGATGATCCTGGACATCGACTACTTCAAGTCGATCAACGACAATTACGGCCACGACGCCGGCGACGACGTGCTGCGCGAATTCGCCGTGCGGGTGCGCAAGTCGATCCGCGGCATTGACCTTGCCTGCCGCTACGGCGGCGAGGAGTTCGTCATCGTGATGCCGGAGACCGATCTCCACGTCGCCGGCATGGTCGCCGAGCGCCTGCGCCGTTCGATCGCCGGCGAGCCCTTTGCGATCCACAAGGGCACCAAGCGCATCGAGGTCACGATCTCGATCGGCCTGACCACGCTGGAGCAGAAGGGCGAGGCGGTTGGCGATGTCCTCAAGCGCGCCGACACCGCGCTGTATCGCGCCAAGCACGACGGCCGCAATCGCGTGGTCTCGCACGCGGCGTGAGGCCGCTCGCAGAGCCAGGCGCAAAAAAAAACGCGAAAACAACCCCATGCACAGTAGCCGACGCTAGTCGGATCAATGGCTTACGTCGGCCGCAAACGGGTCGATGCAGACAGCAACACCGTTTGACTCGTCGGGCAAAACAGGAGCATCCTGCTAGCCTCCCGAACATCCCACGAACTCCGCTGTCATCGCGCAGGCGAGGAGCGGCACGCCACGGCGGACCAGCCGGCGTCCACCCTTCAAGTCAGGGAGGATACGGCTCCGACCATTCTGCCTTGGCCAGGGCCGCGCCCGTGCTGGACTTCGCGATGATTTCGTAAGTGTACAGGCCGGAATTGCAGGGGCCCCAGGTTCGTAAGCTCTCCGGCTTCACGATGTTGTCTGAGGGGAATGGGATCTCCTGGCCCCCCATCTCGTAGTTCTTCTCTCTGCGAAACTTGACGACGATCGTGCGCGTGCCGGGCGGCACACTTTTCAACTTGATTTCGGGATTGGGGAAGACGGTGGTGCAGGGCCGCGGAGGTCCAAACGTGAATTGGATCTTCATATCGTCAGCCCAGGCCGGATTGCAGATGATCAGAAATGAAAATGATAGCAATGACGAAAGTCTAATCATGGGCACGCCCCAAAAAGAAATCAGTGTATCGGCAGGGCCGCCTGAAGCCAAGTTTACCCGTTTCTCGCTCTTGCAGCCCTCTTCGGGACGTCACAGAAAAGGCCCGCCGTAGCGGGCCCTGTGGAGATGGCGAAAGTCCGGGTCACTTCTGATCGACGTTGCTGGTCCCCGAACCGGGCGTACCGATCGGCAAGCCGTTCGCCGCATGTCCGACCCCGACGCCGGGCGCACTGACCGCTCCTGGCGTTTGATCCTGCGGAAGCGTCTTGACTCCGGTTCTTGCTTGCTCCGCGGGACTCATCTGGCCCTTGTTGTCGCTGTTGGCACCGTTGGTGGCCGTGATGCCGGACCTGTCGGTCCCGTTCGGCGTGCCCGTCTGTGTCGACCCGGACGCGGTGTTGCCCGCGCCCGAGCTGCTCGGTGCGGCCGGTGCACTCGCGGTGTTGCCGTTCGGCGTCGGGGGCTGAACGTTCGGGTTGGTTGGAGAGTTGTTCGTGTGAGCGCCGGTTGAGGTTCCGTTTGTGCCCATGCCGGATGGCGCCGAGGGGCCTCCATTGGCGGCGCCAGACGTGCCAGTGCCTGCGCCTGAGCTCGCGGATGATCCGGACGCGCCACCGCTCGCGGCCGCGCCGCCCGCGCCTCCGCCAGCGCCACCACCACCTCCGCCGCCTTGTGCGAGGACGGGCGCGGCAACAGCGAAGGACAGTGCGGCTGTAAGAAGAAGCGATTTTCGATTCATGACCTTCTCCGGGTGTAAAGAAGATCAACGACGTCGAAATGACGATGGTTCCTTTCCTCCACTCGCTTCGGGAGTTCAGCTTCTAGCGGAGCTTCCTGATCTATTCGCGGACGTTCGCGGCATACTCTTCGATGATGCACCGCCGGGTTCTCATCCCTCTCGCGGAGCTTCACTTCTGGCTTGGACGTCGGTGGATCATCGCTCATGCGTCACACCAGCTGTCCCTCGGCAGGCGACTTCGATCAAGACTAGATCAATGCGAAGGTGGGACTTGGTTGAGCAGCTGCGATACTGCCGTAACGACCTGGGCGGGCGCGAAGGGCTTGCTCAGCAGAACGCTATTGGGCACGCCGTGAGAGGGCCACTGATCGGCTCCAGCGCCGGTCATATAGACCACCGGCATCTCTGGATTGATCTCTCGGGCCTGCTTTGCAACGTCCCAGCCGGTGAGCTTACCGGCCAAATGAACATCGGTGAGCAACGCGCGGTATTTGGTAGGGTCGCCTTTCAGCAGGGCAACCGCGTCCTCGCCTGATGAAACAGTCTCGGTCTGAAATCCACCGTCTACGAGGGCCTCGCCCACCATCTCTTGGATGAGAGCTTCGTCCTCTACAATGAGGACTAGCAACAATTGGCTATCTTGCACCGGCCCCACCCTCTGTCGCGCACCATCGCGGCAGTGCAGATAAGTGTAAGAGTGCACAAAAGTTCCCGCATGGAAACCGGCGCCGCGTGCACTCCCTCAGGGACATCGGCGCGCCTTCTTGCGGCGAGCGGACCTTCCGGCTGCGTCAGGGATGGCGGGCCGACCGCTTGCCTGGCTTCACTGCAGCCTCGTCTCCCACGTCCACCCCCGCATTCCGCAACAGCACCGTCGCCGCCTCCTTCGCGGCACGCGCCATGGCGGGGTCGTCGCGGACGAGATCCTGCGCGATCGAGCCGTCGACCAGCAGCACGAGCTGCGTTGCGAGCGCCTCCGCGTTCGCGACGCCGAGTTCGTTGAGGCGGTCGCGAAACCAGACGCGGCGGCTTTCCTTGAAGGCGATGGCGATCTTCTTCACGGCGCGGTCGGCCGGGCCAAGCTCGGCAACCGCATTCACGAACGGGCAGCCGCGAAAGTCTTTTGCGGCGAAGCGGCGCTCAAGCGAATCGAAGGTGGCGAGGATCTGCTCGGCCGGGGGCTTCTCGGAGGGGCGGGGCTGCACGAAGCGCCGCTCCAGATAGGCCGCGATCAGCGCGTCCTTGGAGGGGAAGTGGTTGTAGAGCGTGCGCTTGGAGATGCCGATCTCGGCCGCGATGGTGTCGACGCCGATGGCGCGAATGCCTTGCAGATAAAACAGCTTGTCGGCGGTCTCGAGGATCCGCTCTTTCATCGTCTGTGGGGCGGGCGGGGGAGCCATGCGGCGGTGAGTGTCCTGTTCGCTTGACAGCGCGTGCTATCCATAGCCTAAGTACACAGGTCTGTGTAACCAAAATCAACTGATATTGCAGACCACGGCGCTCGCGCCGCGCCGATGAGGGAGAACAAAATGCCCCTGTTGCAGGTCCTGCGCCCGACATTGCCCATCCTGATCGGCGCCTCGATCATGCTGACGCTGAGCATGGGGCTGCGGCAGAGTCTCGGAATCTTCATGCAGCCGCTGACCCACGACATCCATCTGTCGATCTCCGATTTCACGCTGGCGCTGGCCGTGCAGAACCTCGCCTGGGGCTTTCTCCAGCCGCTCGCCGGCGCGATGACCACGCGCTACGGCTTCCGTCCGATCATGATCGCAGGCTCGTTCATGTACATCGCGGGCCTGGTGTTGATGACAACCGCGAACGGTCTCGTCGCCATCATGATCGGCGCCGGTGTGCTGATCGGCACCTCGCTCGCCTGCACCGCGGCGGCGATCGCGATGTCGGTGGCGGCGCGCGCGGTGCCCGCGACTGTGCGCTCCACCGTGCTCGGCATCGTCTCGGGCGCGGGCTCGCTGGGCGCGCTGCTCTCGGCGCCGCTCGGGCAGATGCTCAACGAGGGATTCGGCTGGCGCGTCGGGCTCGCCGGCTTCGTGGTGATGTCGGTGTTGATGATCCCCGCGGCCTGGTATGCCGGGCGCGTCGACGCGGTTCCGCTGCCGAAGCCCGCGACTGACGAGATCGTGGACGCCACGGCGTTGATTGCAGCGAAGACCGCTTTCGGCAATGCGTCCTTCGTGGTGATGACCTGCGCCTATCTGGTTTGCGGCATGCAGCTCGTGTTCCTCACCACGCACCTGCCGTCCTATCTCGCAATCTGCGGCCTCGATCCGATGCTGAGCGCGCAGACGCTCGGCATGATCGGCGGCTTCAACGTGCTGGGCTCGCTGTTCTTCGGCTGGGCCGGCCAGCGCTGGAACAAGCTCGCGCTGCTCGGCGGCATCTACGTCCTGCGGTCGCTGGCGCTGGCCTGGTACTTCATGCTGCCGGCGACGCCGGCCTCGACCTTGCTGTTCGGCGCGATCATGGGCTTCCTGTGGATGGGTGTCGGCCCGCTGGTCGCGGGCGCGGTCGCCGAGATGTTCGGCCTGCGCTGGCAGGCGATGATCCAGGGCCTCGCATTCATGAGCCACCAGATCGGCAGCTTCCTCGGCGCCTACGGAGGAGGGGTGCTCTACGACGCGCTCGGCTCCTACACCATGGCCTGGCGCATCGGCGTGGCGCTGGGATTGGCCGGCGGCATCATCCAGGTCGCATTCGCGCTGATCCGGCCGTCGCAGCCGCCGGCGCCCGTGTTGCGGACGGCGTAGCGGGGCGGGCGTGTCCTCATGAGCCTCCGCTTTGGAGTTTACAGCGGACGCCGCGCTGCTTCGTCGTGATCGGCCCGCTTGTGACCCCAAACGGACATTTGGGCTCGCCGCTGAGCGCTAACGGCTCTATTTTGGAGCGCCGGTCTGGTTACCCGAACCGGTGGTCTGTTCGCTTTCCGGCCGGCCCGGAGGGTGCGCAGAAGCGCCCGGCTTGTCTTGATCTGCCACGAACCCGGACTGTCCGGAATTGCGTGTCTTGAGCCCCTTGTCCGCATCACGCTGCATCTGCTCGTTGGGCTCGCTAGTCTTGAGCCCACTGTCTACACCACGGTGCATCTCCTCCTTCGTTTGCTCACTAGGTGCGGCCTTTTGCTGTTGGGCCACTGCTTGGAAGGCAATCGCGCTTCCGGCAACGACTATCATCGCGAGAGTTGCTGTTCGCATGCTTTCCTCCAGTGTGATGCCCCGTCTCGCTAAACGCGCGGACTTCCCAGTGTTTCCTAGTTCCGATTGTTATTTCAGAAGGTACGCCGAACGATGGGATGGGATGGGCTCACATGTCGCCTTGGCTCATCTGCGACCTCGAAGGCCTTCAGGTCTGCGGCCGATGTTGGCGGTAAACCGGACATCTGGCGGGCGGCCGCTTAACGGGTACACGCCTAGGCAGGGCGGAAGCGCACGCCTTCGTCTCCATCGCGGCGGATAATTCAGCGGGCATCCGATCAAGGGAGCTGCCCGTTACTTACTGAAGTGTGTTCGCACTGTCCTGAGGGCGCGACCAAGAAGAAACTCGCCCGGCGAAGACGTGCTTGCGGAATTCGCGATGACGAAACCGGAGATGACAAAGAAGATTTCGACCCCGACCCAGCCGAACCATGTGTAGGGCGCCGCGGACGGGTAGAGAACATCGGCGGCGACGGTGCGCTCGAAACCCGGGACGCCAATCGACACCCATGCCCAGGACCAGAACATCTGGTGAAACATGGCGACGCCGAGGGCGGCCGCGAAGCGCAGCGGATCCAGCAACGGCAAATGGCTCTTCACGGGAATGGATCAGGTTCATACAACGATCCCGCTGGAGATATTGAAACCGGTCACGGCGCTCTGCGAGGTGGGTCACACTTGGTCTGTCCCGGGCCAAATGAATCAATTCCGCTCATTGATCGAACTCGGTCAATTTTGCTCGATCCCGCAATATGATTTGTCGCTGGGACTGCCCGATGAAGCTGAGAATGTCACGATCCCTGAGTTGTGACAGAGCACGTGACACCGTCTCCAGTGTCAGCCCCAGATAGTCGGCGATATCGCGACGGTTCATGGGGAGGCTCATCACTCCAGCGGCAGTCAAGCGGACGTCCATCTCGATCAAGAAAGCCGCGACTTTCTCGATTGCCGTTTTCCTCCCGAGTAACAGCATGTGAGTTTCGGCATGTTGAAGGCTGCCCGTGACAAGCCTGAGTACATTGTTGGTCGCGGTCGCACTGCCACGCTCCCGCTCGGCGACATTCTGGTGATCGGTCAGGCGGACAATCGTTTCCACAATCGCCTCAGCGGTAAATCGGTGAACTGAACCGTTCTCGACGCCGAAGATGTCACCCGGCAGGTGAAACGCCATGATCTGTCGCCGACCATCAGCCAACAATTTATAGCTTCGAACCGCTCCGCTCTTGACCTGGTAAAGATATTGGATCGGCTCCGCCTCTCCGAAGATCTCGGTGCCGCGTCGATATTTGAATTCGCTGCAAAACACAGCGTGCCCGACGAGCGCATTCAATTCGCTCGAGCTTGGCCGTTGAGGCACAATTTTTTGCTTTCTTACGAGCATCGTTCCTCCCCGGCGTTGCGCGGAACCAAGCTGAGGCTATGGGAAAGAACGGCAAGCAAGGTTGAGGGAGATCAAATTCGATTTGATGAGCGCAGCGGTACTGGAGCAAGGCGAAAAGAACAGCCGCCAGCGCTTGGGGCACTGGCGGCTCATCGGGGAAGTGACAGTGTTCGCTAGGCAGGCAGCATGGACTAACGGGTGCGTGCTGACCGCTTGAGATCGGCGACCTTGAACCTGTTGCCGGCCGCCAGGCTGCTGCACAACCAGTGGGCCTTGTTTCGGTTTTCGCCCAGGAACGTCTTGGTTTCGACGCAGTCCAGGTAGGATTTGTGGGTGATGGTGTCTCGGCAGGTCGGCGAGAAAGGTCCGTATTCTATGTTGCCGCCCGACTCGCTGCATCCAACCCAGGGCTCCTTGCCCTGTGGGAAGCTTGATGCGCAGCCACCGTTGCAGCTGCTGGCGACTTTCTCCAGGCTGGCAATTCTCCCCATCACAGAACCCGGCGCATACGAAGGCGTTCGCGCGGCTGACGTTTGAGCTGTTGAGGCAGTCCGACGCGGCGCAATTGTGTTTGATCCCAGCTCCGACACGTGCGGCCTTGCCACCTGTTTCGGTGCGTCGACCGTGACGGGGGGAATCGTGGCGGCGGAGCCGGTTGGGATTTGCGACGCTGCCGGCGCGCACAGCAAGACGGTCGACAAGACAGCCATGGTTGAAGGCACGACAAGGCTTGATGGACATTCCGCCCGGCAAGTGCACGGTAACATACATTTCGGAGCGAGCAACCGAGGGTTGATGGAATGTCCGCCCATGACTCGCCGCGCCGAGCTCAGCTCTCGTGCCCCGGATGCAGCGCAGCGTCACTTCGACGGTGCGCTGCCGAGCGTCCGGGACACGAGAGAGGGGCCAAAATAGAACGGGGCCCGAAAGGGCCCCGCAAAAGTCTTCTACGTTCCGCGATCTTGCTTACTTGATCTTGGCTTCGCGGAATTCGACGTGCTTGCGCGCGACGGGATCGTACTTCTTCTTGACCAGCTTGTCGGTCATGGTGCGCGAATTCTTCTTGGCGACGTAGTAGAAGCCGGTGTCGGCCGAGGACACGAGCTTGACCTTGATGGTGACCGCTTTGGCCATGTTCAGAACCTCAGGAATGAAGGGAATCTGGAGCCGGCCAAATGGCCCGCGTTGGCCGGCAACCTAGCCAGAAACGGCCTGATGTCAAGATTTTAGGGCTCGAAAACCGCTCAACTCGGCCTGATTACGCCTCGAAGAACCGGTTTTTAGGCCGTGGCAGGCCCAGATTCTCCCTCAAAGTGGGCCCTTCGTACTCTTTCCGGAAAATCCCGCGGCGCTGCAGCTCCGGGACCACCTTGTCGACGAAATCGTCGAGGCCGGCGGGCAGGAACGGGAACATGATGTTGAAGCCGTCGGAGCCGCGCCCGACCAGCCACTCCTCCATCTGGTCGGCGATGGTTTTGGCCGTGCCGACGAACGATAGCCCGCCATAGCCGCCGACGCGCTGGGCGAGCTGGCGCACGGTGAGCTTGTCGCGGGCGGCGAGGTCGACCATGCGCTGGCGGCCGCTCTTGCTGGCGTTGGTCTCGGGGATTTCAGGGAGCGGTCCATCCGGATCGAAGCCGGAGACATCCGTGCCGAGGATGACCGAGAGCGAGGCGATGGCGCTGTCGTAATGCACGCGGCTGTCGAGCAGCGCGCGCTTCTCCCTGGCTTCATCGACGCTGTCGCCGACCACGACGAAGGCGCCGGGCAGGATCTTGAGGTGTTCAGGGTCGCGGCCGACCTTCTCCATGCGGCCCTTGATGTCGGCATAGAGTTTCTGGCTGTCGGCAAGGCTGCCGCCGCCGGTGAAGACGGCTTCCGCGGTCTCGGCGGCGAGCTGTCTGCCGTCCTCGGAGGCGCCGGCCTGTACGATCACCGGCCAGCCCTGGACCGGGCGGGCGATGTTGAGGGGACCGCGCACTTTCAGATATTTGCCCTGATGGTCGAGCACATGCATCTTGGCGGGATCGACGAACACGCCGCTGTCGACATCGCGCACGAAGGCGTCGTCGGCAAAGGAATCCCAGAGGCCAGTGACGACGTCGTAGAACTCGCGGGCGCGCTTGTAGCGCTCGGCGTGCTCCATGTGGTCGTCGAGGCCGAAATTCAGCGCCGCATCCGGGTTCGAGGTGGTGACGATGTTCCAGCCCGCACGCCCGCCGCTGAGATGGTCGAGCGAGGCGAAGCGCCGCGCGACGTGATAGGGCTCGTCGAACGTGGTCGAGCCCGTCGCGATCAGGCCGATCCGCTCGGTGACGGCCGAGAGCGCCGACAACAGCGTGAATGGCTCGAACGAGGTGACCGTATGGCTGCGCTTGAGCGCATTGACCGGCATGTTCAAGACGGCGAGGTGATCGGCCATGAAGAAGGCGTCGAACTTGCCGGCCTCGAGCTTCTGGATCAGCGTCTTGATGTGGCCGAAGTTGAAATTGGCGTCCGGCCAGGCCCCGGGATAGCGCCAGGCGCCGGTGTGGATGCTGATCGGGCGCATGAACGCGCCAAGCTTGAGTTGCCGTTGTGCCATCGCCCGGTGTCCGTTCCTGGTGTCGTTGAGGAAGACATAGGCATGCCCAGGAACTCCGCCATCGGGGGAGGCGGGAAGATTATTTTGTTTTTCGATGTCAGCTCAGCACATTCGCGTCATTCCGCGGGGCGCGCCCGGAACGACGGAGGAGTCCCATCGAACCGATCCACGGCACACTCCGACCAAGCCATGACTTTCGCTCACGAGGAGACCTTCGATGGCAGGTGCAATGACCGTGGACGGGCGCATCATCCGCATCGACCGGCCCATGCCCTGGGTCGGGCGGCTAATGTCATTGCCCCTGCTGGCTGCGAGTTTCTATCTGCTGTGGAATGTCGCGCTCGGCCTGCGCCAGGATTTCTCCGGCTTCGGCAGGCTGGCCGACGATCTCGTGCCAGTGTTGGTGTTCACGGGGCTCGGACTGCTTGTCGGCGTCCCCGGCCTCATCCTGCTCACCTTCCGCACCTTCGTCGTACTGAACGATACGCTGCGCCAGATCGTCATCACCAGGCAGTTCGGCCCGCTGAACATTCGCAGGCATCGTGATCTCGCCGACTATCATTTCATCAGCATCACTGACGACTACGATCCTGAGCTGACGGCCTATGACGTCAATCTCTGCGGCAACAAGGGCACCGAGCCGATTACGTTGATGAGCTTCACCAGGCGCGAGGAGGCGGACAAGCTCGCGAAGGAGATCGGTCGCGTCCTTAAGTTGCCGGCGCGCGACTATGTCGGGACCGAGCCGGACGCGGACTGAGATTCCAGCTTTGACGCGTGTTCTTGAAACGCCTCAGCTCAAAATGTCCTTCTGCATCTTGCCGCCGTAGAAATGGAAGAACGGCACCGGCGCATCATGGCGGAGCGGGCCGGTCGCAAGGCGCGCGTCGAGCTCGTTGAGCACGTTGCGCGTCATCGGATGCAGATCGGCGAGCGGCTTTGAGCCGAGCTCGACCCAGACCAGCTCGACCAGCTCGGCATCGGCATGGATCACGCCATCGACGCGATGGGTGATCGCGGAGGCGTCCGCCGTGAAGAAGCGCGTGTCGAACCGCTTGACGCGGCCGGGCGGGGTGATCGCGCGCGCGATCAGGAACAGGCTGGAGGGATCGGGCAGCAGGCCCGCATCCGCGAACGGCTTCCAGGGGCCCTCAAGTTTGGCCTTGCCCTCGGCTTTGCGCCCGAGGCAGAGACCGGTTTCCTCGCAGGCCTCGCGGATCGCGGCGATCGCGAGCGACTTGGCACGTGAGGCCGGCGTCTTCGGGCTACCCTTGGCGAGATTGGCTTCCAGCTCGGCGGTGACAGGGGCGGCGCACGGCACACGGTAATCGTCCTTGTCGACACGGCCGCCGGGGAAAACGAACTTTCCGGGCATGAACACCACCTTGTCGTGGCGCTTGCCGACCAGGACCTTTGGAATGGCTCCGCTGCGATCGACCAGGATCAGTGTCGCCGCATCCCGCGGGCGGAAATAGGGATGATGGTCGGCTTCCTTGCCCTCGTGGATTTTTGCCTTTTCCGCCTGCGCCGTATCCGTCATTTCCTCACCCAAACCACTTCTTGTTTATTTTGCCTACACCGGCGGAATACCATCCGTCGGGTTCTCGTCAAACCCGTGCATGCGCAGAGCCCATTGCAATCCGACCACGGCTCCCTTCACCGGCTGCAGCAGTGCCAGCGAGGCGACGAAGGTGAAGGGCAGATAGGCCGCGAAGCTGATCCAGACCGGCGTGGTGTAGTTGGTCTCGATCCAGAGGACGGTGGGCACCACGATGTGGCCGACGATGACGATGACGAGATAGGCGGGCAGATCGTCTGCCCGATGCGGGGTGAAATCGAGGCCGCAGACCGAGCAATTGTCCGCGGTCTTCAGGAAGGCGCGGAACAGTTTTCCGTCGCCGCAGCGGGGGCAGCGGCCGCGAAAGCCGCGCTTCATGGCAGCAAAGACGTCGCGCTTCTCGACGAGGCCGGTCTCGCGGTTCCAGATCTTCGGGGCTGTGCTCACCATGCCTTGCCCTTCTGACCCTTGCCCTTGCTTTTTCCCTTGGCCTTTTTGCCCTTGCCGGGCTTCTTCGGCTTGTCCGGCTTGCGCTTCTTGTCGGGACTGCGCCCGGGGTGCGCCTTGAACGAGGGACGGCGTTGCGGACCGGATCCCCTGCGGCCGCGCGGCGCGGCCTCGCCGGACGATGACAGCAGCTCGAAGCGCAGCGCGCCCGCGATGGGAGCCGCTTCGATCAGGCGGACGTCGACGACGTCACCGAGCTGATGCATGGTGCCGCTGCGCGTGCCGACCAGGGCGTGGCGGCCCTCGTCATAGTTGAAATATTCCGTGCCGAGGGACCTTATCGGGATCAGGCCGTCGGCGCCGGTATCAGTGAGCTTGACGAACAGGCCGGCGCGCGTGACGCCGGAGACGCGGCCCTGGAAGCTCGAGCCGATGCGGTCGGCGAGGTGATGGGCGATCAGGCGGTCGACGGTCTCCCGCTCCGCTTTCATCGCGCGCCGCTCGGTCACCGAGATGTGGGCTGCGACTTCGCTCAACGTTTCCGGCGTCTCGGTGTCGGGCAGCGCGCCTTCGCCGAGGCCGAGCGCGCGAACCAGCGCACGGTGCACGACGAGGTCGGCATAGCGGCGGATCGGCGAGGTGAAATGCGCATAGCGGCGCAGGTTCAGACCGAAATGACCGTAATTCTCCGAGGAATATTCGGCCTGCGCCTGGGCGCGCAGCACGACCTCACTCACCAGCGGAAAATGGTCGTGGCCTTCGAGCTGCGCCAGCACGCGGTTGAACAGAGCGGGGCGCAGCGCGCCGCCTTTCGCGAACGGAACGTCGAGCGTCTGCAAAAACTCCGCGAGCGCGTGGACCTTTTCCAGAGTCGGCTCGTCATGCACGCGGTAGATCAGCGGCAGCGACTTCTTCTCCAGCATCTCGGCTGCCGCGACATTGGCGAGGATCATGAACTCCTCGATCAGCTTGTGCGCGTCGAGCCTGTCGGGCACGACGACACGGTCGACCGTGCCGTCCGGCTTGAGCAGGATCTTGCGCTCGGGCAGATCGAGATTGAGCGGATCGCGCTCGTCTCGCGCGCGCTTGACGCAGGCATAGGCGGCATAGAGCGGCCGCAGGATCGGGTCGAGCAGGGGGCCGGTGGTGTCGTCCGGCCGGCCGTCGATCGCGGCCTGCGCCTGGGCATAGCTCAGCTTGGCTGCGGAGCGCATCAGGATACGATGGAAGCTGTGCGAGCGTTTCCGCCCGTCGGGGGCGATGATCATCCGCACCGCGAGCGCGCCGCGCGGCTGGCCCGGCACCAGCGAGCACAGATCGTTGGAGATGCGCTCCGGCAGCATCGGCACGACGCGGTCGGGGAAATAGACCGAGTTGCCGCGATCGAGCGCGTCGCGGTCCAGCGCGGTGCCCGGCCGCACGTAGAAGCTCACATCGGCGATGGCGACATCGACGATGAAGCCGCCTCTGTTGTTCGGATCAGGATCCGGCTGTGCGTGCACCGCGTCGTCGTGATCCTTGGCATCCGGCGGATCGATAGTGACGAGCGGCACGTCGCGCCAGTCCTCGCGCCCCTTCAAAATGGCCGGCTCCGCCGCTTCGGCTTCGCGCTCCGCCGCGGGGCGGAATTGCAGCGGGATGTCGTGCGCGTAGATCGCGATCAGGCTGATCGCCTTCTCCGACTTGACCGAGCCGAGCTTCTCCTTGACCCGGCCTGACGCCAGCCCAAAGCCGCGCGAGCGGATGATATCGACGCTGACGAGATCGCCGTCCTGCGCGCCGTGTGTCTCGGTGGGCGCGATGTTCAGCTCGCGGTCGGCGGACTTCTTGTCCACGGGGATGATCCGTCCGCCGCCTTCGGGCAGGCTGCGGAAGACGCCGAGGATGCGGGTCTTGGTCTTGTCGAAGACCTTGATGATGTGGCCGCGATAGGCCGGGCCTTCGGTCTCGTCGGAGCGCTCGACGCGCAGCAGCGCGCGATCGCCGACGCCGGCCGCGGTGCCGGGCTTGGGCCGGCGCGGCATCGTGATGAGGATCTTTGGCGGTTCGCCGCTTTCGACCTCGTCCCATTCGGTGGGGGAGGCGACCAGCTCGCCGTCAGCGTCGCGGCCGGTGATGTCGGCGACCAGCGTCGGCGGCAGGCTGTCCGGCTCTGAAATCGTATGGCGCTTTTTCTTGACGAGCCCGTCGTCGGCGAGCTCGCGCAGCATGCGCTTGAGCTCGATGCGGTCGGCGTTCTTCAGGCCGAACTCGCGCGCAATTTCGCGGGTTCCGACCTTTCCGGGATTTGCCTTGATGAAGGCGACGATGGCTGCCCGGTCGGGAAAGCCACGGTCATTCTTGCGTTTCACTTAACCTCTATTTGGTGCCGGCACTCTTCTTGGCCGGAGCTTTGGCGCCAGCTGCCTTGGTCGGCGAAGTCTTGATGGCCGAAGTCTTGGCCGTCGACGACACGGCGGCGCGCGCCTTGCTGGTGGATTCGGATTTGGGTTTGGCCGCCTTCTTCGCGGCCGGCTTTTTGATTTTTGGCGCGGCGTCATCGCCGTCGGCGGCCTTCGCCGCAGCCTTCTTGGCCTTGGCCGGCTTAGCCGCCTTCTTCGGCTTCTTGCCGCCGCCCTTGGCCGCGCGCTCGTCGATCAGCGCGATCGCCTGCGGCAGCGTGATGGCGTCTTTCTCGATGTCGCTCGGGATCGTCGCGTTGACGCCGCCGGCCGTGACGTAGGCGCCGTAGCGGCCGCCCTTCACCGTGACGGTGCCGAGGGTCGGATGATCGCCGATCGCCCTGCCGGGATCGGCGCCGAAGCGGCGGCTCGGGCCCTTGGCGATCTTCTCCGCGATCAGCGTCACCGCGCGGTTGATGCCGATGTCGAACACTTCGTCGCCGGCCTCCAGGCTGGCATAGGTCTTCTCGTGCTTCACGAACGGCCCGAAGCGGCCGAGACCTGCGGTGATCGGCTCACCGGTTTCCGGATGCTTGCCGATTTCGCGCGGCAGCGACAGCAGCTTGAGCGCAAGCTCGAGTTCGACATCTCCAGGGGACGTCCCCTTCGGAATGCCTGCGCGCTTCGGCTTCTCGCCCTCCGCATAATCCTTCTGTTCGCCGAGCTGGATGTAGGGGCCGAACCGGCCGGCCTTGACCCAGACATCGCGACCCGTATCAGGGTCCTGGCCGAGCGAACGATCGGCCGTCGCCTCACCGTCGGCGGCGAGCTGACGGGTGTAGCGGCATTCAGGATAGTTCGAGCAGCCGACGAAGGCGCCGAACTTGCCGGCCTTGAGATTCAGCCGCCCGTTGCCGCAGCTCGGACACTGCCTGATGTCGCCGCCATCGGTGCGGGGCGGATAGATGTGCTGCCCCAGCATGTCGTCGAGCACGTCGAGCACCTGCGCCACGCGCAGATCCTTGATCTCGTCGACCGCGCCGATGAAGCCGGTCCAGAAATCCTTCAGCACCTGCTGCCAGGAGATCTCGTTGTTGGAGATGCGGTCGAGCTGCTCTTCCAGATTGGCGGTGAAATCATATTCGACGTAGCGGGCAAAGAAGCTTTCGAGGAACGCGACCACGACGCGGCCCTTGTCCTCGCCGTGCAGGCGCTTCTTCTCGAGCTTGACGTAGCCGCGGTCCTTGAGGACCTGGAGGATCGAGGCATAGGTCGAGGGCCGGCCGATGCCGAGCTCTTCCATGCGCTTGACCAGCGAGGCCTCGGAGAAGCGTGGCGGCGGCTCGGTGAAGTGCTGGGTGACGGCGAGCGACTGCCGCTTCAGCGCGTCGTTGGGGCTCATCGCGGGCAGGCGGCGGGAGTCCTCGTCCTCCTCGTCGTCGCGGCCTTCCTGATAAAGTGCGAGGAAGCCGTCGAACTTGACGACCTGGCCGGTGGCGCGCAGGTCCAGCGTGCGGCCGCCGACCTTCGCCGTGATGTCGACCGTGGTGCGTTCCAGCTCGGCCGATTCCATCTGGCTCGCGATGGTGCGCTTCCAGATCAGTTCATAGAGTCTCGCCTGGTCGGACTCGAGCTTGCGGCTCATGCTGTCGGGGCGGCGCGACATGTCGGTCGGCCGGATCGCTTCGTGGGCTTCCTGGGCGTTCTTGGCCTTGGCCTGGTACTGGCGCGGTGCGTCCGGCACATAGGCGTTGCCGTAATCCTCGCCGATCACCTTGCGTGCCTGGGTGATCGCGGACGGATCGATCTGCACGCCGTCGGTACGCATATAAGTAATGAGTCCGGTGGTCTCGCCGCCGATGTCGATGCCTTCATAGAGCCGCTGCGCGATGCGCATGGTGTGCGCCGGCGCAAAACCGTATTTGCGGCTGGCTTCCTGCTGCAGCGTCGAGGTCGTGAAGGGCGCCTGCGGATTGCGCCGGGCCGGCTTGGCATCGACCGCGGTCACGGCGTAGGCGGCTGCTTCCAGCGCCTTCTTGAAGTCTTCGGCTTCCGCGCCGGTGCCGATGTCGAGGCGCTGGATCTTCTTGCCGTCAGCGCCGACGAGACGGGCCTCAAAGGCGTCGCCGCGCGGCGTCAGCAGCGTCGCGATCAGCGACCAGTATTCGCGCGCGACGAACTTTTCGATCTCGAGCTCGCGGTCGCAGACCAGCCGCAGCGCCACCGACTGCACGCGGCCTGCCGAGCGGGCGCCCGGCAGCTTGCGCCACAGCACGGGGGAGAGGGTGAAGCCGACCAGATAGTCCAGCGCGCGCCGCGCCATATAGGCGTCGACCAGCGCACCGTCGATCTGGCGCGGATGCTTCATGGCGTCCGTGACCGCCTGCTTGGTGATGGCGTTGAACACCACGCGCTCGATCTTGTGGTCCTTGATCGCACGCTTCTCTTTCAGGACCTCCAGCACGTGCCAGGAGATGGCCTCGCCCTCGCGATCAGGGTCGGTGGCGAGAATCAGGCGATCGGCGTTCTTGAGGGACTTGGCGATGTCGTTGAGCCGGCCGGCCGCCTTGGGATCGACCTCCCAGATCATCTTGAAATTGGCGTCGGGATCGACCGAGCCGTTCTTCGCGGGCAAGTCGCGGACATGGCCAAACGAGGCCAGAACCTCGTAGGACGAGCCCAAATACTTGTTGATCGTCTTGGCTTTCGCCGGCGACTCCACAATGACGATATTCATGTAGTTCCAGTAACTTATGGGGAAATTTGGGGCCGAATTCGATGAGATTCGGGTCGGCCCTTTCGTCCCGAACATGGGTGGTGAGGCCCTCGCTGTCAAATCGAGGGGTGTTGAAAGCCATCCCGATGGGAAAAGTTTCATATCGAGAAAGTTGCAAAATACCACCTTTGAGTTGCGGCCGATGTCGGCGTAATGTTTCTGCGGGGCGATGGATTCGGGTGGGGGCTGGTGACTAAGCCAGGAAAGAAACGGGCGGGCGCCGCATCGCGCGCGGCTGGAGGCTCGCGTCACGAGGAACCGGGGGAGGGCGGCGTCGAGGAGGCGGTCGCCTTCATCGCCGAGCAGGTCGGAGCGCTGCGCAAGCTCGCCGAGCGGCACAAGCTCGACGTGCTGCACTATCTCCTGGGAATGACCAAGCTCGAGGCCGACGAGCATCTGCGGCTGCGGAGCAAGCGCAAGCTGTCGTGAGGGGTGTGGTCGCTAACCCGTCATCCTGAGGTGTGAGGCTTGAGATGCGAATGCATCGCAAGCCGAGCCTCGAAGGATGAGCGGCCTCGCTGATGCAGCCGGGCCGTCGCCCTTCGAGGCTCGCCGAAGAGGCGAGCACCTCAGGGGGACGGTGAGAGGTTGGGGCGCGCCGCTTCAACAATCGTCATTGCGAGCGCAGCGAAGCAATCCAGAGTCTTTCCGCGGTAAGATTCTGGATTGTTTCCGCCTTCGCCGGGGCTTCTGCGGACAAGTCGCTCCGTTCGCAATGACGGCGTCGTTAGCCGTTGCGGTTTGCCATTTTGGCCAATCGCTGACCGAGATATTCGGCCGTGGCGAGGTCGCCCTGCGGCAACGAGCCGTCAATCAAGTGTGTTGCCAAGCCAAGCTGGCTGCCTAAACGATTGCGGCCGCTCGGATCCTCCCCACCGGGAATATCCAGCCCGCACCAGAGCATACCGTGCTGCGCGGCCAGAATGGAAAAGTAGGACAGTGTGTGGAGTTGATGGCCGCTTGCGCAGGCGCCCGTGGTGAATCCGGCTGCGATCTTGTTGGCCCATTGTTGCCGGCTCCATCGATCACTTGAAGCATCGGCAAACGCTTTGAATTGAGCGGCTGGTCCGCCCATATAGGTCGGGCTGCCAAACGCAATTGCGTCGGCGCGGTCGATCGTCTCCAGTAAGCTCTCATTCTGGAAGCGGCCTGACAGGATGTCGTCGCCGGCGATGCGACAGAGCGTGACCTGCGCCTTGCCATCCGCTCCGCGCCCAACCGCATGCGCCAGCTTCTCGGTGGTGCCGGAGGTGGAAAAATAGACAATGGCGAGCAGGGGCATGGTGGCGCCACTTTGGTGGACCTCGCCATCCTTCACGCTGGCGATGTCTTGTACAAGTCCTGCCGCGCCACACTCGCTCTCCCTCCGGTGTCGTCCTGGCGAAAGCCAGGACCCATACCGCAAGGTCTATCGACCTGAGCGCGGTGCGAATTCCGGGTGACGAGCCTTCGCCAAACTCCTCCTTGGGGTAATGGGTCCTGGCTTTCGCCAGGACGACGTTGGAGAGATAGAGCGCCGCTATGCCATCGATCGCCGTCGCGGCGCAGGGCGCGGCTTCAGCGTGGTATCGGCTTGCTTCAGCAATCGCCCGTCCTCTGCGCGCAGCTCCAGCTTCTTCACCGGGCGGCCTTTCTCGCGATCGACTAGGATGGTCGCGATCTCCGACGGGCGATCGTCGAATTCCTCGCTCCATTGGCGCAGCGCTACCAACACCGGGAAGACTCCGCGGCCCTTCGGCGTCAGCACATATTCCTCGTAAGGGCTGCCGTCGGAGGCGGGGGCGGTCGCCAGAATGCCGTGGTCGACCAGCGCGCGCAGCCGGGTCGACAAGATGTTCTTGGCCATGCCTAGCTTGTTCTGAAACTCGCCGAAGCGGCGCAGGCCGAACAGCGCCTCGCGGATGATCAGCACCGACCACCGGTCGCCGATCGCTTCCAGCGATCGCGCGATCGGACACGCGTCGCCCTCGAAGCTCGTCCTTTTCACCACGGTCTCGTCCTTTCGCGATCGCACGGTCCCGTCGCCGTTCACGTGCTTGTGTGGTTGCATCATAAAACCAAATGCCCTAGATGGCAATCATAGTTTTATGATGCAACCACTGGAGGCGAACGTGAGACTGAAGAACAAGACGGCCCTGATCACCGGCGGCAATAGCGGCATCGGACTGGCGACGGCAAAGCTGTTCGTGGCCGAGGGCGCCAGAGTGGTGATCACCGGACGCAACAAGGAGACGCTCGAGGCGGCCGCGAAGGAGCTCGGGCCGAACGCGCTCGCGCTGGCCGCCGACGCCACCGACATTGCCGCGACCGAAGCTGCGATCAAGAAGGGCGCCGAAAAGTTCGGCAAGTTCGACGTCGTGTTCGCCAACGCCGGCATCGCCGGCGGCACGCCGCTCGGTTCGACCACGCTGGAGGATTTTCAGAGAGTCATCAGCACCAATCTGACCGGCGTGTTCTTCACCGTGCAGTCGGCGCTGCCTTATCTCAACGACAACGCTTCGATCATCCTCAACGGCTCGGTAATCTCCGTGCTCGGCATTCCCGGCTACTCGGCCTACGGCGCCGCGAAGGCCGGCGTGCGATCGATGGCGCGAACCATGGCCTCGGAGCTGTCGCCGCGCGGGATTCGCGTCAACGTAGTCGCGCCCGGTGCGATCCGCACGCCGATCTGGGGACCTGCGACCGCGACGCCCGAAGCCGAGAAGGAGTTCGAGAAGCGGATCGCGCTGACGACGCCGCTGGGCCGCATTGGTGAAACAGATCACGTTGCAAAGACGGTGCTGTTCCTCGCCTCCGACGATTCCGCGCATGTGCAGGGCCAGGAAATCTTCGTCGACGGCGGCGCGGTGGCCTCGCCGAGCGGCGCGCCGATCTATCGCGGCTGATCAATTGAAGTGAAAGTGAATCGGTCGGCACAGCAGCAAGCGGTTGCGCCGACCGGTTCCCACGTCTCGCGAGCTGTATTTTCTGAACCTTGCGTGAGACGTTGAACCTTCGCTTGCGCTGCCAAGACACTTTTACGGGCAGGGTCACGAAGACTCATTTTCAAGGGAGCCCGATATGCCAAAGGCAGCTCGTATTATTTCCCCGATTTCAGCACCGCGTATTTACACCGAAAACTCCGCCGTTCCCGCCAAGCGTTCCGATACCTCCGAGTTCATCGGGGTCGCTCTTTTCTCGGGCATCGGCCTGTTCGTTTCCCTCGTCGCCGTCATCCTCGGCATTCAGGGCGCCTGGTTTTAGCTTCGCCGATCGCGCACCGGTCGATCAGCCGCCGCGACGAGTTGCGGCGGCTGACGATGGTCCGTTCGCTCAGGCCGCGCGCAGCGTGGTCGCCGCCTGAAGCGCGCTTGCGAGGGACTTCTCGCGATGCTCGGGCCCGACCTGGATGCCGTCGGCACTGATGAATTCGGGATGAGCGATGCCCATGAAGCCGAATACGCCACGCAGATAGCTTTCGAGGTGCTCCAGCGACGCGGCGGGCGTGCCCGCGCCGTAATAGCCCCCGCGCGAGATCGCGAAGATCACGCGCTTGCCGCCGGCAAGGCCCTGCGGGCCGTTGGCCCCGTAGCTGAACGTCTTCCCCGCCACCAGGACACGGTCGATCCAGGCCTTGAGCTGGCTCGGAATGGTGAAATTGTACATGGGCGCGCCGATCACGACGATGTCGGCGGCAAGGAACTCCTCCAGCGCGGCCTTGCTGGCGGTGAGGTCGGGGCCGAGTTCCGCCGGCGCAGGCGCGCCTTGCGCGGCCGCCAGATGCGAGCCGGAGAGGTGGGCGAGCGGGCTCTGTGTCAGGTCGCGATAGACGATGTCGAGCGATGGCGTCGCCTGCCTGAGACGGTCGACGATGGCGGCCGAGACCTGCCGGGAAACGGAGTGGGGGCCGAGCACGCTGGAGTCGATGTGGAGAAGTTTCATTCGGGATCACCCTGGTATAAGTTTGTAACCAGAGCTACATGAGTGACTATCGAAATCCCCGCAAGAACGCACCTTTTTGAGCCATGGGCACATCCCTGAAACCTGCGCACATCGATTTGCCCGCCTCACCAAGGCCGGATCCCAACCATGCGGACTGCCGCGGCGTCGCCTCGATCCTCGCGCGCGTCGGCGACAAATGGAGCGTGTTCGTCATCATGATGCTGAGCGATGGGCCGAAGCGCTTCAACGAGCTCAAGCGCATGATCAACGGCATTTCGCAGCGGATGCTGACCCTGACGCTGCGCGGGCTCGAACGTGACGGCCTGGTCACACGCACGATCTTCCCGACCATTCCGCCGCGCGTGGATTACGAGCTGACCGATCTCGGCCGCGGACTGCAACAGCCGGTGAAGGCACTCGGCGAATGGGCGATCACGCATCAGGAGCAGATCGCCTCCGCGCGCACGCGCTTCGACGAGCGGAACACCCCTTAAAGCAGCGAGACCAAGCCACCGCCGTGGCGTTCGAGCCGGCCGGCGAGTTCGAGCTCCAAGAGCACGGTGCGCACGATGGCCGGCGAGGCGCCGGACATCCGCACGAGATCGTCGATCGTGACAGGGGCGGGGCCGAGCAGGCCGGTGATCTGATCGCGGTCGTATCCTTGCGGATCGCTTTCGAACGGCTCGCTGTCGGGCTCGCGCGCGGTACGCATCAGCGGCCGCTCCATGATCGGTGCGACCGCGTTGACGACGTCGGCGGCTTCGGTGACCAGCGTCGCGCCCTGCTTGATCAGATCATTGGTGCCGGCGGCGCGCGGATCGAGCGGCGAGCCCGGCACCGCGAACACTTCGCGGCCCTGTTCGGCGGCCATGCGCGCGGTGATCAGCGAGCCCGAGCGATGCGCCGCCTCCACCACGACCACGCCAAGCGCGGCGCCCGAGATCAGCCGGTTGCGGCGAGGGAAGTCGCGGGCGCGCGGCTCGTGGCCGAGCGGCATCTCGGAGATCGCAGCACCCTTGCGATCGAGGATCGAGGCCAGCAGATCGCCATGCTCCGGCGGATAGATGCAGTCATGGCCGCCGGCGAGCACGGCGATGGTGCCGCTCTCGACGCTGGCGCGGTGCGCGGCCTGGTCGACGCCGCGCGCGAGCCCGGAGATGACGACAAAGCCGGCTTCGCCAAGCTCGCGGGCGAGCTGACCGGCGAATTTCAAGCCTGCACCGGAGGCATTGCGCGAGCCGACGATCGCGATCATCGGCCGCATCAGCGTTGCACTGTCGCCGCGCACGGCGAGCAACGGCGGCGCATCGTCGAGCGTCGCCAGCCGCGCCGGATAGCCGTCCTCGCCGGGCGCGAGCCAGGCGATACCGAACTTGCGGCTCGCGGCGAGCTCGGCTTTCGCCTCGTCGGCGCCACAGATGCGCGCCGATCGCTGCGCACCGCCGCGGCGTGCGAGATCCGGCAGCCGCTCCAGCGCCGCGCGCGCCGTGCCGAAATGATCGACCAGCGACCGGAACGTGCGCGGCCCGACATTGTCGGACCGGATCAGCCGCAGGCGGTCGATCCTGTCGGCCTCGGTCAGCTCTACGCTGGGATTGATGGCGTCCACGGCAGCTCCTTGCAGGCACAGCATGGAACAACCTGAGGGCGTGGGCAACAGCGACGTGCGCTTGCACAGCTTCGGCGCGATGCTAAAAGCGATACCAATAAGAAGGGTATTGCCATGATCTCACTTGCCCACCTCCAGCGCCGCATCGAAGCGGGCGAGCTTTCGCCTGAGGACGCCATCGCCCAGTCGCATGCGGCGATCGAGGCGCGGGAGAAGGACGTGCGCGCCTTCGTCCGTCACGACAAATCCGCGAAGCCACAAGCCTCCGGGCCGCTGCGCGGCATCGCGGTCGGGATCAAGGACATCATCGACACCGCCAATATGCCGACCGAGATGGGCTCGGAGATCTATCGCGGCTGGCAGCCGCGCGCGGACGCGCCTGTCGTGATGATGTTGAAGCGGGCGGGCGCCACCATCATCGGCAAGACCACGACCACGGCGTTCGCCTCACGCGATCCGACCCCGACGCTCAATCCGCACAATCTCGGCCATACGCCGGGCGGCTCGTCCTCGGGCTCGGCCGCGGCCGTCGGCGCCGGCATGATCCCGCTGGCGCTGGGCACCCAGACCGGCGGCTCGGTGATCCGGCCCGCGGCCTATTGCGGGACCGCCGCGATCAAGCCGTCCTTCCGGATGCTGCCGACGGTCGGCGTCAAATGCTATTCGTGGGCGCTCGACACGGTCGGCCTGTTCGGCGCGCGCGCGGAAGATCTCGCGCGCGGGCTGCTGGCGATGACCGGCCGCACCGAATTCGCCGGCATCGTCCCGGCGAAGGCGCCGCGCATCGGCGTTATCAGGCAGGAGTTTGCCGGCGCCGTGGAGCCGGCCGCCGAAGAGGGGCTGCAAGCCGCGATCAGGGCGGCGACGCGGGCCGGCGCCAGCGTGCAGACCATCGATCTGCCGGAAGCGGTGCAGGAGGCCTGGCGCATCCATCCGATCATTCAGGACTTCGAGGCGCATCGCGCGCTCGCCTGGGAATTTTCCGAACGCCACGACGAGATCGCGCCGATGCTGCGCGCCAGTCTCGATGCGACGGTCGGTCTCACACCCAAGGACTACGACGACGCACGCCGGATCAGCCGCCGTGGCCGTCGCGAGCTTGGCGAGTTGTTCGAGGGGTTCGACGTGCTGCTGACCTATTCGGCGCCGGGCACGCCGCCGGCCAAGGAGCTAGCGAGCACCGGCGACCCCCGCTACAACCGGCTCTGGACGCTGATGGGTAACCCTTGCGTCAACGTGCCGGTGCTCAAGGCCAATGGCCTGCCGATCGGTGTGCAGGTGATCGCGCGCTTCGGTAACGACGCGCATGCGCTGGCGACGGCGTGGTTCCTGGAGCAGGCGCTGGCGAAATCAGGCTAGCGCAGGTTCGCGGGCGACGATGCGCTGGCCGGGTGCGGCCGGCGCTGCACTGTGATCGGTATCTTGCTTGAGCCAGCGCCCGGCGGCTTCGCGGCCGCTGCGGTGCAGCGCGCGAATGAAACCGCGCCCGAGATCGGTGGACGAGCGCTGCGCCAGGCCGTCGACGAAATCTTCCGCTGCGATCCTGGAGAGCCGCAGCGCCGATGCGGCCTGCGATTGCGCCCATTCCATCGCCGCGATCTCGGCATTGAGGGCGGCGTTGGCCGCGATCTGGTCCAGCCTGCGGTCGATCGCGGCGAGCGTGATCGGCACGTAGCTGTCGCGCGCCGGCGTGACCTGGACGAGCAGGATCTCGGTGCTCGTCGTATCCCGCACGAGCCGCAGCAGGGGCGGATTGCCGCCGAGGCCGCCGTCCCAATAAGCCTCGCCGTCGATCTCCACCGCGCAATGAACCAGCGGCGGACAGGTCGAGGCCAGCGCGACGTCTGCGGTGATCACGTCGTTGCAGAAGATCTGCTGCTGGCCGTCGCGGATCCGGGTTGCTGCGATCAGAAGCTTCGGGCAGCGCGGGTCGCGCAATGCGGAAAAGTTGATGTCGCGGGACAGCGCCTGCCGCAGCGGATCGAGATCGAACGGATCGAACTGGCCGGAGCGCAGCGTCGGACCGAATGCGACCGAGCTTCCTGCCGGCGAGAAGCCGCCGATCAGCATCAGCGATCGGAACGAGGCTTCATGCATCAGCCGGATCCAGAACCGGTTCAGCCGCGCGCGCGCACCTTCACGGCCACCCTCGGCGAAACCGGAAGCGAGCAGCAGCGCGTTGATGGCGCCGGCGCTGGCGCCGCTGATGGTGTCGATCGCGATCGATGGCTCTTCGAGCAGCCGCTCCAGCACGCCCCACGTGAAAGCGGCGAAGGTGCCGCCGCCCTGAAGCGCCAGCGACAATTTTTGCGGAGGCCATGGGTTGGCGCGGGGCCGCGCGGGTGCAATTGGTGCCGCAGCGATCACGGGCTCAATTGTCAGAGGAGCTTGCGCGATGCGAGCAGGCTGCGGCGTTGGTGGCGAAACGGGCACAGGCTTGGGAGCAGGAACCGGCGAGGGCGCACTAGACCAGATGTCCGTCGTCGAGAGCAGCCGGCTTGCCGCAGTGCCCTGCAAGCCATCTTCAACATGCGCGCTGACAATCTTCTCGCTCATTCTGAGCAACCGCGTAGAGCCATGCCCATGATCAGGGCCAAGGCCTGGAACCCGTTCGTCCATACAGCCGTGATTCGGCTGCAAGTTGCGAACACCATTTGCGATATAATGCAGAAGGGGTGCCGCGGTATCCGTGGATTCCCGGCTTATGCCTTCTCGCCGATCCGGCTTTCCTTGCCCGATTGCAGCCGCTTGATGTTCTCGCGATGAGCATAGAACAGCAGCAGCGTCAGCACCGCCGCCAGCGCCGCGAGTGCGGGCTGCCCGAACCACAGCAGGAACAGCGGGGTGATGAACGAGGCCACCAGGGCCGAGAGCGAGGAATAGCGGGCGGTGAACGCGGTCGCCAACCAGAGCAGGCAGAACACTACCGCCGCTGGCCAGAACAGCCCGAGCATGATGCCGATATAGACGGCGACACCCTTGCCGCCTTTGAATTTGAGCCAGACCGGGAAGAGATGGCCGAGGAAGGCGCCAAGCCCGGCTAGCATCGCGGCATTGGGACCGGCGATGTAGCCCGCGATCACGACCGCCACGGTGCCCTTGAGCGCGTCGAACAGCAGGGTCGCGGCGGCAAGGCCCTTGCGCCCCGTGCGCAGCACGTTGGTGGCGCCGATGCTGCCGGAGCCGATCGAGCGGATGTCCTGCGTGCCGCCGAGTTTCGTCAGGATCAGCCCGAACGGAATCGAGCCGAGCAGGTATCCGATGACAAAAGCCACCGGCAGGAACAATTCAAGCGCCATGTCTGCAAATTCCCTGTCTGCAAATTCCCTGGCAGCAGCTCCGCACGTCAGACATGCTCGTATACCGTCCGTCCGCCGACAATGGTGCGCACCACGCGGCCTGTAAAGCGGGCCTCGTCGAACGGGGTGTTCTTGCAGGGCGATTTGAGGTCGGCGGGATCGACCACCCAGGGAACATCGGGGTCGATCACGATGACGTCGGCGGGGCTGCCCGTGCGCAGGGTTCCGCCAGGCAATCCCAAAATCTCGGCCGGCCGCGTCGACATCGCCCGGATCAGCGTCTTGAGATCCAGCTCGTCGTTGTGCACGAGGCGAAGGCCCGCCGGGAGCATGGTCTCCAGCCCGATGGCGCCGGGGGCTGCTTCCGCGAAAGGCAGGCGCTTGACCTCGACGTCCTGCGGATTGTGGTCGGACATGATGACGTCGACGAGGCCGGAGGCGACGGCGGCGACCAGCGCGCGGCGGTCGTCCTCGGTGCGCAGCGGCGGCGACAGCTTCAGGAACGAACGGTAAGGGCCGATGTCGTTCTCGTTCAGCGCAAGGTGGTTGATCGAGGCCGAGGCGGTCACGGCCAGGCCGGCGTCGCGGGCGCGCCGGAGGATTTCGAGCGACTCGATGCAGGTCAGCGACGCCGCGTGATAGCGGCCGCCGGTCAGCGCGACCAGGCGCATGTCGCGCTCCAGCATCACGGCCTCCGCCGCGTTCGGGATGCCCATCAGGCCGAGCCGCGAGGCGAATTCGCCCTCGTTCATCACGCCTTCGCCGACGAGATCGCGATCCTCGGTGTAGTGCACGATCAGCGCGTCGAAATCGCGCGCGTAGGTCAGGGCGCGGCGCATCACCTGCGCATTGACCACGCTTTTGTCGCAGTCGCTGAAGGCGATCGCGCCGGCCGCCTTGAGCAGGCCGAACTCGGTCATCTCCTCGCCGCGCATGCCCTTGGTCAGCGCCGCCATCGGCTGAATGTTGACGATTGCGGTGTCGCGGGCGCGCCGCATCACGAAGTCGACGGTCGCCGAGTTGTCGATCACCGGCAAGGTATCAGGCTGGCAGATGATGGTGGTGATGCCGCCGGTCGCAGCCGCCTGGCTCGCGGAGGCAAAGGTCTCGCGATGGCTGAAGCCGGGCTCGCCGACGAAGGCACGCATGTCGATCAGCCCGGGTGCGACGATCTTGCCGGCGCAGTTGACGACGTCGGTGCCCTCGGGGACGCCGGCAGCGCCAATGCCGCGGCGGGTCTCCCGGATGATGCCGTCGGCAATCAGGACATCGCCGGGGCCATCGAAATCCCGGGAGGGGTCGACGACGCGGGCATTGGCAAGCAGGATGGGTCGGCGGTCGGTCAACATGAGCATCACGCGTTCGGCAGGTTGCGGGCGAGCGCTTCCAGCACCGCCATGCGCACGGCCACGCCCATTTCCACCTGTTCGCGGATCAGGGATTGCGCGCCGTCAGCGACCGCAGTGTCGATCTCGACGCCGCGGTTCATGGGGCCGGGATGCATGACGAGGGCGTCTGGCTTGGCGTAGGCGAGCTTCTTCTGGTCCAGCCCGAAATAATGGAAATACTCGGAGGTGGACGGCACGAAGGAGCCGTTCATGCGCTCGCGCTGGAGCCGCAACATCATGACGATGTCGGCGCCGTTGAGCCCCTCGCGCATGTCGCGCGCAACCTCGACGCCCATCCGCTCGATGCCGGGCGGCAGCAGCGTGGAGGGGCCGACGACGCGGACGCGGGCGCCCATCGCGTTGAGCAGGATGATGTTGGAGCGGGCGACGCGCGAATGCAGCACGTCGCCGCAGATCGCGACGACAAGGCCCTCGAGCCGGCCCTTGTTGCGGCGGATGGTGAGCGCGTCGAGCAGGGCCTGGGTCGGATGTTCATGTGCGCCGTCGCCGGCATTGATCACGGAACCGTCGACCTTGCGGGCCAGCAGTTCCACCGCGCCGGAGGCGTGATGGCGCACCACCAGGATATCCGGGTGCATGGCGTTGAGCGTCATGGCCGTGTCAACCAGCGTCTCGCCTTTTTTGATGGACGAGGAGGACACCGACATGTTCATGACGTCGGCGCCCAATCGTTTGCCGGCGAGCTCGAACGAGGATTGGGTTCGGGTGGAAGCCTCGAAGAAGAGGTTCACCTGCGTCCGTCCACGCAGGACGGTGCGCTTCTTGTCAACCTGGCGGTTGAGCTCGACATATTCTTCGGACAGGTCGAGGAGGCCGGTGATGTCGGCCGCGGAAAGGCCCTCGATGCCCAGCAAATGCCGGTGGCCGAGGACGAAGGTCGATTTCGATGTCATTAAAGCGAGAGCTATAGGCGGGGATGGCCGGGGGGGCAAGGGCCAAAGCCCGGGCGGGGAGTTATCCCCCGATCTGTCGGTCTTGTCGCTGGCGTGAGCTGTCCCCGTCTTCTCCGTCATGCCCGGCCTTGTGCCGGGCATCCACGTTCTTCGCGAGTATTTGTTGTAAAAAGGCGCGGATGGCCGGGACAAGCCCGGCCATGACGACTGGGATGTATTTCGTGAAGTTAATTCTGGCAGCGCTCCTGGCGCTAATGACGATCAGCACTGCCCACGCCCAATCGCTTCCCGGCGGTTTCGTCTATTTGCACGACATCGACCCCAGCATCATCCAGGACATCCGCTACGCCACCTCGAACAATTTCGTCGGCCGTCCGCTCGCCGGCTACGGCGCGGGCGAATGCGTGGTGAAGCGGGAGGTTGGGTTGCGGCTGAAGGCGGTCCAGCAGGAACTGGCGACGCAAAATCTCTCGCTGAAGATGTTCGACTGCTACCGGCCGGCGCGGGCCTCGCTCGACATGGTCAAGTGGTCGCAGAACGGCCACGAGACCGCCGCCGAGCGGCGCTACAATCCGAAAATTCCCAAGACCGAGCTGTTCCGCCTCGGCTACATCGCAAGCCGCTCGCAGCATTCGACGGGCGCGGCGCTCGATCTCACTCTGGTCGATCTCAAGGCCGACAATTCTGGCAAATACGACCCGTCAAAGGCCTACGCCGATTGCACGGCGCCGGTCGAGGGGCGATTGCCGGAGGGCAGCGTCGACATGGGCACCGGCTATGACTGCACCGACGTGAAAGGACACACCGCCTCACCATCAATCAGTCCGGACCAGCGCACCTGGCGCAAGCGGCTGGTGGCTGCGATGGCGAGGCAAGGCTTTGTGAACTATGCGAAGGAGTGGTGGCACTTTTCACTGCCGGGGGCGGGAGGGGCGGCCTATGATTTCCCGATCCAGCCGCGGCGGAACTGATTCCGCGCCGAGGACATGAGATGACCCAGCCCAGCTTCGCGACCCACGAGGTCTTCAACCAGTCACCGCCGTTCGAGGACGTCGATCTGTTCGCCGCGGACCAGCCGCTGGTCGCGGCGGTCAGGAGCAATGGCGGTGCGGCGGCCGAACGGGAGCTCTCGGAGTTCGGTAAGCATTGGGGCTCGGCTGCGATGGCCGATCGGGGGCGCGTCGCGAACGAGAACACGCCGAAGCTGCGCAGCTTCGATGCCAAGGGCAATCGGCGCGACCAGGTCGAATTTCATCCGGCCTATCATGAACTGATGGCCCACAGCGTCCGTGCCGGCGTGCACAATTCGACGTGGACCGCGGATGGAAGACCCGCGGGCGATGCCGCAGAGGTCGTCCGCGCGGCAAAATTCTACATGGCCGCGCAGGTCGAGACCGGCCATCTCTGCCCGATCACGATGACACGCGCCTCCGTGGCGGCGCTCGCGATGCAGCCTGATCTGCTCGCCAAGGTGATGCCGGTGCTGTCGACGAAAAGCTACGATCCCACCTTCGCGCGGTGGTGGCAGAAGCGCGGCATGACCCTCGGCATGGGCATGACCGAGAAGCAGGGCGGCACCGACGTGCGCGCCAACATGACGCGCGCGGTGCGCGACGGAGGCGCCTACCGCATCACCGGCCACAAATGGTTCATGTCGGCGCCGATGTGCGACGCCTTCCTTGTACTGGCCCAGGCGGACCAGGGACTGACCTGTTTCTTCATGCCGCGCTTCGCGCCGGATGGGGCGGTGAACGCGATCCAGTTCCAGCGGCTGAAGGACAAGCTCGGCAACCGCTCCAATGCGTCGTCCGAGGTCGAGTTCGTCGGTGCCTATGCGGAAGCTGTCGGCGAAGAGGGGAAGGGCATCCGCACCATCATCCAGATGGTGCAACTCACGCGGCAGGATTGCGCGATCGCCTCGGTCGGCCTGATGCGCTCGGGGCTCGCCCACGCGCTGCATCACGCCCGGCACCGCAGCGTGTTCCAGAAACATCTGGCCGATCAGCCCTTGATGCAGGCCGTGCTCTCCGACATGGCCTTGCACGTCGAAGCAAGCACAGCCTTGGTGATGCGGCTCTGCCGCGCCTTCGATCGGACGCCGCACGATCCGGCGGAGGCCGCCTACATGCGGCTGCTGACGCCTGCGATCAAATACTGGACCTGCAAGAGCGCGCCGCCGTTCCTCTACGAGGCCATGGAATGCCTCGGCGGCAACGGCTATGTCGAGGACGGCATTCTGGCGCGGCACTACCGGGAGGCGCCGGTCAACGCGATCTGGGAAGGTTCGGGCAACGTCATGTGCCTCGACGTGCTGCGCGCGCTCTCGCGCGAGGCGGAGGCGGCGATGGCGGTACTGGAATCGCTTGCCACCGAGACCAAAGGTTTGCCAGGAGCAGGCGAGGCGGTCTCGTTCATCGGCAAGACCTTCCGGCGCGCGGACGGCGAACGCGTCGCGCGCCTTGCGGTCGAGAAGCTGGCGCTGCTTGCGGCCTCGGCCGCG
Source organism: Bradyrhizobium sp. WSM4872 (assembly GCF_055811715.1). Taxonomy (NCBI): domain Bacteria; kingdom Pseudomonadati; phylum Pseudomonadota; class Alphaproteobacteria; order Hyphomicrobiales; family Nitrobacteraceae; genus Bradyrhizobium; species Bradyrhizobium sp. WSM4872. Next base: position 309,057 of record NZ_JBVVPT010000003.1, on the reverse strand, counting down.
CTCAACGGCGTGTCGCCGCGCCAAGCCGAGCTGTTCGCCACCACAAGCCTCGCCGCCAATCACGCCAGCATGTACGGCGCGGTCGATCTCGAGAGTGGCGATGTACGCGCGCTGCTGGAGCGGGCGCTGCCGTGAGCCTCTCAAACGAAAGCGCTTTAATGGACTCCCTCAATCCCGATCATCCTCCGCTCACCGAGACGCCGGCGCCGCCGCGAGTCTGGAAATTCTGGGGTACGGCGCTGTGGGGCATCGCTATCTTCGCAGCCATGTTCGTCGGGCAGATCGGGGCCATCGTCTATCTGGTCTGGGTTGCCCGCGACCCCATCGACCTCGCATCGATGCAGCACGTCGGCGGCGAGCCGGCGTCGCTCGCGTTGTCGGTCACGATGGGCCTGCCGGCGACGCTGGCCGCCGTGTGGCTGGCGATCCGCATCAAGAAGGCCTCCTTCGTCGACTATCTCGCGTTGTATTGGCCGTCCTGGAAGCAACTCCTGTTCGGCGCCGTCGGGCTGATCCTGATCGTGGTGGCCTGGGAGACGATGTCGCGGAGTCTCGGCCGCGAAGCGACGCCGGGCTTCATGACCGATCTGTTGAAATCCGGCCGCGACAAGGGCGCTGCCGTGATGCTGCTGTTCGCCTTCAGCGTGGCGGCGCCCATGTCCGAAGAGGTTTTGGCGCGCGGCTTTCTCTACCGCGGCTGGTCGGCGAGCTTCCTGCGCGTCCCCGGCGCGATCATCCTCTCGTCGCTGGTGTGGACGGTCGTGCACCTGCAATACGACCTGTACTTCCTCGCCGAGGTCTTCTCCATCGGCCTGTGGTTCGGCTACATGCGCTATCGCAGCAACTCACTGTGGCTCACGATCGTGCTGCATGCGCTGAACAATCTGACGGCGGTGGTGCTGACGATGTGGTTGGGGAGTTAGGCCACCAGCGCGATCGCGATCGGCATGGTGATCGCCGCCAAAATCGTCTGCAGCGTGATGATCTGCGCCAGTAGTGGGGCATCGCCGCCCATCTGGCGGGCCAGCACATAGGCGCTGGTCGAGGTCGGCACCGCGGCGCAGATCGCGACGATGGCGAGGCTGTCGCCGGACAGTCCGAACCAGACGGCGAGCACCAGCGCGACCACGGGCATCAGCACCAGCTTGAACACCACGCCGATAGCTGCCCCCGTACTGGGGCGGAGCAGGCCTTCAAGATGCAGGCCGGCGCCGGTGACGAGCAGGCCGATGGCGAGCGAGGAGCGGCCGAGTGCGTCCGCCACCTCATGCCAGATCTTCGGCAGCGGCAGGTGGATGACATTGATGACGAGGCCGATCGCGCAGGCCCAGATCAGGGGATTGCGGACGACCGTCATGACAATCGCGCGCGCGGATTGCTTCTCCGGCGCTGCGTAGTGCGCGAGCACCGCGACGCTGAGGACGTTGACCAGCGGAATGATCGCCACCATCGCGACCGAGGCGAGCGCCAGCCCGACCTCGCCGAACATGTTGGCGGAGACGGACAGCGCCACATAGGTCTGCCAGCGGATCGCGCCCTGGAAGATCGAGGTGAAGGCGGGGCCGTCGATATCGAGCCGCGACAGGGCGGGGCGGAGCGCGAGGCAGAGCAGCGACATCGCCAGCGCCGACAGCAGCAGCGCGCCGCCGACGCCGGCCACCGGCACCTTGGACAGGTCGGCCTTCACCAGCGTCTGGATCAGCAGCATCGGAAACAGCACGAAATAGGTCAGCCGCTCCAGCCCGTTCCATTGCGTGTCGAGCCGCATCAGGGTGCGCTTCAGCACCACGCCGAGCACGATCAGGATAAAGACGGGGAGGAGCGCCGCGATCACGACGGCCATGGATCAGTCAGGCCCCGGGGCTGCGCGCAGATTGGCGAGGCGGTCGAGCGCGCCTTGCAGGATGAAGATCGCGGCGTGCTCGTCGATCACTTCGGCGCGCTTGGCGCGGCTGACGTCCATGCCGATCAGTTCGCGCTCGACCGCGGCGGTCGACAGGCGCTCGTCCCAGAGGCCGATCGGCAGCGCGGTCAGGCCGGCGAGGTTGCGGGCAAAGGCCCGGGTGGATTGCGCGCGCGGGCCCTCGCTGCCGTCCATGTTGATGGGCAGGCCGAGCACGAAGCCGACGGCCTTGCGTTCACTGGCAATCGCGAGCAGCCGAGCGGCATCCTGCTTGAACGCCTTGCGATGGATCGTCTCTACTCCGGTCGCCAACCGGCGGTCCGGATTGGACACGGCAACGCCGATGGTCTTGGTACCGAGATCAAGGCCGACCAACCCGCCGCGTTCGGGCCAGTGGGTTGCGGCATCGACGAGAGGCAGGATAAGAGCCGGCATGGTGTTAGCGCATATCACGCGTCGCGCTACGGAGTGAACCCGGAACATGGATGCGCTGACATTATTCGGGTTATTCGCCGCGACGGCGATGCTGGTCACTTATGCCCTGGAGGACCGCAGCCACTGGTTCGTACTGATGTTCGCAATGTCCTGCGTGCTCGGTTCGGCTTACGGCTTCCTGCAAGGCGCCTGGCCGTTCGGCGTCGTCGAGGCGATCTGGGCCGTTGTGGCGCTGCGGCGATGGCATCTCAGGCCGGAGAGAAAGGCCGGGCGAGGGCGTCTGCGGACGGCAGGGTCCTCGCCCGGGCATCGGATCAACGGATCGCGATCGGGTTGATCATGGCCTGCACGCCGCCGGTCCAGCGCGGCTGGCCCAGCACGAACAGGAATTCGTATCCCTTGTCCTTGGCAAGCGCGGCCGTATCCATGTTCTCCAGGATGTAGGTCCCGTTCATCGCGAGCAGGATCTGGTGCACCTCGAACACGTTCTTGGACTCGAACGGCAGCACCTCGAGCGCCCAGGTGTCGGCACCGATCGCGACGACGCCCTTACTGGTCAGGTATTTTGCGCCTTCGACGCCGAGGCCGGGCTCGCCGGCCGAATAGCGCTTGTCGTCCTTGCCGATCAGGCTGAGCCAGCCGGTGTGGAAGATGACGACGTCGCCCTGGCGGATCTCGACCCCCTGCTTCTTCGCGACCTCATCGATCTCCTTGACGTTGAAGGCGGTGCCTTCCTTCACGATATCGGTGTTGTAATAGGCGGCCATGTCGAGCAGCACGCCGCGGGTCACGATCGGCGGCACCTTCTCGATGCCGAGCTTCTTCAATCCGTTCGGATCGGCGAAGTCGGCGAGCTTGTTGCCGTTGTAGTAGACGTGCTCGACGCCGAGATGGCCGAGTCCGTCGATCTGGCTACCGATGCCGACCCAGGTGTCGAGGATGTCGTCATTGTAGGTGGCCTTGTTCGGGCCCAAACCCGGGATGCCGGCCTGTCCGGGTTGCACGATGGTGAGCTTGAATGCGCGCGGCGGATAGGCGGGCGTTTGTGGTGTAACGGGAATGCCGAGCGCGTAGGTCTTCCCGGTCTTCACCAGAGATGCGGCCTTCAGCACGAGCTCGGGGGTCATGTAGTTGGCGGCGCCGATCTCGTCGTTCGGCCCCCATTTCGATTTGGTCCAGTCTTGAGCGCTTGCTGATTCGATCGTCGCAGACAACGCGGCGACACAGCACAACACGAGCGTATTGCGCATCGATAGTCCTCCCGATGTTTTTGCCGATGTTTGGCTTCGTTATGATTTCGCGCTGGCCAGTCGCTCATCCTAACGTAGAAAAGCCGCGGGCTTCAAAACTTTTCGCGGTGCCATGCTGCGGCGGCTGAACGCAGCACTCGCCGCGCGCAGCGTCGGTTGAATCAAGTACGACAGATTTGTGACAGTGAATTTCGCGTCGTGGAACGCGCTGGCATCTCAGGCTGCGATGACTTCGTCGTCTTGCTTCAGGCAGGCGGCAAACCCGCTCAGCGCGCTGGTTTGATGTCCGGCACGACGCTGGATGAAGAGCGTCTCGACCTGCGCGTGCGAATGGCTCAGCGCGTGGATCGACACGCTGCCGTTGATCGCGCTGCGTTCGACCACGGCGCGCGGCAGCAGCGTCACGCCCATGTCGGCGGCGACACAGCCGATCATGCCGTCGAGCGTGCCGAGCTCGAAGCGCGCGGCTGACGGCCAGCCGAACTCGACAAAGATCTGTTCCAACCGCTGCCGGTAGGTGCAGCCGGTGCGGAACGCCAGCGCCGTCGGACCGGATTCCGGCGTGCCGGCGCGCAGCTCGGTGAGCGTGGCCCAGCGCCGCGCGCTGACCAGCACCAGCTCTTCGCGGAACGCGCTTGTCGCAATGAGATCGGCATGCGCGATCGGACCTGCGACAAAGGCGCCGTCGAGCGTGCCTTCGAGCACGCAAGCGACGAGGTCGGCAGTGGGCGCGGTGCGCAGGCTCAGCCGGACGGCGGGAAAGCGGTGATGAAAGTCCGCGAGCAATGGCGGCAGCCGCACCGCTGCGGTCGTTTCCATCGAGCCGATCGCGAGGGGTCCCTTGGGCTCGCCGTCGTCACAGGCCGCGAGCACGGCCTCGCGCGCCAGTGCGGACATCCGTTGCGCGTAGGGCAAAAGGCGCTTGCCCGCGCCGGTCAGGGTCATGCCGCGGCTATGCCGTTCGAACAGCGGCGTGCCGATCTCGGCTTCCAGCGCCTTCACGCGCTGGGTCACGTTCGACTGCACCGTGTTGAGCTCTTCGGCCGCGCGGGTGATGCCCCCGGTCCGGGCGACGGCGGCGAAGGTCTGGATGTCGCTGAGTTCCATAATATCGTTTCTCTTTCGAGATGGCAGCGTTCGCAAGAATTCAATTTTAGAGAATGGTATTCGCGCCTAGTCTCGCTGTCCAGACCAGGGAGGAGCCATGCCGATCGCGACGCCGCTGACCACGCTATTGGAGATTGAGCATCCGATCCTGCTGGCGCCGATGGACGTCGTAGCAGGCAGCCGCCTCGTGGCGGCGGTGAGCCGTGCCGGGGGCTTCGGCATCCTGGGCGGCGGCTACGGCGAGAGGATTTGGCTGGAGCAGGAGATTGCCAAGCTCGCCGGCATGAAAGCGCCGTTCGGGATCGGCTTCATAACTTGGAGCCTCGCCACGCGGCCCGAACTTCTCGACATCGCACTCGCCGCAAACCCATCCGCGATCATGTTGTCGTTCGGCGATCCCGCACCCTTTGCGGCCTGCATCAAATCCGCCGGTGCCCGCCTGATCTGCCAGGTGCAGGACGAGACGATGGCGCGCCAAGCGCTCGATGCGGGCGCCGATGTCCTGATCGCACAGGGGACGGAGGCCGGCGGTCACGGCGCCTCGCGCACCACGATCGATCTGGTCCCGGCAATCGTCGATCTTGCCGCGGGTCGAGTGCCGGTGCTAGCGGCCGGCGGTATTGCCGATGGGCGGGGACTTGCGGCCATGATGATGCTCGGTGCAAGCGGCGTGCTGCTCGGCACGCGCTTCTACGCGAGCCAGGAGGCCGATGGCGCGGAAGAGGCCAAGCGGCGCATCTGCGCGGCAGATAGTGGCGCAACGGTGCGGGGCATCATTTTCGATCTCTCCCGCAACAATGTCTGGCCCGCGCCGTTTACCGGCCGGTGCCTAGTCAACGATCACGCCAGACGCTGGATCGGCCGCGAGGTCGAACTGATGCAGAATGTCGCCGCAGTCGGGCCCGCCTATGCGGCTGCGAAGGCCGCCGGGAATTTCGACATCGCCGCGGTGATCGCGGGCGAGGCGGTCGGCCTGATCCATGATATTCCACCGGCGGCTGAAATCATCGAACGTATCGCGACCGAGGCCGAGCAACTGCTAGCCGGCCGGCGTAATTCCAGCGTGTCCGCCTAAACTGCGAGAGAACAACAATGTGGCCGAACCGTCGATTGATCGATCTCTTCAAGACCGAATTCCCGATCGTGCTGGCGCCGATGGCTGGCGTGATGGACGCGGAGCTGGTGATCGCCGTTGCGCAAGGCGGGGGGCTCGGCTCGCTGCCGAGCGCGATGCTGTCGCCGGACAAGGCGCGTGAGCAGGTCAACATCATCCGGCAGCGCGTCTCCGCGCCGGTGAACATGAATTTCTTCTGCCACACACCGGTCGAGCTCACGGCCGAGGCGGAGGCGCGCTGGAAGCAGCGCCTCGCGGGCTACTACAATGAGCATGGCCTCGATCCCGCCGCACCCATCAATGCCGCGAACCGCGCGCCGTTCGACGCCGGCTTCTGTCAGGTCGTGGAGGAGCTGAAGCCGGAGATCGTCAGCTTCCATTTCGGCCTGCCGGAGGCCGCGCTGCTCAAGCGGGTCAAGGCAGCAGGATGTCTCGTCATCTCCTCGGCGACGACGGTGACGGAAGCGGTCTGGCTCGAGCAGCACGGCGCTGATGCGGTGATCGCACAAGGTGCGGAGGCCGGCGGCCATCGCGGCATGTTCCTGACTGACAAGATCTCGGAACAGCCCGGCACCTTTGCGCTGGTGCCGCAGGTGGTCGACGCGGTGAAGGTCCCGGTGATTGCGGCCGGCGGCATTGCGGACGGCCGCGGCATCGCAGCCGCCTTCGCGCTCGGCGCGGCCGGCGTGCAGATCGGGAGTGCCTATCTGCGCTGTCCGGAATCCAAGGTCAGTGCGGCGGCACGCGCGGCGCTCGCCGAGGGGCGGGATGATTCCACCGTCATCACCAATGTCATGACCGGGCGGCCGGCGCGCGGCGTCCAGAACCGGCTGATGCGCGAGGCCGGCCCGATTTCGCCGGACGCGCCGCCATTTCCCCATGCCGCAACGGCGCTGGGACCGCTGAAGGCGGCTGCCGAAAAGCAGGGCAGGGTGGATTTCACAAATCTCTGGGCCGGGCAGGCGATCGCCTTGGGTCGCGAGGTCCCGGCAGCCGAATTGACCCGCGATCTCGCCGAATCGGCCCTGGCTCGCATGAAAGCTCTCGCCGGATAGGTCCGCCGCCGGTTGCGGCGCAAAAGCGGCCTCTGCTATACGGCACATAGGTTTTGCCGTGAGAGGCCTTATATAATGTCCGTCGACGCCGCTACCGTCCGCCGCATCGCCCATCTGGCGCGCATTGCGGTTTCCGAGGGCGAGGTTCCGCATCTGCAGGGCGAGCTCAACGCCATGCTCGCCTTTGTCGAGCAGCTCTCGGAGGTCGATGTCGAGGGCGTGGAGCCCATGACCTCGGTCACCCCGATGCAGATGAAGAAGCGGCAGGATGTGGTCAATGACGGCGAGATCGCCGGCGATATCGTTGCCAACGCGCCCGCGACCGAAGGTCACTTCTTCCTGGTGCCCAAGGTAGTTGAATAGTTCAATTCAGGACGCTGTCGATGTGCATGCTTTGCGACGACGAGAAGGCCTATCAGGCCTATATGAACTATCTCGACAAGATGGAGCGGCAGGGCAAGGCTGCCGATCCCAATGTCGCCGTCAATGCCGTGCTCGACGAGATCGAGGCGGCTGCGAAAGCGGCCGCCAAGAAAAACGTCACGCAAGACGACCCGGCCAACGACAAGTCCCTGTCTCCGTTCTTCTGCAGCCCGATCAATAAATGACTGATTTGACATCGCTGACGCTCGCCGAGGCCCGCAAGGGCCTCGCGGCCAAGACTTTCACGTCCCTCGAGCTGACCGACGCGCATCTGAACGCGATCGAAGCCGCGCGCGTGCTCAATGCTTTCGTCATGGAGACGCCGGACCAGGCGCGGACCATGGCGCGCGAAGCGGACGTCAGGATCGGGAAGGGCGATGCGGGGCCGCTCGCCGGCATTCCGCTCGGCATCAAGGACCTGTTCGCGACCAAGGGCGTGCGCACCACGGCGTGCTCAAAAATCCTCGGCAATTTCGTGCCGACCTACGAGTCCACCATCACCTCGCAGCTGTGGCGTGACGGCGCGGTGATGCTGGGCAAGCTCAACAATGACGAGTTCGCGATGGGCTCATCGAACGAGACCTCGTGCTTCGGCCCCGTCGGCAATCCCTGGCGGCGTGATGGCTCCAACACGACCCTGGTGCCGGGCGGCTCGTCCGGCGGCTCGGCCTCCGCTGTGGCGGCTCTGCTCTGCATGGGCGCGACCGCGACCGACACCGGCGGCTCGATCCGTCAGCCGGCGGCGTTCACTGCAACCGTCGGCATCAAGCCGACCTATGGCCGCTGCTCGCGCTGGGGCATCGTCGCCTTTGCCTCCTCGCTCGACCAGGCCGGTCCGATCGCGCGTAGCACGCGCGACGCCGCGATGCTGCTGCGCTCGATGGCCGGCCACGATCCGAAGGACACGACCTCGGTCGACATGGCCGTGCCGGACTACGAGGCCGCGATCGGCAGGTCCGTGAAGGGCATGAAGATCGGCATTCCCAAGGAGTACCGTCTCGACGGCATGCCGGCCGAGATCGAAAAGCTTTGGGAAGCGGGCGCGACCTGGCTGAAGGCGGCTGGCGCCGAACTCGTCGAGGTGTCGCTGCCGCACACCAAATACGCGTTGCCGGCCTATTACATCGTGGCGCCGGCGGAGGCGTCCTCCAACCTCGCGCGCTACGACGGCGTGCGCTTCGGCCTGCGCGAGCAGGGCCGGAACATCAACGAACTCTACGAGAACACCCGCGCCGAGGGTTTTGGCGCCGAGGTGAAGCGCCGCGTCATGATCGGCACCTACGTGCTCTCGGCCGGCTATTACGACGCCTACTATTTGCGAGCCCAGAAGGTGCGCACGCTGATCAAGAAGGACTTTGAGGATTGCTTCGCCAAGGGCGTCGACGCGATCCTGACGCCGGCGACGCCGTCGGCGGCCTTCGGCATCGGCGAGAAGGGCGGCGCGGACCCCGTCGAGATGTACCTCAACGACATCTTCACGGTGACGGTGAACATGGCGGGCCTGCCGGGCATTGCCGTGCCCGCCGGCAAGGACGCGCAGGGTCTGCCGCTCGGCCTGCAGCTGATCGGCCGGCCCTTCGACGAGGAGACGCTGTTCTCGCTCGGCGAGGTGATCGAGCAGGCCGCCGGCCGCTTCACGCCGGCGAAATGGTGGTGAACATGGCGGCGTATATCGCCAGCCTCGACGGCGCCGCGCCACCGCCGGATCTCAGCGCGCCGCTCGCCGGCTTGTGGTGGGCCGCCAAGGGTGACTGGGACCAGGCGCACAGAATCGTCCAGGACGAGAGCAGCCGCGAGGCCGCCTGGGTGCACGCCTATCTGCATCGCGTCGAGGGCGACCTCGGGAATGCCGGCTATTGGTACCGCCAGGCCGGCCAGCCCGTGGCAACGGATTTGCTTGAAGCAGAATGGCAACGCATCGTCGATGCGCTGGGTGGGAGTGCATCCGCATGAGCGAGCCTCGTTTCACGGGTCCGAAGGCGAAGCCGGAGGATTTATTCGGTCGTTTTCGAGAGATCGTTTCCGATCCGCTCAACCTCCTGATCGAACGCGTCCCGATGGCAGGCTGCGTCGAAGGCGACCAGGTCTATCTGCATAACGGGCTGAAGGTTCCGGGCATCGGGCCCGGAGCCTATTACGGACCTTTCAGCAGTGTGCTCATCATCAATCGCGGCGTCCACGAGCCGTTGGAAGAATATGTCTTCCAGGAATTGCTGAAGCGGCTGGGCGAAGCGCCCTCGATGGTCGAGCTCGGCGCCTATTGGGGTCACTATTCGATGTGGCTCAAGAAGGCGCGGCCCAAGGCCGAGGTCATCCTGGTCGAGCCGGATCCCGCTTGCCTGAAAACCGGCCAGGATAATTTCGCGCGCAACGGACTGCGGGCCGAGTTCGTCAAGGCCTTCGTTGGCAAGGGCAAATTCGAAGTCGACGCCTTCTTCAGGGACAGGAAGATCAAGCATCTCGACATCTTGCATGCCGATATCCAGGCCTTCGAAGTCGAGATGCTGCAGGGCGCGGAGAGCGTGCTTGCCAAACGCCGCGTCGATTATCTCTTCGTCGCAACCCATTCGCAGGCACTCCATCACGACGTCGTCGATCGTCTCAAGGCGCACGGCTACCGCGTCGAGATCTCCAGCGATTTCGAGGAGCAGAGCACGTCGTTCGACGGCTTCGTGTTCGCCTCCTCGCCGGAGGTCGACGCGCTGTTCGGAGAGATCGAGGTGATGGGCCGCCGCGAGATCGCGTTGCGCCAGCCCGCCGATGTACTCCGGTCGCTCAACGGGCTTCTCGAAGCGGGTGAAGCGCGAGCGGCCAAGGGATCAGTAGAGGAACCAGTCGAGCCATGAACGCACCTGCCGCACCCCACAAGCTTCTCAAGGGCTCAACCGGTGACTGGGAGATGGTCATCGGCCTGGAGGTCCACGCTCAGGTGACGTCGAACGCGAAACTGTTCTCCGGTGCCTCGACCGCGTTCGGCGGCGAGCCGAACACGCATGTGTCGCTGGTCGACGCGGCGATGCCGGGCATGCTGCCGGTCATCAACGAGGAATGCGTCAGGCAGGCTGTCCGGACCGGACTCGGGTTGAACGCGCAGATCAATCTGCGCTCGGTGTTCGACCGCAAGAACTATTTCTATCCGGACTCGCCGCAGGGCTACCAGATCAGCCAATACAAGTCACCGATCGTCGGCGAAGGCCAGGTCGTGGTCGAACTGGACGGCGGCAAGACCGCCACGATCGGCATCGAGCGGCTGCATCTGGAACAGGATGCCGGCAAATTGCTGCACGATCAGTCGCCGACGATGTCCTATGTCGATCTCAACCGCTGCGGCGTGGCGCTGATGGAGATCGTGTCGAAGCCCGACATCCGCGATGCCGAGCAGGCCAAGGCCTATGTGACCAAGCTACGCTCGATCCTGCGCTATCTCGGCACCTGCGACGGCGACATGGAGAAGGGATCCCTGCGCGCCGACGTCAACGTCTCCGTGCGCAAGCCGGGCGCGCCGCTCGGCACCCGCTGCGAGATCAAGAACATGAACTCGATCACCTTCATCGGCCAGGCGATCGAGTACGAGGCGCGGCGCCAGATCGGAATCCTCGAGGAGGGCGGCGCGATCGACCAGGAGACCCGGCTCTACGACCCGAACAAGGGCGAGACGCGGTCGATGCGGTCCAAGGAAGAGGCGCACGACTACCGCTACTTCCCCGATCCCGACCTGCTGCCGCTGGAGTTCTCGCAAAGCTTCGTCGACGAGCTGAAAGCTGAGCTGCCCGAGCTGCCGGACCAGAAGAAGACGCGCTTCGTCGCGGATCTCGGCCTGTCGGCCTACGACGCCAGCGTGCTGGTCGCCGAGCGCGAGAGCGCGGTGTTCTACGAGACCGTGCTGGAGAAGCTCGCCAACCGCGCGCGCGACGGTAAGGTCGCTGCCAACTGGGTGATCAACGAGCTGTTCGGCCGTCTCAACAAGGAAGGCCGGGATATTACGGACTCTCCGGTCGATGCCGCACAGCTCTCGGGGATCATCGACCTGATCGGCGAGGGCACGATCTCCGGCAAGATCGCCAAGGATCTGTTCGAGATCGTCTGGCAGGAGGGCGGCGATCCTCGCGCGCTGGTCGAAAGCCGCGGCATGAAGCAGGTCACGGATCTTTCGGCGATCGAAAAGGTTGTCGACGACATCATCGCGGCCAATCCCGACAAGGCGGCGCAGGTCAAGGACAAGCCGCAGTCACTCGGCTGGTTCGTCGGCCAGGTGATGAAGGCATCCGGCGGCAAGGCCAACCCGCAGAGCGTCAACGAGCTGCTCAAGTCCAAGCTCGGCATCTGACCTCGCGCGTTCGAACGAGGTGACGGACAGGCGTCGTCACCTCGCTTTCGGTTCGCGATGCGACGCTCGCGCGCATCCGCGGCGACGAACTTCATCCCGATCGAGCGCGATACGCCGACCGAATCGCCATCGCGTGATTCGCGCAAAACGGGGACTTGCACACGCTCCAACGAGCGCTCGCGCCGTTAATCATGAAAATATTTTCGTTGCCAAAAGTCGCGACTCAGAGTCCGCGAAGCGCCTTCGCGAGGCGCTCGCGCGATTGGCAGGATGCATCATTGCAACGATCGCGCGCGATGCACGCGTGCTGGAAAAGACTTGCTGCATAGTGTTTTTCTACAATCGCATCTTTTGCAAAGGTCGATGCCGCGGGCACTCTCCGCGATCGCAAGCACATCTCATGCAGTCCGTATGCATCGCGTTCGCCAGCGCAGGCGCGTTTCGCCGTCAACACTTCTTTAAGCGAGACGCTGTTTTTTTCGTTGTGTTGGTGTATTCGGGATGAGTGTGCACTCGATCCCCGACTGCATGCAGCGATTAAGCCATCTCACACATCGGAGGGCAACATGGCCAAGAAAGCTAAGAAGGCAAAGAAGGCGAAGAAGGCGAAGAGCGCAGTGAAGAAGACTGCGAAGAAGACCCGCAAGGTCGCCAAGAAGAAGTAACTTCGCTTTTTGAAGTTGCCGGCTCCTAGAGAGCCGGCACGTCATCAGCGCCTCTCAAAAGGTTCTGGTCGACGATAGAGGGTGTCGGCGAGACATCAGGTCAACGGTCGGATCGTTCTCTTCGCGGGTTCGCTCGCTAAGCCCGGTCCGGCAGAAGAAACGAGTTTTCTTCGTTCGGTGCGGTTCTCCGTAAGGGCTCCGCAATTTCACCGGCGGCCTTCGGGCCAACGTGGAATCTGGTCCTGACGTGTTCGCCGACGCCCTCGTTCTCATGAGGCCGGGGTATTGCCGGCATTCCCTTATCCCGACATTGTTGATCTGACCGCGGCGTGGCCGTTCTGCCCTTGTGCAGTCAGGGCTATCGCATATGACGTCTCAGCGTGCCTGAGCGAGCGCCTCGTCCTTCGCGACGGCCGCTTCGCCGGATGAGGCACAGCTGCATCCATCTGCGTTGATGCTGCCGCATCCTGATCCCTCATCCTGAGGGCCCGCCGCAGGCGGGCGTCTCAAAGGATGGCCGCTGTCGAGCTTCCAGCCATATGTTTCTTCATATGCGCGCCCTGCTCGAGCAGGGCGGCCGCGGCGCAATGGGGCGCCGTTCGCGCGCCGCTTGCGGTGAAACAATTGCTGTCTCTGGAATTCGGTGACGACAGCGGACGGGGACACCACAGGACGCGCCTCACCGTGCGCAATGGTTATCGTTCTCCCAAAATCCCAAGGTAAACCGAATCTGACGAATTGCAGAAGTGCCTGCAAAATGGGGACTTCTTGCATTTGTCGCGCGCGCCTGGCGCGGGCGCGTTTACGTCTGCTTCATCGCGATACTTAAACTGCCATTCAAATTTGCCCGCCATCATTACCTCCAACAAGCCGGCAAACGGCACGGGCAAGAAGCCTCGGGGATGAGTTGAACAGTTGATTGGACGGGAGCCGCGCTCGGGGGACGGGACGGCACAAAAAAAGGGGATGCGTTATGTTTCAGGGTACTTTCGATCTGGAGACCGCGACGCCGATCGACGCAGGCGCGCTGTCGGACGTGCTGTTCGAGCGCGGCCTCTATTGGGCGAGCGGACGCTCCGGTCTCGTCGATCTCGTCGCCGCGCACAAATGGTTCAATCTCGCCGCGCTCAAGGGCCGCAAGGACGCCGTGACGCTGCGCCAGGAAGTCGCCGGACAGATGTCGGATGCCGATATCTCGGCCGCCCAGCGCGAGGCGAGGGCGTGGGTCTCCGCCCACTGAGCGGTGAAGCACGTCCGAGCCCTCGTTTCGCAGGTGAAGCTGATTTGTGCTGAATCAGGTTCCCTCGTGGTCCGCCAAGCGGATCCCGTTCGGCACGAGGCTGTCACCCATGTCTTAGGTACGTTCCGTTCTTAGGTACGTTCCGTTACCCATGTCTTCGGGCCGGACAGCCGCGGAGTGGCGGAGAGGGAGGGATTCGAACCCTCGATACAGCTTGAGACCGTATGACGCTTTAGCAAAGCGTTGCCTTCAGCCACTCGGCCACCTCTCCGGTGCGAGCCTTATGCATCTAATTACTTGGGCTGGTCAATTTGGAAGCGTGTGTTTTTGCTCGAATATTCCCAGCGAATTCCGAAACCAAGCGGTTTGCTCCCGGCGCGAGAACGTAACGCCGCGATAACGGACGCAAAGCTGGAGGTTTTGGCGCTTGTATTAAGAGTGGTTCTGGCGCGGAAAAAAGCTCGCTTTACCCGCATAAATAATTGATTTTGTTTCAAAATTTGATCGGATGGCCCGCGCGGGGGACGACTGCCTTCGTTGCCGACCGCCTCTATCAAGCGATTCATTTGCAAGTGATTGATTTGATTTTCTCTTTCCGCGATTCGCCGCGCGCTATGGAGCGGTGATTGCCCTCAGATCGGCCGACGAGGTCCCGTGTCAGGCTGCGGAAGGGCGCTCTCACTATTAGTCGGGATAACTCGCTTGCCGGCCGAGGAGCCGCCCCGTCGCGCCAGGCGTCGCCGCAATCAGAGTCTGTCCTGGCGCGCTTTCGGTTGGAACGGCGCCCTGGAGATCATAGCGGCGAGGGGCTGCCGGGCTGGCACGCTTCGCCCGTCCCTCGACTGCCGGGCTACGCCGCTGCGGTCTCATCTTGCAATGTCGGGGCCGATGGTATGATTGACCGACGTCCCGAGGGAGGAATGGACTTGGCGGGTGAACTGCAGACCAAATTTCGACGTGCTGTCGAAGCCTTTCACGCCCATGATTTGGTCAAAGCGGAAAGAATACTGCAGCAGATCGCCAAATCCGCCAGGAACATCTTCGAAGTCGAACATCTCCTGGGCGTGGTGATGCTCGTACAAGGCCGATTTGCCGAGGCCGAAATGCATCTCAGGGCGGCCGTGGCCCTGAACGGAAGCAGCGACGAGGCCCTCAGCAATTATGGATATGCGCTCAAAGCGCTGAACCGGCCTCAGGAAGCCCTGGCCTATTTCACGCGCGCATTAGCGGTGAATCCGCGCAATCCCCTTTCGTATCACAACAGAGGCACGATCCTTGCCGAGTTCGCGCGAAGCTATGGCGAAGCGATTGAGCAATTCGACAAGGCGACATTCTACAATCCGAACTTTGCCGATGCCTACGCAAGCAAGGGCGGCTGCCTTGAAAAGCTCAGGCGTTACGAGGATGCCCTCGTCGCCTACGACAAGGCGTTGTCGATCAGGCCTGACCTGGAGACTGCATGGCTTGGTCGAGGCAATGCACTCCGGAATCTCAGGCGGTACGACGACGCATTTGCCACGTACGACAAGGCGCTGTCGGCCAGGCCGGACGTCCCGAGTGCATGGGTTGGCCGAGGTGAAGTTCTCACCGATCTCAAGCGCCACGACGAGGCGCTTGCCGCGTATGACAAGGCGATCTCGATCAAGCCTGATCTCGAGGGCGCGTGGGTTGCCCGAGGCCATCTTTTCTGGAGCCTGAAGCGCTACGACGAGGCGTCGGCAGCCTACGACAGGGCGCTCTCCATCAACTCCGGCCTCGAGAACGCGTGGCTTGGTCGGGGCAATGTGTTCTTCGATCTCAAACGCCTTGACGAGGCGTTCGCTGCCTTTGACAGGGCGTTGGCGATCCGCCCTGATCTGGCGGAAGCCTGGCTTGGCCGCGGTAATGTTCTCACCGAGCTCAAGCGCCGCGACGATGCACTCGCTGCGTACGACCGGGCGCTCTCGAGCAAGCCTGATCTCGCCGAGGCATGGCTCGGTCGCGGCAATTTGGCGTGGGGGCTGAAGCGCTACGAGGAGGCTCTTGCCGCGTATGACAAGGCGCTCGCGATCAAGGCCGACATCGAGGGGGCCTGGATTGGCCGGGGCAACGTCTTTATGGAGCTCGGGCGCTATGACGAAGCCTACATCGCCTTCGACAAGGCGGTGTCGATCAGGCCTGACCTCGAGGGTATCGAGGGTTTGCGTCTTCTTGCGAAGATGAACCTGTGCAATTGGGACAATCTGGACGAAGAGATCGGCCAATTGACGGCGGCAATACGGCTCGGGAAGGCCAATAGCTCTCCCTTTGCTTTGCTGTCCCTGACGGATTCTCCCGATGATCAGCTCAGCTGCGCCAGGACCTGGGTGAGGGCAAAGCTCCCGCATGTGTCCAAAACGGGGCCACGGGGTGAAATCCGTCGCCACGACAAGATCCGGGTCGGGTATGTTTCACCTGATTTTCGCAAGCATCCGGTCGGGTACCTCACCGCCGAGATATTCGAGAATCACGATCCCGACCGCTTCGAGACGTATGCGTTTTCAATCGGTCCTGACGACAACAGCGATCTGCGCAAGCGGCTCGAAAAGTCATTTCATCGCTTTGTCGATTGCGAGCACAAGCTCGACGGTGAAGTCCTGAAAGCGATCGACGATGCGCAGATCGACATTCTCGTCGATCTTGCAGGCCATACGCACAATG
This sequence comes from Bradyrhizobium sp. WSM4872, assembly GCF_055811715.1. Classification (NCBI taxonomy): domain Bacteria; kingdom Pseudomonadati; phylum Pseudomonadota; class Alphaproteobacteria; order Hyphomicrobiales; family Nitrobacteraceae; genus Bradyrhizobium; species Bradyrhizobium sp. WSM4872. The sequence goes on along the minus strand of NZ_JBVVPT010000003.1, from coordinate 292,859 downwards.
CCAGGCTGTCGTTGTTCGCATCCAGCGCGGCTCCGACCGCCGTCAGCTATCTTGGGTTTGCGGGGACGTTGGGGAGCAGGGAGCTAGTCGACTACATCATTGCCGATCAAATCGTGCTGCCGGATCAAAACAGCCAATTCTTCGACGAGAAAATCGTTCGCTTGCCCGGCAGCTTCATGCCGCGCGACAATCACGTCGGGACAATCGACGATGCTGCGCCCAATCGGGCCGATCACGATTTGCCGCAGGAATGGACTGTGTTTTGCTGCTTCAACAATGCCTACAAGATCAATCCGGCTGTCTTTGGCTCCTGGATGAACATCTTGAAGAGCGTGGACCAGTCGGTCTTGTGGCTGTCCGACGTGGGCGAGATCGCAAAATCGAATCTGCGGAAGGAAGCCAAGGGCCGGGGCGTCGATCCGGATCGCCTAGTGTTTGCAAGGCGCGTTGCGTCTTCGTCCGAACATTTGGCGCGCCATCGCCTCGCCGACCTCTTCCTGGACACGCTGCCCTACAACGCGCACACGACGGCCAGCGACGCGTTATGGGCCGGTCTGCCGGTGGTGACCCAAATCGGGAATAGCTTCGCCGGCCGCGTGGCGGCGAGCTTGCTGAGCGCTGTCGGCCTGCCTGAGCTGATCACGCGAACCCGTGCGGATTATGAGTCACTCGCGATCGAGCTGGCGCTTGATAAACAGAAGCTGGCGGATATTCGCGGACGCCTGCAGGGGAGCCACCTGACCGCATCACCGTTTGATGCGGTGCTCTACGCAAGGCGGTTGGAGACGGCTTACGAGGCTATGTATCAACGACATCAGGCCGGCTTGCCGCCGGATCATATCGACGTTCAAGCGCGCGGATGAGGACGGCCGTCGCGGCCTCCTGACCAGACCGGGCAACTCCGGAAGGCGCGCGCCGAGTCCCTGGATGATTCCCGATTCTGGCGCGTCAAAGCCGCAGAAGAGCTTCTCTGGGGATATTGGACTCTCGCCGGAACTTTTGGCGGCAGATGGAACCTGTCGAAATAATCGAACAAATTCAAAGCCTTACAAAGTCGTTCCGATCACATCTGCGTGTTATTTGTGCAACACCCGCCGGAAAACAAGCTGCATCGGCCGGTTCTGAAGCGTTCTGTTGTTGTGTGTGCAAGGACGTTCGGTAATTGTGACTGAGCGACGGAGGGGGGCATCCCGAGGTCGTCCCGTCTTAGGTGGTTCGCTTAAGTCCCTCGCGTTCAGCGGGTGTGTCCGAAGGCGCGAAGCGACTAAGCGGTGAATTTAAGGGACAAGGGAACCAACCTTAGGGTGTCTTCACCCAGCGGATCCGGAACCTTCCCTATGGCAAACTTGGAGGTTTAACATGAAGTTGGTTAAGAGCCTTTTGCTCGGTTCCGCAGCGGGTCTGATCGCTGTCGGCGGAGCGCAGGCAGCCGATCTCCCCGTGAAGGCCAAAGCGGTCGAATACGTGAAGATCTGCTCCCTGTACGGTGCGGGTTTCTACTACATCCCCGGCACTGATACTTGCATTAAGCTGGGTGGTTATCTGCGCGCTGAAGTCGCGCTGAACACCAACTCGGATTTCAGCGGCCAGTTCACCTCGAACGCTGGTGGTCGGAACCGTCTGACGAACTACTACACCATGCGCGCTCGTGAAGATCTCAACATCGACACGCGCACCGCGACCGAATACGGCGTTGTCCGTACCTTCTTCGACGGCGTGTTCTCCTGGACGACCGGCAACTACGTCGGCACTGGTTCGGCCACCGGTACCACCGCCTACAGCGGTACGATCGCGGCTGCGACCAACCCGGGCGCCACCACCACGGGCCTGTTCGGTTCGAGCTCTGGTTCGGTCAACGGCACTGACGGCAACACTTCGGCCGGCTCGCTCGGCGTGTACTACGCCTTCATCCAGTTCGCCGGCTTCACCATGGGTAAGGCCGTGTCGCAGTTCGACGCGCCCTGGACCAACTATCCCGGCAACAACTTCGACGGTCTCGTCGGCGGTTCCGGCACGGTCACTGGTGTCAACCAGTTCACCTACACCGCTGACTTCGGTCAGGGCGTGACGGCAGCGTTCTCGGCTGAAGATACCACCCAGTACTATCAGGCCGGCAACCTGAACATGACCGGCGCGTCTGCGGCCGGCATGCTCGGCGGCGCTTATGGCTCCAACGCCATCGGCGGCACCCGTTCGCCGAACCTCGTTGGTATGGTGCGTGTCGACCAGGCTTGGGGTCTCTTCCAGGCGTCGGTGGCTGCGCATGACAACCACGTCGGTTACTACGGCGGGTCCGAGGCCACTGGCCACCCCGACGACAAGTGGGGCTGGGCAGTTCAGCTGGCTCTGTCGATCAAGAACATCCCGACTGGTGCGGGTGACGTGATCAACATTTCGGGCGTCTACACCGACGGCGCCACCCGCTACAACTTCCAGAACCTGGCGGGCAGCACCTACTCGATGTTCGGCGGCTCGAACATTGCCTACGGCAGCGTTGGTTTCGCCACCGCTCCCGACACCGTGTACATCACGGGCAGCCAGCAGGAAACGATCAAGACCTGGGGCTTCCGCGGTGCTTACACCCATAACTGGGATCCATACTGGAACACCGCGATCTACGGTGCCTACGCTCAGGCGCAGTACGGCACTCTCGCCAAGACCACGCTCTGCGGCGCTGGTGGTGCTGGTGGTGGCGTGTTCGGTGCTGGGTTCGCCGGCGTGACCTCGTGTAACCCGGACTTTGCGATCGGCCAGGTGGGTATCATCACCCGCTGGACCCCGGTCAAGAACCTGACCTTCTCGGCCGACGTTGCCTGGACCCACCTCGACCAGAAGTACGCTGGTACGGTGACCCCGGCTGCCCTGATCGCTGCCCCGGCCAAGCCGGCTGCGACCTACGAGTTGCGGGATCAGGACTCGGTCGTTATGCTCCTCCGCGCTCAGCGCAACTGGTAAGTTCGGTCTAACGACCTGACAGAGAGCCCCGGCGGGAAACCGCCGGGGCTTTTTCTTTGTCCGGTGATAGTTGTCTTGCCTCTGCCCGTCGCGACCACGTTGAAGCGTCGCTGTCCGTTGCTCGATCGCTCGTCATGACCTGATCCAAGCTGCTGCGGGAGAGGGGATCTCTGCGTTGCACGCCATCCCGACGGAGCGCGTGGCTCTGACCGTCGCTGACGATGTGGACCTGCGAACGCCCGCCTATCTGATGTTCAGCCGGAAGGGATCGCCCCCCTCTTGGAGCCCCAGGGCAATGGAGAACTCGCCAATCTGATGGCGACACTGCGGCCCCGAAGCGTTTGGCAGCTCCACAAGATACTGACAGCTCCCAAGGGTCTGGCAGTCTCCAGCATTCAGGCAGCCCCAAAGCGCGTAGCGAGAAAGCCCGCCTGACGATCGCGCTCCAGAGCTCTTCTTTAGTGGCTCAAGTCTCGGCGACGATGGCGCTCGCCACTAATGGGCCTGGCACCGAGTCGGGGAAGGGTGACCGCTATTCCACGCTGCCGGCGCCGCGGCGCAAATCGGCCTCGATCTGCAACCGCGTGCCGCCGCCGAAGCGGGCGCGGTAGACCTGAAGGTTCTCCATGATCCGCTGCACGTAGTTGCGCGTCTCGGAGAACGGGATCAGCTCGACCCAGTCGACCGCGTCGACCTTGGGGTCGCGTGGATCGCCGTAGCGATCGATCCACTTCTTCACACTGCCGCGGCCGGCATTGTAGGCGGCGAAGGTCATGATGTAGGAGCCGCGATAGTCCTCGAGCAGCCCACCGAGCTCGGCCGAGCCGAGCGTGGCGTTGTAGGCCGAATCGTTCTTCAGACGCGCCAGATCGTAGGTCCCGCCGTGCCGCTTGCAGACATAGCGCGCGGCGTCCGGCGTCACCTGCATCAGGCCATAGGCCTGTGCCGGCGAGACCACACGGGGATTGAAGGCGCTCTCCTGCCGCGCGATGGCGTAGATGATGCTGCGCTCGACCTCGGGGCCGATCGGCGTGAACTGCGGAATGCCGTTGACGGGATAGGCATAGAAATCGAACGGCAGGCCGCGATTGAGCGCGGCCTTGCCGAGCAGCAGCATGCCGCGCGCGTCGTTGTGGCGCTGGGCGAGCTCGCCGAGGCCGGCTAGCGCTTCGGGATCGCCGTTCTCGCCCATGTCGGCGAGCAACGGTATCGCCATCTCGCGCTCGTCGAGTTCGTAGAGCAGCTGCGCGGCGCGCACGATCTCCAGCCGTTCGGCACCGCGGCTGCGCGGCGGAGCGTTGAGCTCGATCTGCGGCAGGCCGAGCTTGGCGCGTGCGAGCTGGCCGTAATAGCTGGTGGATTGCTCGGCGGCCCGCGCGTAGGCGTTGCGCGCCTCCTGCTGGCGGCCTGCAGCTTCGGCGGCGCGGCCCTGCCAATAGCCGGCGCGCGCCAGCGTGGTCGGATTGACGCTGCCGATCCCGATGCGGGCAAAATGCTGCGTGGCGGCCGCGGGATCGTTGAGGAAGCGCAGCGCGATCCAGCCGGCGGTGAACTCCTGCTCGGTCTTGTAGATGTCGCGCGAGGGCAGGGCGGCATCGCGCGCGATCAGATAGGCGCTGCGGAATTCCTCGGTGTCGATCATCTTGCGCGCCAGCAGGCGCCGCTCGATCCACCATTCGTCGAGATTGTAGAGCCGGCCCGGATCCTTCGGTGCCGACAGCATGAGCTGGGCGGCCTCCGCAAATTTCTCCTCGCGCCGCAGCAGCTGGATCTTGCTGAAGACGAAGCCGGGATCGCCGTGCAGCTCGCGCGGCACGGCGTCGAGCAGCGCACGTGCGTTCGGCGCTTTCTTGAGGGAGGCGATGCGGGCCTTGGCGAGTGCGACATAGCCGGCGCCGAGGCGCTTTGCAGCACGCAGTGCGGCCTCGTTCTCGCTGCCGTAGAGCAGCGTGTCCATCCGCGCCTTCTGATCGCCGGGCGTCAGCAGTGCGCCGAACTGGTCGAGTGCGTTGTTCTCGGTGTCTTCCGACATCGGGTCGCTGCGCCAGGCATCGCGCACCAGACGTTCGGCGTTGGCGCGGTCGCCGCGCGCCAGCATCGCCTTGGCGAGCGTGAAGCGGCCCTTGGCAGACACGGGGGATTCGTTCTCGAACCACGACCACGCGACCTGGTCGTCGCGCCTGTCGTCCCACATCGCGGCCTCCAGGCGCCGGCGCAGGAAGGTTTGCGACGGCCAGCTCGGATTGGCGGAGAGGAAGGCGCGGTAGCGCTCCACGGTCGCGCCATTGTCCTCGCTGCGAAGGATGATCCATTCCGCGAGTTTTCGCGCCACGGGATCCGAGATCGTGGCTGCCGCATTGGTGGCGTCGCCCGCCTTGCGCTTGCGCACGAGCTCGATCACGGTCTCCAGCGTGTCCTTGTCTGCTTGCGACGTCGAGGAGGTCGCGGCAATCGCGGCCGGTGTGACCGGCTTGCGCGGGGCGGCATGCTGGCGGGTCGCCGGAGCCAGGACAGGAGCCGCGACGGGCTTGGGAGCGGCCGGGGCAGTCGGTCTGACGGTGGCCGTCGCCGCCGGCGCGGGTGCGGTCTTCGGGACCGAGCCGCCAGCGGTCGGCTGAGATTTCGGCGCGGGAGCCGCTGCGGCGGGCTTCGGCTTGTCTTTGGGCTTGTCCTTCGCGGGATCCTTGCCGGCGTTCTTGCCAGCATCCTTGCCAGCATCCTTGCCAGCATCCTTGGCAGGCTTCTTCGCGGCATCCTTGGCGGGGGCACTGGTCGCGCCCTTGCTTGCGCCCTTGGTGGCGTCCTTCGAAGTCTCCTTGCCGGTTCCCTTGGGTGCCCCCTTCGCAGTGTCCTTGGCGGCAGGCTTGACGGCAGGTTTCGCGGTTTCCTTCCCGGTTTCCGCGATTGTCTCATTGGATTTGGCCCAGGCGGCGCAGCCGGCCGACAGCCCTGCCATCAGGCACACGATCAGACCGGTGGATCGCCATGCGGCGCGCGGAAAGGAGATCACGGCGTTTCGTCGCCCCGAATCAGTCAATTGGCTCAAGACCAGCTGTACAAGATCTGGCTGTATTTGATTGAATATGCGGACAAAATACCAACAGCCGCTTACCTTTGCCGGGTTTGCACCACCACCGCGGCAAAATCGCGGCCTAAACGGTGCGTCACGCCGAGGCGGGTCTTTTACCGGCGGGATAGACCCGATATGAATGCGGCTTGCTCGAGATCGCCGCGTACGGAGGAAGTCCATGGCAGCCAAGACGAAATTCCGGGGATCGTTCACCGCCTTGGTCACGCCGTTCAAGAACGGCTCGCTGGACGAGGCGGCGTTCCGCTCCCTGGTCAACTGGCAGATTTCAGAGGGCACCAACGGCCTGGTCCCGGTCGGCACCACCGGCGAGAGCCCGACGCTGAGCCATGACGAGCACAAGAAGGTCGTCGAATGGTGCATCGAGGAAGCAAAAGGCCGCGTGCCTGTCGTCGCCGGCGCCGGCTCCAACTCGACCAAGGAGGCGATCGAGCTCGCCCAGCACGCCGAGAAGGCGGGCGCGAACGCGGTTCTGGTCGTGACGCCTTACTACAACAAGCCGACCCAGGAAGGCATGTATCAGCACTTCAAGGCGATCAACGACGCGATCGGGATTCCGATCATCATCTACAACATCCCGCCGCGCTCGGTGATCGACATGTCGGTCGACACCATGGCGCGGCTGTGGGAGCTGAAGAACATCGCCGGCGTCAAGGACGCCACCGCCAGCATGGTCCGCGTCTCGCAGCAGCGCGCGGCGATGGGCGAGGACTTCAACCAGCTCTCGGGCGAGGATGCGACCATCCTGGGTTACATGGCGCATGGCGGCCACGGCTGCATCTCGGTGACCTCGAACGTCGCGCCGCGGCTCTGCTCCGAGTTCCAGGCCGCCTGGGCGAAGGGCGATCATGCCACCGCGCTGAAGCTGCACGACAAGCTGATGCCGCTGCATAATAACCTCTTCATCGAGAGCAATCCGGCGCCGATCAAGTACGCGCTGTCGCTGCTGGGCAAGCTGGACGAGACGTTGCGGCTGCCGATGGTGCCGGTCACCGAGCCGACCCGCGTTGCCGTGCGCAGCGCGATGGTTCATGCTGGCCTGATCAACTGACGCGCTAGGCGATCGGGGAGCTTTCATGGCGATCAAGGAAAGAGGCACGCGGATGCTCACGGAGTTCCGCGAGTTCGCCATGAAGGGCAATGTCGTCGACCTCGCGGTCGGCGTCATCATCGGCGCGGCCTTCGGCGCCATCGTCACATCGCTGGTCGGCGACGTGATCATGCCGATCATCGGTGCGGCCACCGGCGGTCTCGACTTCTCGAACTACTTCACGCCGCTTTCGAGCAAGGTCACCGCCGCAAATCTCGCGGACGCGAAAAAGCAGGGCGCCGTCTTGGCTTGGGGCAACTTCCTCACGCTGACGATCAACTTCATCATCATCGCCTTCGTGCTGTTCCTGGTGATCCGTGCCATGAACAAGTTGAAGCGCAAGGACGAGGCGGAGCCGGCCGCTCCGGCAAAGCCGTCGGCCGAGGTCGAACTGCTGACCGAGATCCGCGATCTCCTCAAGAAGTCTTGACGCGCGCGCTTCATCCAAACTGTTAGCGTCCTCGCGCATCTCGATCAGGTTTGTCTTCCATGGCCGACAAGAACGAACGTCCGATCAAGGTCATGGCGGAAAACCGCAAGGCCCGCTTCAACTATGCGATCGAGGATACGATCGAGGTCGGCATTGCGTTGACCGGCACCGAGGTCAAGTCGATCCGCAGCGGCAAGAGCACGATCGCGGAATCCTACGCCGATTCCAAGGACGGCGAAATCTGGCTGATCAACGCCACCATTCCGGAATATCTCCAGGGCAACCGCTTCAATCACGAGCCCAAGCGGCCGCGAAAACTGCTGCTGCATCGCAAGCAGATCAACAAGCTGATGGGTGCGGTCGACCGCGAAGGCATGACGCTGATCCCGCTCAAGCTTTACTTCAACGAGCGTGGTCGCGCCAAATTGCAGCTCGCGGTTGCAAAAGGCAAGAAGCTGCACGACAAGCGCGAGTCCGAGAAGAAGCGCGACTGGAGCCGGGAGAAAGGCCGCCTGATGCGGGCGAGGGGATAGCGGGATGACTCAGAGACACCTGCTCGAGGTCGATTGGACCCGGATTCCCGCACCCGCGGACGACGGCGGCGCCGCGCACCTGATAGGCATGACGCTGCCGCCGGTCAGCCTGCTCGCCACTGACGACACGTCGGTCGCGCTGTCGGCGCTACGTGGGCGGACCGTGGTGTTCGCCTATCCGCGCACCGGCGAGCCCGGCAAGATCGCGCTGGTCGACGATTGGGACATGATCCCGGGCGCGCGCGGCTGCACGCCGCAGACTTGTGCATTTCGCGATCTGTTCGCCGAGCTGAAGGCCGCCGGCGCCGCGCAGGTGTTCGGCCTCTCGACCCAAAGCAACGCGTACCAGACCGAGATGGCCTCACGGCTGCATCTGCCGTTCCCGGTGCTCTCGGACGAGAAGCTGGCGCTCACGCGCGCCCTGAATTTGCCGACCATGGGGGTCGCGGGCCTGACGCTGATCAAGCGCCTCGCGCTGATCGTCGACGACGCCAGGATCACGCATGTGTTCTATCCGGTCTTTCCGCCCGACCGGAATGCCGGCGATGTCCTGGATTGGCTGAAGGCCAACCCGGCCAAGGGCTCGTCTAAGGATTAATCGAGGTCGCTCTTCACCTTCGCGAACACGGAGCGGAACATGTCCGGTGTCAGCACGCGGGTGTTCGTGTTGTAGCGGGAGCAGTGATAGCTGTCGTAGAGCCTGAATGCGCCGGCCTGATGCACGGCGCCGTGGCCGAAGGGGGCTTGGGATCCCTTCAGGTTCAGCGGCTTGAGCACGGTGTCGTGCGCAATGCGCCCGAGGGCGACGATCGCGCGCAGGTTCGGCATCGTTGCGAGATTCGCCGCGAGGAACTGCCGGCAGGTGTTGATCTCGACCGGCAGCGGCTTGTTCTGCGGCGGCACGCAATGCACCGCATTGGCGATCCGACAGTCGACCAGCTTCAGGCCGTCGTCGGGACGTGCCTGATATTGGCCCTTGGCGAAGCCGTATTCGAGCAGCGTCGCGTAGAGCAGGTCGCCGGCATAGTCGCCGGTGAAGGGACGGCCGGTGCGGTTGGCGCCCTGCATCCCCGGCGCAAGGCCGACGATCAGCAGGCGCGCCTTGATGTCGCCGAAAGGCGCAACCGGCGCATTGTGCCACAATGGCTCGCGCGCGCGGTTCGCCTCGCGAAAGGCGACCAGGCGCGGACAGAGCGGACAGTCACGGTCGGGGACGAGGCTGAGAGGCTGGCGGCTTGACCGGGCCGCCTCACTCCTCGAAGTCGTCATCGCCCCTCGCCGGCGCCATCGTGGTTGCGCGCTGGAGGAACTGCGGAGCGTGGTGGCGCGCCTCGCGGTCGCCGCGGTCACGCGGGGCGGGGCGTTCCGACGGGTCGCGGCCGAGCTTTGACTGCAGCTCGACGAGGTCGGTGAAGACGTCGGCCTGGCGGCGCAGCTCGTCGGCGATCATGGGCGGCTGGCTCGCGATCGTGGAAATCACGGTGACCCGCACGCCACGACGCTGAACGGCCTCGACCAGAGAGCGGAAGTCGCCGTCACCCGAGAACAGCACCATCTGGTCGATGTGCTCGGCGAGCTCCATCGCGTTCACGGCGAGCTCGATGTCCATGTTGCCCTTGACCTTGCGGCGGCCGGAGGCGTCGATGAACTCCTTGGTCGCCTTGGTGACGACGGTGTAGCCGTTGTAGTCGAGCCAGTCGATCAGCGGCCGGATCGAGGAGTACTCCTGATCCTCGATGATCGCGGTGTAGTAGAACGCCCTCAGCAGCGTCCCGCGGCTCTGAAACTCCTTCAGCAGGCGCTTGTAATCGATGTCGAAGCCCAGAGTTTTCGCCGTCGCGTAGAGATTGGCTCCGTCGATGAAGAGCGCGATCTTGTCGGTAGAGGAAGGTGACATTCAGTTTGCTCGCGTAGAGTTCGTGATTGATCGTTTATTGTTGGCGCGGCGACAGCAAGCCGCGCACTTCTAAAGTCCCGCCGAAACCCGTCGAAACCGCAAATCCGGAGAAGTCGGGGCAATCAAGGTATAGTTATGGCCAACTTGCACAGACCCGGCGCTGCCGTCGCCGGCAGACCGCGAAACCACCCATCCCAGCCCCAATGTGGGGGTAGCAGAGCCGTTTGGCGAGGCCAAATCACAAATTGGCCTTGCGAAACCCTCCCGGCCCCTATAACTACCGGCATTCATCCACATATTTCGTCCCACCCACAACGGAGCGACAGTCGATGGCTCGCGTCACCGTAGAAGATTGTATCGACAAGGTCGACAACCGGTTTGACCTGGTCCTGCTGGCCGCCCACCGGGCCCGCATGATTTCGTCTGGTTCACAACTAACGGTTGACCGCGATAACGACAAGAACCCTGTTGTGTCTTTGCGCGAAATTGCAGAGACCACCATTTCTCCGGAAGACCTCCGCGAGGAACTGGTGCACTCGCTGCAGAAGTTCGTCGAGGTCGACGAGCCCGAGCCGGACACTGTGCCGCTGATCGGTTCCGCCGGTGCAAGCGTGGATGCAGACGATACCGAAGTCGCGGTTGAGCGCATGACGGAAGAAGAGCTCCTGAAGGGTCTCGAAGGCCTCGCGCCGCCCGAGGAGCAGCCCGAAGAAGACGAGTAAATCGTCCAGTCGCGCTCATCGACTTCTTTGTGATCTGATCAAAGGCCCGAACCGTCGTTCGGGCCTTTGCTTTTGTTGGCGTTTTCGTGGTTACCATAGCGTCGTCGGTTCGCGCCTGTCCCTGTCACTGAATTGATCGGACACGCGCGCGATCGGAGCTAAGATGTATACAACGGGCCGTGTCGTGGTCCGTTTGAAGGCAGGACGGCATGGTATATCGACGCCGCACACCAACGCAGATGCAGGCCGCAACCGAATCGGTTGCCGTGGCCCCGACTGCGCCGGTGGCGCGCCCGGCGAAGCCTCGCGCACGCATGATGCGTCAATATGACCTCGTCGAGCGCGTCAGGTCCTACAATCCCAACACCGACGAAGATCTGCTGAACCGCGCCTATGTCTACGCCATGAAGGCGCACGGCTCGCAGACCCGCGCCTCGGGCGACCCGTACTTCTCGCATCCGCTCGAAGTGGCGGCGATTCTCACCGACCTGAAGCTCGACGACGCCACCATCGTGGCTGCACTGCTGCACGACACGATCGAGGACACCGAAGCGACGCGGGCCGAGATCGACCAGATCTTCGGGCCCGAGATCGGCGCGCTGGTCGAGGGCCTGACCAAGCTGAAGCGGCTGGAACTGGTGTCGCGGGAGGCCAAGCAGGCCGAGAATCTGCGCAAATTGTTGCTGGCGATTGCCGACGACGTCCGCGTGCTCCTGGTGAAGCTCGCCGATCGCCTGCACAACATGCGCACGCTGGACTTCGTGCCGACGGAATCGCGACGGCGCATTGCCGAGGAGACGCTCGACATCTATGCGCCGCTGGCCGGGCGCATGGGCATGCAGGAGATGCGCGAGGAGCTGGAGGACCTGTCGTTCCGGACCCTCGATCCAGAAGCGTATTCGGTGGTGATGCAGCGGCTCGATGCGCTGGCCGAGCGCAACCGCAATCTGATCGGCGAAATCGAGGACCAGCTCTCCAACAATCTGCGCCACCGCGGCCTGGGGGCGCGGGTCTATGGCCGCCGCAAGAAGCCATTCTCGATCTGGACCAAGATGGAGCGCAAGTCGGTCGGCTTCGAGCAATTGTCCGACATCTTCGGCTTCCGCGTCGTCGTCAACGACATCGAGGCCTGCTACCGCGCGCTCGGCATCGTCCACACGAACTGGCCGGTCGTGCCCGGGCGGTTCAAGGACTACATCTCGACGCCGAAGCAGAACGACTACCGCTCGATCCACACCACCGTGATCGGCCCCGGCAACCAGCGCGTCGAGCTGCAGATCCGCACCGAGGCGATGGACCAGATCGCCGAGCGCGGCATCGCCGCGCACGTGTTCTACAAGGAAGGCGTGGGCTCGCCGACCGAATTCCTCAAGCGCGAGTCCAATGCGTTCGCCTGGTTGCGCCACACCATCGGCATCCTCTCGGAGAGCGCCAATCCCGAGGAATTCCTCGAGCACACCAAGCTCGAGTTGTTCCACGACCAGGTGTTCTGCTTCACGCCGAAGGGCAAGCTGATCGCGCTGCCGCGCCATGCCAACGTGATCGACTTCGCCTACGCCGTGCACACCGACGTCGGCAACAGCGCGGTAGGCTGCAAGATCAACGGCCAGTTTGCGCCGCTGTCCTCGGAGCTCCAGAACGGCGACGAGGTCGAGGTGCTGACCTCGGAAGCGCAAGCGGCGCCGCCGTCCGCCTGGGAAACGCTCGCGGTCACCGGCAAGGCGCGCGCTGCGATCCGCCGCGCCACCAGGACGGCGGTGCGCGATCAATATGTCGGTCTCGGCCGACGCATCGTCGAGCGCCTGTTCGAGCGCGCCAAGATCGAATATGCCGACGACAAGCTCAAAGGCGCGCTGCCGCGCCTCGCGCGGACCTCGATCGAGGACGTCATGGCGGCTGTGGGACGCGGCGAGATCAAGGCTTCCCACGTCGCACGTGCGATGTATCCCGACTACAAGGAGGAGCGCATCGCGCGCTACGGCGTCAAGAAGGGGCTTGCCGCCAAGCTCAAGGAGAAGTCGGAACCGCCGCGCAGCCCGGTCGCGATCCCGATCCGCGGCATCAATTCCGACCTGCCGGTGAAGTTCGCGCCGAACGGCGGCGCAGTGCCCGGCGACCGCATTGTCGGCATCGTCACGCCGGGCGAGGGCATCACCATCTACCCGATCCAGGCACCGGCCTTGAAGGATTTCGAGGAAGAGCCGGAGCGCTGGCTCGACGTGCGCTGGGACATCGAGGACTCCGCGCCGCAGCGCTTCCCGGCCCGCATCAAGGTCGAGAACGTCAACGAGCCCGGCGCGCTGGCGCAGATCGCGACCGTAATCGCCGAGCACGACGGCAACATCGACAACATCAGCATGCAGCGCCGCTCACCGGATTTCACGGAGACGACGATCGATCTCGAAGTCTACGATCTCAAGCATTTGAGCGCGATCCTGGCCCAGCTGCGCGCGAAGGCGGTCGTCGCCCGCGCCGAACGTGTTAATGGATAGACGCCTTCCGTCTTGGTCTATTCCTATGATTCCGTGAGTCCCGAAATGCCTGCACCTCCGCTCCGCCTCGGCGTCAATGTCGACCATGTCGCGACCCTGCGCAACGCGCGCGGCGGCCGCAATCCCGATCCGGTGCGCGCGGCGCTGCTGGCGATCGAGGCCGGTGCCGACGGCATCACCGCTCATCTGCGCGAGGATCGCCGGCACATCCGCGACGAGGACATGGCGCGGCTGAAAGCCGAGATCTCCAAGCCGCTCAATTTCGAGATGGCGGCGACCGACGACATGATGCGCATCTCGCTCGCCACCAAGCCGCATGCGGTGTGCCTGGTGCCAGAGCGGCGCCAGGAGGTGACGACCGAAGGCGGGCTCGACGCCGTCGGCCAGCACAATGCGCTGGCGCCTTATATCGCGCGGCTGAACGATGCAGGCATCCGGGTGTCGCTGTTCATCGCGGCCGATCCCGCCCAGATCGAGACGGCGGCGCGGCTGCGCGCGCCCGTGATCGAGATCCACACCGGCGCCTGGTGCGACGCCGTCGTCGACGGTCACGCCGATAAGGCCGAGGCCGAATGGCGGCGAATCGTGGCAGGGGCGAAGCTGGCGAAGGAAGCGGGGCTGGAGGTTCACGCCGGACACGGGCTGGACTACGCGACGGCGGAGACGATCGCCGGCTTACCTGAGATCATGGAGCTCAACATCGGCTACTACATGATCGGCGAAGCCCTGTTCGTCGGTCTCGCCGAGACGGTGCGCAGCATGCGCGCGGCGATGGACCGCGGCCGGAGCCGGGCATGATCATCGGCATCGGCTCCGATCTGATCGACATCACCCGTGTCGGCAAGGTGATCGATCGCCATGGCGAGCGCTTCCTCGACCGCATCTTCACCGCGGCCGAGCGGGCCAAGGCGGAGCGGCGCGCCAAGAACGAGAAGATGGTGGTGGCAACCTACGCCAAGCGCTTCGCCGCCAAGGAGGCCTGTTCCAAGGCGCTCGGCACCGGCATCAGGCGCGGCGTGTGGTGGCGCGACATGGGGGTGGTCAACCTGCCGGGAGGACGCCCAACGATGCAATTGACGGGCGGGGCGCTGGCCCGGCTCCAGGCCCTGACGCCGGAGGGCTTCGCGGCGCAGATCGACCTGTCGATCACCGATGATTGGCCGCTGGCACAGGCCTTCGTCATCATTTCCGCCGTGCCGCTGGCGAAACCCTGATTAGGTACCGATCATTTTATAATTCGCATTCAAAATCAAATGCTTATGCAGTTTTGATGCGATCCTTGATTGCGTGGCCTCCGACAACCGTCTAAAAGTCCGCGGACGCAAATCAGGCTGGGCGAATTCGGCTTTACGCCGGAATTGGCCCTCATTATCAGAATCAGGACAATCTCCTTGGGCCGCGAGCGATGGGCTGTTCGCGGGAGGAGGGCGCGCTGTGACCGCCCGCCGGAATTGAGAGAGCAATGAGCGTGACTTCAGGAACGAAAACTGAGAGCGGCGTCGGCGAAACGATCCGGGTCGTGATCCACGCTCTCCTGATCGCGCTGGTGATCCGCACCTTCCTGTTTCAGCCGTTCAACATCCCATCCGGCTCGATGAAGGGGACGCTGCTGGTCGGCGACTATCTGTTCGTCTCGAAATATTCCTACGGCTACAGCCACTACTCGATCCCGTTCTCGCCGCCGCTGTTCTCGGGGCGGATCTGGGGCTCGGACCCGAACCGCGGCGACATCGTCGTATTCCGCCTGCCGAAGGACGATTCCACCGACTACATCAAGCGCGTGATCGGCCTGCCCGGCGACCGCATCCAGATGCGGGACGGGCTGCTCTACATCAACGACACGCCGGTCGAGCGGCAGCGCATGAGCGAATTTGTCGGCGAGGACCCCTGCGGCGCCGAAGGCGGCGGCGTCTCCCGGGTGAAGCGCTGGAAGGAAACGCTGCCGAACGGCGTGTCCTACGAAACGCTGGACTGCGCCGACAACGGATACGTCGACAACACCAACGTCTACACCGTGCCGACCGGCCACTTCTTCATGATGGGCGACAACCGCGACAACTCCACCGACAGCCGCTTCCTTGGCCAGGTTGGCTACGTGCCGCAGGAGAATTTGATCGGGCGCGCCCAGATGATCTTCTTCTCGATCGCCGAAGGCGAGCATGCCTGGATGTTCTGGCGCTGGCCCTGGGCGGTGCGCTGGAATCGCTTCTTCAAAATCGTCCGATGAAAGACGAAGCCAAGGACATCGCGACCCTGCCGACCGAGGCGCAAGCGGGCCCCGACGGCGAAGCTGCGACCAAGAGCCTTGAGAGCAAGACGCCTGAAAACAAGACGCCTGCAAAGAAGAAGCGGGTGCGGAGCAGCAAGGCCAGGGGCTTGGATGCGAATGCGGGGCTCGAGGCGCGCATCGGCTACAGCTTTGCCGATCCGAACCTTTTGATGCAAGGCATCACGCATGTCTCCGCGTTGAAGTCCGGGCGCAAGCGCGGTGACAGCTATCAGCGGCTGGAATTCCTCGGCGACCACGTGCTCGGGCTCGTCGTCTCCGACATGCTCTATCACGCCTTCCCGAACGCCGACGAAGGCGAGATGTCCAAGCGACTTGCCGAACTGGTGCGCAAGGAGAGCTGCGCCGACGTTGCCAAGTCGCTCGGTCTGCTCGACGACATCAAGCTCGGCTCGGTCGGCTCCAGCGCCGACGCGCGCCTGCGCAAGAGCGTGCTCGGCGATATCTGCGAGGCCGTGATCGGCGCCGTCTTCCTCGATGGCGGCTACGCGGCGGCGGCCGATTTCGTCAAGCGCAACTGGACGGAGCGCATGCACAAGCCGCGACGTCCCTTGCGCGATCCCAAGACCGTTCTCCAGGAATGGGCGCAGGGCAAGGGATTGCCGACGCCCGTTTACCGCGAGGTCGAGCGCACCGGCCCGCATCATGATCCGCAATTCCGCGTCGCGGTCGATCTTCCGGGACTCGCTCCGGCGGAAGGCATCGGCGGCAGCAAGCGCGCGGCAGAGAAGGTGGCAGCTTCAGTGATGATCGAACGTGAAGGCGTTGGCGGCGGCAATGACGGTTGAAGCGAGCGGCGAGGCGCCCACTGCTACGCGCTGCGGCTTCGTCGCGCTGATCGGCGCGCCGAACGTCGGCAAATCCACGCTGGTCAATGCGCTGGTCGGGGCCAAGGTCACGATCGTCTCGCGCAAGGTGCAGACCACGCGCGCGCTGATCCGCGGCATCGTGATCGAGAACAATTCGCAGATCATCCTGGTCGATACGCCCGGCATCTTCCTGCCCAAGCGCCGGCTGGACCGCGCCATGGTCTCGACCGCCTGGAGCGGCGCGCATGACGCCGACCTCGTCTGCGTGCTGCTGGATGCCAAGGCCGGCATCGACGAGGAAGCCGAGGCGATCCTCACCAAGGTCGCCAGCGTCAAGCACGAGAAGATTTTGGTCATCAACAAGGTCGACCTGGTCCAGCGCGAGAAGCTGCTGGCGCTGGCGCAGGCCGCCAACGAGCGCATGGCCTTCGCAAAGACCTTCATGATCGCGGCGATCTCCGGCGACGGCGTCGACGACCTCAGGCATACACTGGCCGAGATCGTGCCGCCGGGGCCGTTCCTCTATCCCGAAGACCAGATGTCGGACGCGCCGATGCGGCAGCTTGCGGCCGAGATCACGCGCGAGAAGATCTTTCGCAAGCTGCACCAGGAATTGCCCTACCAGTCCACGGTCGAGACCGACAAGTGGGAGGAACGCAAGGACAAGTCGGTGCGCATCGAGCAGACGATTTTCGTCGAGCGCGAAAGCCAGCGCAAGATCGTGCTCGGCGCGGGCGGCGCCACCATCAAGTCGATCGGCGCGGACTCGCGCAAGGAGATCGGCGAGATCCTGGGCGTGCCGGTGCACCTGTTCCTGTTCGTCAAGGTGCGCGAGAACTGGAGCGACGATCCCGATCGCTACCGCGAGATGGGCCTGGAATTTCCCAAAGAATAACCACGAAAAGATCGGTCGGCGATGAGCGTACCAAGCAACGTACGGCGCTTCGAAGCGTTGCTCTATGCATCGTTGATGCTGGATGCCTTGTCGGTGGCGGTGCAGGACCGCACGCCGACTGCCGAGATGACCGAACAGATGATCATGACGTCGTCGCTGCTTGCCGGCGGCATGATCCTGCTGCTGGTCTATTTCGTGCGGCTGGCCGCGCGCGGGCGCAAGAACTGGCCGCGCTGGGTTCTGGCGGCAGCACTCGTACTGTCGGTGATCTCGCTCGGCCAGATCATCGGGGAGAAAGGCATGGAACTCGACAGCGCCATCGAGATCGTCTCCTGCGTGCTGACGGCGATGGGATTGTACTTCTCGTTCCGCGGCGACGCGCAGGGCTGGTTCAACGTGTAAGGCGTCGGGTGGATTGGCGGCGCTTCACCTTCCGGCCTTCGGCCAATCCGCCCTACGATTGAAGACCGGAATCCGCTAGACTTCACCGATGGAATGGACCGACGAAGGCATCGTGCTGGGGGTGCGGCGGCATGGCGAGAGCAGCGCCATCGTCGAGCTGCTGACCCGCGCGCACGGCCGCCATCTCGGTCTCGTCCGCGGCGGCGCCGGCTCTCGGATGCGGCCGCTGCTGCAGCCCGGCAACAGCCTCAGCGTGGTGTGGCGGGCGCGGCTCGACGAGCATCTCGGCACCTATGCCATCGAAGGCCTGAAGCTGCGGGCCGCGACGCTGCTGGGATCATCCCACGGCGTTTACGGCATCACTCATCTCGCTTCGATTGCGCGGTTGCTGCCGGAGCGCGATCCGCACGAACACCTCCTGGCGCTGCTCGAACATTCGCTGGACGATTTCGATGATATCGGCAGCGCCGCCGTACACGTGATCCATTTCGAGCTGGCGATGCTCACCGAACTCGGCTTTGGGCTGGCGCTGGAAAACTGCGCGGTGACCGGAGAGACCACCGACCTGATCTACGTCTCGCCCAAATCCGGTGGCGCGGTGTCGCGCGGGGCGGGCGAGCCGTGGCGCGACCGCCTATTGCGGCTACCGCCGTTCCTGCGCCAGGGCGAGGTGCAGGGCGACCTCACTGATCAGGATCTCCAGGACGGCTTTCGACTGACCGGCCTGTTCCTGCTGCGCCACGTGCTGGAGCCGCGTGGGCAGGGCCATTCCGACGCGCGGGCGGGCTTCATCAGCGCGTTGACGCGACAGCAGGCAAAGGCCGCGATTCCCGCGCCATGAGCCTAGCGCGGCTCTGCATTGTCGCAATATAGCGGCCCGCCGTGGAACGAAATCGGGTTTCCGTGACTTGCCCCCGGGGTTCCAACCGGGGATATCCTGATGCTGATCAAGGGACTTGTGATATCGGCAGCGCTGATCGCGCTGGCGCCGGACGCCCTTGCGGGTGAGCAGCCGGGCGTCTTTCGCCGTGCCTCCTGCACCGTTGTCAGATTCTATGTGGCCAAATATTCCGCTGCAGCCGCAGAGGCATGGGCGCGGTCCAAGGGCGCGACGGAGGCCGAGATCGAGACGGCGCGGCGGTGCCTGACCAATGCCCCGGGCACCACGCAGGCTAAAGCCGCGCCACCCACCCAGACCTTCACCGCAGGCTGGGCTGGCCAGTAGGCCGCCCACAGGGAACCAATCGATCCTTGCCCGATTCGCTTCCACGGTTTAACCGGGCGGCATGGGAAAACGATTGATTCCGCCGGAGGAACCGGCCGAAATTCACGAGGTGCCGCTGCGTGAGGCGCTGGAAGAGCGCTATCTTGCATACGCGCTCTCCACCATCATGCACCGCGCACTGCCCGATGCCCGCGACGGCCTGAAGCCGGTGCATAGGCGCATCCTCTACGGCATGCGCCTGCTCCGGCTCGACCCCGGCACCAGCTTCAAGAAATCCGCAAAAATCGTCGGCGACGTGATGGGCTCGTTCCATCCGCACGGTGACCAGGCGATCTACGACGCCATGGTGCGTCTCGCGCAGGACTTCTCCTCGCGCTATCCGTTGGTCGACGGCCAGGGCAATTTCGGCAATATCGACGGCGATAATCCCGCCGCCTACCGTTACACCGAAGCACGCATGACCGACGTCGCGCGGCTTCTGCTCGACGGCATCGACGAAGACGGGGTCGAATTCCGTCCCAACTATGACGGCCAGTCGAAAGAACCGGTCGTGCTGCCCGGCGGCTTCCCGAACCTGCTCGCCAACGGTGCGCAGGGCATCGCGGTCGGCATGGCGACCTCAATCCCGCCGCACAACGCCGCCGAGCTCTGCGACGCCGCGCTGCATCTGATCGAGAAGCCCGACGCGAAATCCAAGGCCTTGCTGAAATGGGTCAAGGGTCCGGATTTCCCCACCGGCGGCATCTGCGTCGATTCCAAGCAGGCGATCGCTGAAGCCTACACCACCGGCCGCGGCTCGTTCCGCGTCCGCTCGCGATGGGAGCAGGAAGAGGGCGCGCGCGGCACCTGGGTCGTCGTCGTCACCGAGATTCCCTTTCTGGTGCAGAAGTCGCGGCTGATCGAGAAGATCGCCGAGCTGCTCGACCAGAAGAAGCTGCCGCTGGTCGGCGATATCAGGGACGAGTCGGCCGAAGACGTTCGCATCGTGATCGAGCCGAAGTCGAAGAACGTCGATCCCGCGCTGATGATGGAATCGCTGTTCCGGCTGACCGAGCTCGAAAACAAGATTCCGCTGAACCTCAACGTGCTGATCAAGGGCCGCATTCCCAAAGTCGTGGGGCTGGCGGAATGCTTGCGCGAATGGCTCGACCATCTGCGCGACGTGTTGATCCGTCGCACCAACCATCGCAAGGCCGAGATCGAGCGCCGGCTGGAGATTCTCGGCGGCTTGCTGATTGCCTATCTGAACATCGACGAGGTGATCAGGATCATCCGCAATGAGGACGAGCCGAAGCCCGCGCTGATCAAGGCGTTCAAGCTCACCGAGGTGCAGGCCGAAGCCATCCTCAACATGCGGCTGCGCTCGTTGCGCAAGCTCGAGGAGATGGAGATCCGCAGCGAGGACAAGGATCTTCGCAAGGAGCTGAAGGGCATTGAGGGATTGCTGGCGTCCGAACCCGAGCAGTGGAAGAAGGTCGGCGAGCAGGTCGGCAAGGTCCGCGACATGTTCGGACCGAAGACGCCGCTCGGCAAGCGCCGCACCACCTTTGCGGACGCGCCCGAGCACGATCTCGCTGCGATCGAGGAGGCCCTGGTCGAGCGCGAGCCAGTGACCGTCGTCGTCTCCGACAAGGGCTGGATCCGCACCCTGAAGGGCCATGTCGAGGATCTCTCGGGGCTGGCTTTCAAGCAGGACGACAAGCTCGGGTTCGCGTTCTTCGCGGAAACGACCTCGAAGCTGCTGCTGTTCGCCACCAATGGAAAATTCTACTCGCTCGATGTCGCAAAACTTCCGGGCGGCCGCGGTCACGGCGAGCCGATCCGCCAGTTCATCGATCTCGAGCCGGAGGCCGCGCCGGTCACGCTGTTCGTCAACAAGGGCGGACGCAAATTCCTGGTCGCGAGCCACGAGGGCCAGGGCTTCGTCGTCAACGAGGACGATTGCGTCGGCACCACCAAGAAGGGCAAGCAGGTCCTCAACGTCGACATGCCGAATGAGGCGCGCACGGTCACCGAGGTGCTCGGCGACACCGTCGCGGTCATCGGCGAGAATCGCAAGATGCTGCTTTTCCCGCTCGAGCAGGTGCAGGAGATGCCGCGTGGCCGCGGTGCGCGCCTGCAAAAATACAAGGACGGTGGTCTTTCCGACGTCGCCGTGTTCGACGCCAAGGCGGGCCTGACCTGGAAGGACTCCGCGGGCCGCGAATTCTCTGCGACCATGAAGGAGCTCGCCGAGTGGCGCGGCAACCGCGGTGATGCCGGCCGCCTCGCGCCGAAGGGATTCCCGAAGTCGAACAAGTTCGGCAGGGTGATCGGGTAGGACGCGGGCCGTCGCCATATCGACAGTGTCATGCCCCGCCACCGGGTCTCGCCTTCGGCGAGCCCGATGACAGGCTCCGGCGGGGCATCCAGTACGCCGCGACCTCTCGGCTCAATCGTAGCTTTCTCTGGAGTACTGGATCGCCCGGTCAAGCCGGGCGACGACAGCGGGGGGCAGCGCGCAAACGCGCGGCAGATAGCTGTGAGCGCATAAGTGCCTTCCTCGAACGGGCACGAACATTGCCTTTTCCTGGCGACAGCAAACAGCTCGTCAACAGGCAAAAGGCACCAATGTCCAAACTGAAGGCTTTTATTCCGGCGCTATTCGCCTTGGCGCTGACCGCGCCGCCGGCGCATGCGGCGGGCAATCTCGTCGCGGTGCTCGAGGCGGAGATCATCACGCTCGATCCGCATTTCTCCACAGCCTACATTACGCGCACGTTCGGCTACATGGTGTTCGACACGCTGTTTGCGAAGGATTCCAAAGGCGAGATCAAGCCGCAGATGGTGCAGGACTGGAAAGTCTCGGCCGATGGCCTGACCTACAGTTTCACGCTGCGCGACGGCCTGAAATGGCATGACGGCCAGCCGGTCACGGCCGCCGATTGCGTCGCCTCGCTGCGCCGTTGGGGCACCCGGAGTGCGCTCGGCCGCCGCATCTTCGCGATCACGGCCTCGCTCGAGCCCACCGACGCAAAAACCTTCGTGCTGACGCTGAAGGAGCCGTCTGGTCTCGTCATCGACGCGCTCGGCAATCCCGTCAGTCCGGTCGCCTTCATGATGCCCGAGCGCGTTGCCAAAACGCCCGGCGACCAGCGCATCACCGAAATCGTCGGCTCCGGCCCGTTCGTCTACAGCAAAGCAGATCACCGCACCGGCGACCGCATGGTCCTGAAGAAATTCGCCGACTACGTGCCGCGTCCAGAGCCTGCCGACTTCCTCGCCGGCGGCAAGCGCGTCAACGTCGACACGCTCGAGATCCGCGTCATTCCGGACGGCGCGACCGCAGCCTCCGCGCTGCAGGCCGGCGAAGTCGATTTCATGCAATACGCGCCGTTCGATCTGCTGCCGACCATGGAGAAGAACTCACGGGTCAAACTCGTCAATTTTACCGGCGGCAACATGTTCGCGGGCGCCTATCGCCTCAACGCCGCATCGAAGCCGTTCGACGATCCCGCCATCAGGCGCGTGCTGTGGAAGCTGGTAGATCAGCGCGAGGTGCTGGACGCACTCGGCCTGGACGCCAGATACGCCGCTCCTTGCGCGACATACTTCACCTGCGGCACCACCTATGACAGCAAGGCCGGCACGGAAGCCGCCGCCAAGCCGTCGATCGAAGCAGCGAAGGCCGCGCTGAAGGCGACGAAATATGCCGGCGAGCCTGTTGTCGTGATGGAGGCCAACGATCTCGAAGCCCCGCGCGTCTCGGCGCAGGTGCTGGCCGAGCGGCTGAAACAGGCCGGGTTCACCGTCGATCTCCAGGTGATGGACTGGGCGAGCGTGCTGGCGCGCCGCGCCAAGAAGGAGGGCTGGAGCGTCTATGGCGTTCACGCCGGAGGTTTTGACCTCGGCTCGCCGCTGACCAACGTCATGGTCGCCTTCAACTGCGCCGACTTCACCGGCTGGCAATGCGATGCGCGCATTACGCCGCTGATGGAGGCCTTTGCCAAGGCGCCCGCCGAGGAGGATCGCAAGAAGATCGCCGGCGAGATCCAGGCCGTCATGTACGACCAGGCGCCCGCTATACCGTGGGGCCAGTTCGCCCAGCCCGCCGCCTCTCGCACGACTTTGCGCGGTCTGATACCGTCGGCCATCCCGGTGTTCTGGAACGTTGAGAAGTAGCGCGATGTACGATGTTATTGTTGTCGGCGGCGGCTCCGCCGGCGCCGCTGTTGCGGCGCGGCTCTCGGAAGATCCCGCACGCCGCGTGCTGCTGCTTGAAGCCGGCCTCGACTGGCGCGCCGACGAGGCGCCCTGGGAGGTGAGGACGCCGAATCCGATCCCGATCATCCACAAGCGCGAGTACCAGGAGAAATGGCAATGGCCGGATCTGCTGACGCGCCGTGTGGCCGGCCAGGAGCCGCGCTTCTACTGGCGCGGCAAGGGGCTCGGCGGCTCCTCGATGATGAACGGCCAGATCGCCATCCGCGGCGTCGCCGATGCGTTCGACGAATGGGCCGCAAATGGCTGCACCGGCTGGTCGGCCAGGGACGTGATGCCGTTGTTCTCGGTGATCGAGGATGATCTGGAATTCGGCGACGCCGCCGGCCATGGCCGCGGCGGACCGCTGCCGGTCTATCGGGCGCCGCCGGAAAAGTGGGGCCCGATCGATCGTGGCTTGCGCGATGCGGCGCTGGCGAGCGGCTATCCCTGGTGCGCCGACGTCAACGGCCCTGATGGCGAGGGCGTCGCTTGCTATCCCATCAACAGCCGCGACAGCCGCCGCATCACCACCAATGAGGGTTATCTGGAGCCCGCGCGCGGTCGCGCCAATCTGGAAATTCACGGGCATGCGCTGGTTGATCGCGTGCTGATCAGCGACGGTCGGGCGACCGGTCTTCGTGTTCGCATCGAGGGGCAGGGCACCCGCGAGATCAGCGCGCGCCAGATCGTGCTGTGCGCAGGCGCCATCCACAGCCCGGCAATCCTGCTGCGCTCGGGCATCGGACCTGCGGATGAGCTGAAGGCGATGGGGATTGCGGTCGAGCGCGACCTGCCGGTCGGCAGGCACTTCTTCGACCATCCGCTGTTTCGCGCCACGATCCAGCTCCAGCAAGACCTGCGGCCGA
Organism: Bradyrhizobium sp. WSM4872; assembly: GCF_055811715.1. Lineage (NCBI taxonomy): Bacteria > Pseudomonadati > Pseudomonadota > Alphaproteobacteria > Hyphomicrobiales > Nitrobacteraceae > Bradyrhizobium > Bradyrhizobium sp. WSM4872. The sequence goes on along the minus strand of NZ_JBVVPT010000003.1, from coordinate 268,926 downwards.
CCGATCCGGACACGCGTCATACCAATTGCTGCGTGACCTATTCGTCGGGCCTCGCCGACGGCGGCAAGCGCGACATGATCCTGATCGCCTTCAACCACCGCGGCATCGGTGTGCCCGGAGCGATCGGGGCCGGGCTGTTCAACGCCTATTCGCGTGGCACGCTCAAATTGGCCTCGACCGATCCCGCGATCGATCCCGTTGTCGAGGAGAACATGCTGGCCGATCCCCGCGACATGCTGCGCATGATGGATGCGGTGAGGCGGCTTGCCGTGATCACCGAGCAGCCGGCGCTGTCAGGCATCGCCGACTGGATCAGGCTCGCCGACACCGATCTGACGCTGTCGCAAGCTGCGGCCTTGCCCGATCAGGAGCTCGACGCGCTGCTGCGGCGTGAGACCGGCGACATCCAGCATGCTGCCGGCAGCTGCCGCATGACCGGCGTCAACGACGCTGACGGCGTGGTCAACCCTGACGGCACCGTGAAGGGCATCTCCGGCCTGCGCGTCGCCGACGCCTCGATCATGCCATCGGATTGCCGGGCCAACACCCACTTCACGACAGTGGTGATTGGGGAAGCGATTGCGCGGATGATGATGCGGTAGGTTCAATCGCCGGTCCCGCCACGGCGGTCTGACGAACGCGCATGCGAAAAACCTACCGCTCGACGGCCAGGCCGAACAGCGGTCGGAGGTGTGTTCCCAGAATGTTGCCGACGAAAGCCGCGACCAGCCAGCACCAGCCGTGCAGGCTGCCCGATGCGATTCCGCTGAAATAAGCGCCGATATTGCAGCCATAGGCGAGCCGGGCGCCATACCCGAGCAGCAGGCCGCCGATGATGGCTGCAAGGAGCGAGGATGCGGAGATGCGCCATGTCGGATGGAATTTGCCGGCGAGGCCCGCGGCCAGCAACGCTCCCAGGATGATGCCGAAGTCCATCACGGAGGTGATGTCGGCGAAGACGCTTTGGTGCAGCGATGCGGCCCGAGCACCCTGCCAATAGGGCCATGAGGCGACGTCGACGCCGAAGCCCATCAGGATCTTCGATCCCCAGAGCGCGAAAGCGGAGGTGATGCCCCAGGGACGTCCCGCTAGATACAGCGTGGCGAAATTTCCGATCGCAAGCAGGATCGCGCCCCACAGGAGCGGCCACGGCCCCTGCATGAAGCGGCGCGCGCCGCGCAGCTTCGTCCGCGCTCCCGGCTCGAGTTGGCCGTGCCGGGCGATCTCGGCCCTGACGGTGATGAGGTAGATTGCAGCCATCACAGCCCAGCAGAGCACGAGCGCCGGCAGCCATCCGAGCCGTTCGATCAACGAGACGGCGCCGATGTTCGGCAGCGCGCTCCACCACGGCAAATGCAATGCACCGAGCGTAGATCCGGCGATGAAGGCCGCCAACGTCACCAGCATGCGGGTGTTGCCGCCGCCGGCGGTATAAAGCGTTCCCGATGCACAGCCGCCGCCAAGCTGCATTCCAAGGCCGAACAGGAACGCCCCGGTCAGCATGCCCACGCCCACTGCGCCGAGCTCGCCATGCACGGCGACGCCGAACAGCGTGCTTTGCGCCAGGACCGGAAAGAAGAGGGCGGTTGCCAGCGCCAGCATGACCATTTGCGCACGGAGGCCGGCACCTCGTCGCGCGACAATGAAGACGCGCCAGGCCGAGGTGAACCCGAACAGCGCATGGTACAGCGTCAGGCCAAGTGCGCCTCCGACAAGAAACAACAATCCCTGTTGCCAGGAGATCGTACCTGACAAGGCCACTGCGCCCGCCAGAAGAATTGCCGCAGCGACAACGACGACCGTGAAATTGACGCCGTGCCGGTCATTGTCAGGGGCAAGCAGTCGCGCATCGATGGATAGATCGGTCATGGCTCATCCAAAAAGCGGAGTCCTCGGCAGTGGGAGCTAACCTTGGCGAATTCTCCCCGTTCCAATCTTCCCACATTGGAACTGATGGGATCGCGCTAGGCTGTCATGCCCCGGCTCGACCGGGGCATCTAGTACGCCGCGGCTTCTCTTCTCAATCACGATCGTCTCGGAGTACTGGGTCGCCCGGTCAAGCCGAGCGACGACAGCGAGAGTGGAATGACTGGTCTTCGCGCCGATATACGATCCAAACAGCGGACGAGCGCTCGCGATCTCGCGGCGCGTTCCGCCCGAGTTTGCTTCGTCGCATTGCCCTCGTTGAGACAAGGGCGCAGGGAAGGCCGGGCGCCGGCTGGCACCCGCAGGTCCGTGCGCGATAGAAATGCACACGGGGTGGACCACAGGTTCGCCGGATCGCCCGGCCTTCCCTGCGCGATGGTTTTAACGTGTCCTTCGTGCTCTCCTCGGGGAGCGATGCACTATTGCCCCCGTCGCCATGCAGATGACTGATGCGCGCGCCCGGTTGGGCCGCCACATCACCGCAGGACTTGACGCACAGACCCCGGGCGTCAGGACCACACGACTTGTTCGTCCGCGCACGTCCTCGCATGTCGCTTCGAGTGCTGGCGTGTGCTCACACCCAAAGCCATGCCAAGACGCTTTCGGCATCGTGTCGTAGGCACGAAAGCCATTGCTCACAGCCGAAGCCGCCCTGCAATGCCTGTTATGCCCAACGCCGTCGCGTCCATCGCTGCCCAGCCCGCGGTTCGTGACGATCGCGATCCGCCCCTTGTCTCGGGCCAGGGTGTGTCGCTTGTACGTCAAATCCGAATTTCGGTAAAGTGGAATATTTCGCGGGGTGGGCTTGACAGGCGGTGTGGCGGAAATGGTCGCGGCTGTTTTGCCCGACGGGCACGGGGAGGCGAGGGGGACGAGCTTTGGCCCAAAGTGCTGAGAGACGGCAGCTTTTGAGGGCGGAGCGGGAGTCGTTCGGCTCGGTCATCATCGACGGCTTGTGACCCCGTAGCGGACTCTCGCATCGGTTACTAGTCAGCTTCAACGTAGCGAATGATGCTCTGATTTTGAACGTTTGCAACCAATTCATCCGCGCGGGACAAAAGACGGCGGAGCAGCGGCGACGGATTGGTCCGATTGTATCCCAGCGCCAGATCGACCGACGGCGTGCCGCCCTCGAGCGCTCTGGCGACGACGTTCGGTGCAAGCATGTTCTGCGCATAGAGCGGGACGAGGCTAATTCCGCCTGTGGAAGCCACGAGCGACATGGCCGATGATATGTTTTCGCCTTCGTATTTCGCCTTGAGGGTAATGCCGACCCGAGATGCGTAATCCTGTATGACCTCTTGCAAGACCGGCGATGTTCTTGCCGAGCTGACATAGATCTCGCGGGCGAGATCCTGCGGACGAATCTTCTTCCGTGACGCCAAGCGGTGTTCGGCCGGCAGCACGGCAATCAAGGGCTCCTTCGCCAATATCTTGAAGACGACGCCCTCGTTGTCTTTCTCTGGACGAAGGAAAGCAATGTCCAGCTTTCCCCGCATCAATGCCAGTGCGAGTTCTGGCGAAGATTGCGTGCTGAGCGTCACGTCGACATCGGGGGCTTCCTCGCGGAGGATGCGCAGCAACTGGGGGAGCCACATCACCTCCAGTCCGACGAGAAAGCCCATCGAGAGGACGGGCCTTTGCGGTTGCGCCGTCTGCCGGGCCCCTTCCGTTGCGGCCTCGACCTGCAGCAGCGCCAGCCGCGCATGATCGAGAAACACGCGTCCGGCAGCGGTCAGCGTCACGCCTCGCGCCTGGCGCTCCAACAATTGGACGCCGACTTCGGCTTCCAGATCGCGAATTTGCCGGCTCAAGGACGGCTGGGAGGTGTTCAGTCGCCGTTCGGCGGCGTTCAGCAGGCTGCCTTCTTCAGCGACGGCAACGAAATAGCGCAGGTGCCGGAGCTCCATGATCCCTCGTATATCTTCCAGGCATAGCTTGAAGCCTACAAGGTCTTGGTCAGGAGCCAAAGAGGGATTTACCGTTTCGCAGTCTTCAACCAAAAAGGACAACGAACAATGTCTTCGCCGAAGCATAGTATCGTCTTCAGCAAAGTGATCCCAGCACTCCAGGCCGATAGGCACGGCGTGATCGCAATTCAGTACGGCCTCGACAATTCTGCAGCGCGATCGAGAGTGAAGTCTCTCATTTAGCGGGAAACGCACGCGAATGCGCAGGAGCGACGAATAGCGCCGTGCCGGATCCGGCGATAACGCGTCGGCGATCGGGCGTCGCCACGGCAAGGGCTCGCCTGCGAGGCCACTGAACATCGTGTCTTTTGGAAAGCCAGGGGGCGCGGTCTGTGGCCTGATCAGCTTGGGCCTGCCTGCTTTTTAGACCCCCGTCCGCAAACTTTTCAACAAAGATCTAACAGCGCAGATGGAGCGACTCGATGTCGACGATCACGACTACAGACGGCGTAAGCATTTTCTACAAAGATTGGGGATCAGGTCAGCCTATCGTGTTCAGCCACGGCTGGCCGCTGACAGCGGACGACTGGGATGCCCAGATGATGTTCTTCCTTCGCCACGGCTACCGGGTGATCGCCCACGACCGGCGCGGCCACGGCCGGTCCGACCAACCCAACACCGGCAACAATATGGACAATTGGGTTGCCGACCTCGCGGCCCTGACTGAACACCTCAGCCTGCGCGACGCGATACATATCGGGCATTCGACAGGTTGCGGTGAGGTCGCTCGCTATGTTGCTCGCCACCCGGCGCGCGTCGCGAAGGCCGTGCTGGTCGCTTCACTGACGCCGAACATGTACCGGAGCGAGGACAATCCGTCCGGTCAACCGCCGGAGTGGTTCGAGGCGATCCGGGCAGGTATGTTGGGTAACCGGTCGGAGTTCTACCGTTTCGTCCCTGAGAATCCGTTCTACGGCTACAATCTCGACGGAGCCAAGCCTTCGGAGGCCATTATCGCCAACTGGTGGCGCCAAGGCATGGCTGGTGGTGCCCTCGCTCACTATGCGACCGTCGACTCTTGGCTCGAAGACTACACCGAGGATCTCAAGAAGATCACCGTGCCGGTGCTGGTGATGCATGGCGAGGCGGATCAAGTCGTCCCATTCGCAAGTACCGTGCCGCGTGCGGTCAACCTGCTTAAGAACGGCTCGCTGAAGACTTATCCCGGCTATCCCCATGGCATGCTCACCACACATGCGGATGTCCTCAACCCCGACCTGCTCTCGTTCATCAGGTCTTGACGACATCGCTCATCCGTCATCGTCTCCCGCACGAAGGAGATGCCGTTTGCAAGGCGGCCTCTCCTTCCAGTTCAAGAGACGGTGTACGACAGCCGCTTTTTGGCCCATAGCCGCCATGCAATCTGACGGCTTAGTGACGCCTTCAAGGGCACCCCGGACGCAACGAACCACTGAGTTCGCGTCCTAGATCATCCCCGCCAACCGCAATGCCACGCCCGCAGCGCAACTGCCCGCCAGCACCGTCAGCATCCCCAGCTTGAACCGGAAGATCGCGGTTGCGGCCGCGATCGACAGCACGAGCGCGGGGATATCGACGCTGGTCAGCACCGGCATGTCGAAGGCAAACAGGAAGGCGTGCACCGGAACGGTGTCGCGGAACAGCGTGTGCAGCGCGAACCAGATCGAGAGGTTGAGGATCACGCCGACGACGGCAGCCGTGATGGCACTGAGCGCACCGCCGAGGCCCTTGTTGCCGCGCAGCCGTTCAACGTAGGGGGCGCCTACAAAAATCCAGAGGAAGCAGGGTGTGAAGGTGACCCAGGTCGCGAGCAGCCCGCCGAGCGTGGCCGCGAGCATCGGCGACAGCCCGCTGGCGTCGCGGTAGGCGGCCATGAAGCCCACGAACTGAAGCACCATGATCAAGGGGCCCGGCGTGGTCTCGGCCATGCCGAGGCCGTCGAGCATCTCGTGCGGCTTGAGCCAGTGATAGTGCTCGACCGCCTGCTGGGCGACATAGGCCAGCACTGCGTAGGCGCCACCGAAGGTGACCAGCGCCATCTTCGAGAAGAACAGCGCGATGTGACTGAAGACATTGTCTTGTCCAACAGCGAGCAACAGCGCGATCACCGGCACCAGCCACAGCGCCAGCCACAACGCGCCGACGCGAATCGTGCGCGCGGTGTTGGGGCGTACATGCTCGGGCACGGCGTCGCCGAGCATGCTGTCGATCACGGCGCTGCTGCCGGCAGGGCCGTGACCGGCCGGCGCGAATTCCGGACGGCCCTGTTTGGCACCGATATATCCTATAACGCCTGCGGCGATGATGATGACCGGGAAGGGGATCGCGAAGAAGAAAATCGCGACGAAGGCGATCGCGGCAAGCGCGATCATGATGTGGTTCTTCAATGCGCGCTTGCCGACGCGCACCACGGCCTCGACGACGATGGCGAGCACGGCGGCTTTCAAGCCGAAGAACAGAGCCTCGACGAAGCTGACATTGCCGTAGGCGGCGTAGACGTAGCTCAGGCCCATGATGGCGATGATGCCGGGCAGGATGAACAGCCCGCCCGCCATCAGCCCGCCGGCGGTGCGGTGCATCAGCCAGCCGACATAGGTCGCAAGCTGCTGCGCCTCCGGGCCCGGCAGCAGCATGCAGTAATTGAGCGCGTGGAGGAAACGGGCTTCCGAGATCCAGTTCTTCTCCTCGACCAGGATGCGGTGCATGACCGCAATCTGGCCCGCGGGCCCGCCAAAACTCAGGCAGGCGACGCGGAGCCAGACGCGAAAGGCTTCGCTGAAGCTGACGCCGTGACCGGCATCAGCTCCTGCTTCGATCGTACGGATATCCATCAAGCCTTCGCCTTGTTGGTCGGCCAGTTGTGGGTCTCGGACGTGGCGTCGCGACACCAGCGATAAAAGGCGTCGTAGAGCAGCATGCCGGCCTCGAGCTGTTCGAGGTCGTCATCATACATCCGCGACAGCCCGAGCGAAGCTGCGAGCAATCCGGGAGCCTCCGGCGCAAGGTCGGGCCGCCCGGTGTCGGCGCCGCGCACGAGCGTTGCGAGCCGGAGCAGCGCCGGCGCGGCAATCCCGAACTCCTCGATCATCACGTCGAAGGTGCAGAGCTCGCCACGGTGGCTCCAGAACACGTTCTCGATGTCGAACGGGGCTGCCTTGAATCGCTCGCCGACGGCGATCACTTCGGACGGGGCCACGAACAAGAACACCGCATTGGGATCGACGAAACGTCGGATCAGCCAGGGGCAGGCGATGCGATCGACCTTGGGCCGCGCCCGTGTCACCCAGACGGTGCGTCCCTTGGCGTCGCGCGGCGGCAGCTTGCGGGTATCGAGCAGCGGCAGCTTTGCGTCCTTCCAGCCCTCGAAGCCGCCTTCCAGCGTCTCGGCCTGGACCCCAAGCTGCCTGAGCCAGGCTGCCGTGCCCTGCGCCAGCTTTGCGCCGCGCAGGCAGGAGACAATGGCGGTGCGGCCGGCGAATTCGGCACCCCATTCCGGAACATTGTCGTGACTGAGCTTGATCGAACCTGGGATCAACCGCCGGTCGGCGGCAAAATCCTCGTCGGTGCGCACGTCGATCAGGGCAGGAGCGTTCGCCGTGCCGATCAACCGTGCCAGTTTGTCAGATGATATCGTCGTGTAGGAAGACATGATGCGCCCTCGTGAAAAACAACGGGACGCGATACTTGGGCATGTCGCCTCGTGGGGAGATCGCTCAAATCCCCATGGCCTTCATTACACCGAAACGGCACCTACCTGTCAATCGGCTCGTTCCGGCGATTTTGCCCAGAAGACTCGCAGGTCTATATTAGGGGTCAACGGCCCGGGCCTTTCGGAGACTTTGCGATGCATTCCCATTCCGTCGAACAATGGACCCATGACCACGCCTTCCTGGGCGACAAGCACGACGAGAACGAGCGGCGCACCTGGCTCGTCGTCATCCTGACGCTGGTCATGATGGTCGGCGAGATCGTCGCCGGCTCGCTGTTCGGCTCGATGGCACTGCTCGCCGACGGCTGGCACATGGGCACGCATGCGGCGGCGCTGGGGATTGCCGCGTTCGCCTATCGCTTTGCGCGGAGGCACCTGGGGAGCTCGCATTTCAGCTTCGGGACTGGGAAATTCGGCGATCTCGCCGCCTTCGCCAGCGCGATCATCCTCGGTCTGATCGCGGTCGAGATCGCCTATGAGAGCGTGCTGCGGCTGATCAATCCGGTGCCGATCGTCTATGGCGAGGCGATCGCGGTCGCTGCCCTCGGTCTGTGCGTCAACCTCGCCAGTGCCTGGCTGCTCCGCGACAGCCATGGTCATCACCATCATGGCCATGCGTATGATGATCACGATCATCATGATCACGATGATCATCATCATCACCAGCATCACGACAACAATCTCCGCGCGGCCTATGTCCACGTCATGGCGGACGCAGCGACATCGGTGCTGGCGATCGTCGCTCTCGTGGTCGCCATGTATTCGGGATGGGCCTGGGCCGATCCGGCGGTCGGCCTGATCGGCAGTGCCGTGATCGCAAGCTGGGCGTTCGGTCTGATCAAGACGTCAGGCGCGGTGCTGCTCGACGTGCGCGCCGACGAGAAGCTCGAGCGTGTGATCCGGGCGCGCATGGAGGTCGGCGACGACCGCGTCACCGATCTGCATCTGTGGCAGGTCGGTCCCGGCCATTGCGCCGTGCTGGTGTCCGTGGTGTCGGACAAGCCCAAGCAGCCGGCGGTCTACAAAAAGCGGCTCGCCGGACTGAAGGGGCTGAGCCACGTTACCGTCGAGGTCGAGACCTGCCCGCGTTGACAATGTCTTTTGCGGGAATTCTGCGGACTGGCCGGGGTTGATCTTCGGTCACAGCCGACATGGCAGTCGACATGGCTGCAAGGGAGGGACGAATGATGCCAAGGGTCAAGAGGATCAAAAGGACCAAGCTCGCTGTCGCCGTCGCTGCACTCGTTCTGTCCGGTCATGCGGTGCTCGCGCAGTCCGAAAAGACGCGTGTCGAAAAGCTCTACGTCTTCAATTGCGGGGAGGGCACCGCTGGCGACATCTCGCGCTGGACGCCCGGCCTCAACGAGGGCAAGACGATGGACTTCGTCGACAGCTGCTATCTCATCAAGCACGCCAAGGGCTGGTTCCTGTGGGACACCGGCATCACCGACGCAGTCGCCGCGATGCCGAATGGCCTTGCGCCAGCCGATCCCAAAGCCGTGACCTGGCGCCGGCCGAAGACGCTTGCCGCCCAGCTCGAACAGCTCGGCCTCAAGCCGGATGACGTCAAGATGATGGCGGTCTCGCACACCCATCCCGACCACACTGGCAATGTCGAGCTATTCCCGCAGGCCACGCTCTACGTGCAGAAGGCCGAGTATGACTGGCCCGGCGCCAACAACGAGCCGCGGTTCAAGCCGTCACATCCGGTCGAGCTGCTTGCGGGCGACAAGGACGTGTTCGGCGACGGCAGCGTGACCATCCTGTCGACGCCCGGCCATACGCCGGGACACCAATCGTTGCTGGTAAAGCTGCCGAAGACCGGCGCCGTCGTGCTGTCGGGCGATGCGGTGCATTTCAAGGACAATTGGGACAACCGCCGCGTGCCCAGCATGAACGCCAACAAGGACCAGAGCGCGGCCTCGATGCAGAAGATCGCCGACACGCTCAGTAAGGAGAAGGCGCAGCTGTGGATCAACCACGACAAGTCCCAGCGCGACAGCCAGAATATGTCGCCGGAGTTTTACGACTAGCGCGGCTAGCCTTTCGGTGCGGTCACGGCGGGCGGGCTCGCGTCCGGCGCCTTCTTCGGCTTCAGCGAGCCGGCGTAGAAGGAGATCAGCCAGACCAGGATGATGGCGAGGAGATAGACACCCCAGGCCTGCGGCGGCGTGGTCGCCCAGCGCAGGAGGCCTTTGAATGTGCGGGGCGGGCGCGTGTCTTCGGTCATGCTCCGCTTGTGCGCGAAAGCTCCCGCCCGGTCAATCCGGCCGCGGTTGCGCGCGGATCATGAACAGCGCGGCCAGCGCCGAGAGGCTGAGCGCGGAGGAGACGATCAGCACCTTGGCGCCCATGACGTCGATGAGCAGGCCGAAGGCCAGCGGCGCCACGGCCTGCGCCATCCGTGCCGGCGCGCCGATGATGCCGAGGCGATAGCCGAAATCCTTGGGGCCGAAGATCGACAGCGGCAGCGTGCCGCGCGCGATGGTCAGGATGCCGTTGCCGGAGCCGTGGAACAGCGCAAACGCACTGGCCGCGGCGCCGCCGAAGATCGCCACGACCACCGCGCCGATCGGGTGGGTGAGGCAGGCGAGCCGCGTCGACCACAGCGGGTGAAAGCGGCTGAGGAAGCCTGCTTCCAGAACCCGCGCGGCCACTTGCGCAGGGCCAATCAGCGCTCCGGCCGCGATCGCCTCGACCGGCGTCGCGCCGGTGGTCTCCAGGATACGCGGAAAATGCGCGGCCATCGCGCCGGTGACGGTCCAGACCGCGGCGAAGACGAACGCGAGCAGGATCATGGTGCGGTCGAGCGGCAGATGCGGCTTCTCTGCTGTCGCCGCGGCCTGCCTCGCGCCCTTGATCGTCGGCAGCATGAAGAAATTCAGCGGCAGGCTGATCAGGATATTGGCGGCGGCCCAGGCGAAGCAGGTGTCGCGCCAGCCGATATGGGCGAGGCCCCAGGCGGTGAGCGGCCAGCCAATGGTGGATGCAAAGCCCGCCATCAGCGTGATGCCGGTGATCGGCCTGCGCGCCTCGGTGCCGTAGATGCGGCCGAGCGCGGCGAAGGCGGCGTCGTAGAGCCCCATCGCCATGCCGATGCCGAGCACGAGCCAGGCCATCGTCATCACCGCCACCGATTGCGAGAGGCCGAGCAGAACGAGACCGGCGGCGATCGTCAGGTTCGACACCGAGAGGACCTGCCGGCCGCCGACGAGATCGATCTGTCGCCCGATACGCGGGCCGAGCAGCGCCGAGATCACCAGCGAGGCCGAGAACGCGCCAAAGACCCAATTCGAGGAGATGCCGAGATCGCGCGCCATGGGATCGGCGAGCAGCGCCGGCAGATAGTAGCTCGAGGCCCAGGCCAGGGTCTGCGTGGTACCGAGCGCCAGGATGATCGGAAGCTGGCGCTGGCTCATATCCCGGTATTTCTGGTCGGCGGTGTCATCATTCCCATTTGCGGCCCGAGGCGGCAGCGCGTCAACAGCGTCCGCGACATATGCGACCTACCGCGGGTGAGAGCCTTGACGCAAGGTCGCGCCCCGCCTTTCGCTCGTCACGAATGCACGGCATAATGGCGCATGCAATTGACCTCGCGCCTTGCGTTGATGAACTGGTTGGCCGGCCAGGGGCTCACCGGCCTGCCCGAACCCGAACTGCTGCGCGGCTTCTGCGAGCGCTGCCGCGCCGAGGGGCTGGAACTCTCGCGTGGGCTTGTCGTCATCGATACGCTGCACCCGATCTACGAGGGGCGCGCCTTCCGCTGGAGCGATACGCCGACCAACGAGAGCGACGTCGTCGAATACGGCTCGACGGCCGAGGGCGACGCGGCCAACAATTGGCGCCGGTCGGTGTTCTATCATTTGCTCGAGCATGGCCACGACGAGATGGTGATCGACCTCGCCGACGCGCCCTCGCTCGATTTTTCGCAGATCGGCGAGCTCGCCGAAACGGGTCACCGCCATTTCCTGGCCTTTGTGCACCGCTTCGGCGAGACCGGAGCGCTTGGGCAGATGGACTGCCTTTACTCATCCTGGACAACGCGACGCGACAGCGGCTTCGCGGAAGGCGAGCTCGCGGCGCTGCGCGATCTCGTGCCGGTGCTGGGGCTCGCGATCAAGTCGGCGCAGCAGGTCGACATCGCGCGCACGCTCGGCCGCGTCTATCTCGGACGCGATGCGTCAGAGCAGGTTTTGAGCGGACGTATCTCGCGCGGCGTCACCGAGCGCATCAACGCCGTGCTCTGGTATTCGGATCTGCGCGGCTCGACCGGAATCAGCGAGAGCATCGGCCCCGACGAGATTATCCCGTTCCTCAACGACTATGCGCAGGCCGTGATCGATGCGATCCACGACGCCGGCGGCGACGTGCTGAAGCTGATCGGCGACGGCGTGCTCGCGATGTTCACCGGCGAGGACATGGCGCATGCCCGGCGCGCGGCGCTACGCGCCGAGCATCTGTTCCGCAAGAACGTCGCTGCGCTGAACCTGCGGCGGGGGGCCGAGGGCCGTCCCACCACGTCCGCCTATATCGGCCTGCATGTCGGCGAGGTCTTTTACGGCAATATCGGCAGCGAGGACCGGCTCGACTTCACCGTGGTCGGTCCGACCGTGAACGAGGTCAGTCGCATCGCCTCGATGAGCCGTTCGGTCGATCGCGAGCTGCTGGCCTCGGCGGAATTCTACAAGGGCCTCGACGCCGCCGGCCGCCGGTATCTCGTCTCCACCGGCCGCTACGCGCTGCGCGGCATCGGCCGCGCGCAGGATCTCTACACGCTCGATCCGGAGGTGGACGCGAGCGAGCCGGTGACGGGGAGCTACGAGCGATATCTGGCGGGCTAGGCTGGCTGCTCCCCCAATGTCGTCCTGGCGAAAGCCAGGACCCATAACCACCGACTGTAGTTTTGCGAAGACTTGTAGTTGGGGATTTCTTGCCAAACTGCTCCCTTGGGTAATGGGTCCTGGCTTTCGCCAGGACGACGCCAGAGAAATTGTCTAACACCGCGCCGCCACCTCATCGCCCACCATGTCCGGCTGCCGGTCCAGCGCCACCGCGGGCGAGAGCCAGATCACCAGCGCCTGCACGCCGAACACCGCCGCGGCGAGATACAGGCAGGCTTCCGCGCTCCAGACACCGCCGACGATAGCTCCGAGCGCCGAGCCGACCGGACGGGCGCCGTAGCTCATGATGTTGATGGCGGAGACGCGGCCGAGCAGGCGCGGCGGGGTTACCGACTGGCGCAGCGTCGTGGTCGAGATCACCCACAGGATCGGCCCGACGCCGAGCAGGAAGAAGCTCAACGCCGCAAGCCAGGGCGAGGGGACCAGCACCGTCAGCGCCATCACCATCGCGGCGACGAACCCGGTGACGGGGCCGAGGCCGACGACCGTGCCGAACGCGATGCGCTTCATCACGCGGGTGGCGAACAGCGCGCCGATCACCATGCCGACGCCGTACATCGTCAGCACGGCGCCGACACCGGCAGCGGTCAGGCCGAGGTGACGTACGGCGTAGGGCACGAACACCGCGATCTGCAGGAACCATCCGGTGTTGAAGATGAACTGGGTGATGAAGACCGGCCGCAGCAGCGGATGGTGGAACACGAACGCTGCGCCCTCGCGGATGTCCTGGAACGGATGCCGCCGTGGCGCCGGCGTGCGGGCGGGCTCGTAGATGCCGGAGAGCAGCACGACGGCGATTGCGGACAGCGCGGCCGCAAAGCCGAAGGCGGGGCTCGCGCCCCACCACCCCACCAGCGCGCCGCCGAGCGCAGGGCCGCTGGCGAACGCGATGGTGCGTGCAAGCTCGATCCGCGCATTGGCGGCCGGCAACAGGTCCGAACTCACCAGCGAGGGCACCAACGCCGGCGCGGCCACGCTGTAGACGACGGTACCGCACACGGCGGCAAAGCCGAGCAGAGCCAGCAGCGGCAGATTGAGCGCGCCGAGTGCGAGCAGCAGCACGATCGCTGCAAGGGCCGCGACCCGCAGCGCCTCCGCGCCCGCCATCAGCGAACGGCGGGAGATGCGGTCGGCCAGCAGGCCGGCCGGGATGGCGAAGAGGACGAAGGGCAGGGTCAGCGCGGTCTGGAGCAGGCCCGTCTGGCCTTCGGCGACGCCGAGCGTCAGCACCGCGACGATGGGGGCCGCGGCCAGCGCGATCTGTTCGGCCGACTGTGCCGCCAGGTTCGACCAGGCGAGGCGGTTGAATGTCTCGGGGAGGCGTGGGGAATTTGACATGGCTCATTTCCTGCAAAGTCGGGTTAGCGCCACTATCCGCCTCGGGAGGCCGCCGAACCCACCCGGTTCCCGACAGGGCGCCAAATAGCGACCGCCACCGGAACGCACCCGGCTAGATGCAGTTGCAAATGAGTTGCAATAAGGCTCGACTTCGGTATTCTCGCCCCATGGATGCTCGCTCGCCCGATTTGACCCGAGACGCCGCCGGCTGGCGCAATGACGCGCCTGCGACCAAGAGCCTTGCCGAGGTGAATGCCTCGGTCGCCCTCCCCATCGCGGGGGTGTGGTGGCGGCGGCTGCTCGCCTTCGTCGGTCCGGGCTATCTGGTGTCGGTCGGCTACATGGACCCCGGCAATTGGGCGACCGACCTCGCCGGCGGGTCCAAGTTCGGTTACACGCTGCTCTCGGTCATCCTGCTCTCAAATTTGATGGCGATCCTGCTGCAATCGCTGGCGGCACGGCTCGGCATCGTCACCGACCGCGATCTCGCGCAAGCCTGCCGTGCGACCTATTCGCCGGCCGTGAATTTCCTGCTCTGGATCGCCTGCGAGGCGGCGATCATCGCCTGCGATCTCGCCGAGGTGATCGGCACCGCCATCGCGCTAAAACTCCTGTTCGGCATTCCCCTGATCGGCGGCGCGCTGATCGCTGCGCTGGACGCCTTCTTGCTGCTCATCCTGATGAATCGTGGCTTCCGTTTCCTCGAAGCCTTCGTCATCGCATTGCTCGTCGTGATCGCAGTCTGCTTCACGGTCCAGCTTGCCGCGGCGGCACCGCCGGTGGCCGAGATGCTGAAGGGATTTGTGCCGAAGACCGAGATCTTCACCAACCCCGAGATGCTCTACATCGCGATCGGCATCATCGGCGCGACCGTGATGCCGCATAATCTCTATCTGCACTCCTCGATCGTGCAGACGCGCGCCTATGAGCGCAACGACACGGGCCGGCGCGAGGCGATCAAATGGGCGACGACGGATTCGACCGTCGCCCTGATGCTGGCGCTGTTCATCAATGCGGCGATCCTTGTGGTGGCGGCTGCGACGTTCCACAAGAGCGGCCATTCTGATGTGGCCGAGATCGGCCAGGCCTTCGAGCTGCTGTCTCCGCTGCTCGGCCTCGGCATCGCCTCGACGCTGTTCGCGGTGGCGCTGCTCGCTTCGGGCCTGAATTCAACGGTGACGGCGACGCTCGCCGGACAGATCGTGATGGAGGGCTTTCTCGATTTGCGCCTGCCGAGCTGGGCGCGCCGGTTGCTGACGCGCGGCATCGCGATCGTTCCCGTGATCGTCGTCACCGCAATCTATGGCGAGCGCGGCACGGCCGATCTGCTGGTGTTCAGTCAGGTCGTGCTGTCGATGCAGTTGCCCTTCGCGGTCATCCCGCTGGTCCGCTTCGTCTCCGACCGTCGCAAGATGGGCAAGTTCGTAATCCCGGTGTGGGTCGCGGCGATCGCGTGGATCGTCGCGGGCATCATTGTGATTTTGAACTTGAAGCTGCTCGCAGATACGCTGTTCGGGTGAACACGGCTGTCGTCGTCCGGCTCGACCGGACGACCCAGTATTCCAGAGACAGTTGTGAATGACCCGAGGCGTCGCGGCGTACTGGATGCCCCGCTTTCGCGTGGCATGACGGAGAGCTAATCCTGCGGCTCGGACGCGGCATCGCCCTGTGCGTCGATGCGCAGCCAGCCTGACGGCGCGAGGCGCTGCTGAGGCAGGAAGCGGGCCTTGTAGTCCATCTTCTTCGAGCCCTCGATCCAGTAGCCGAGATAGACGTAAGGCAGTCCTTGCCGGCGAGCCCGGGCGATGTGGTCGAGGATCATGAAGGTGCCCATCGAGCGGCTGACTTTGCCGGGCTCGAAGAATGAATAGACCATCGACAGGCCGTCGCTGAGCACGTCGGTCAGCGCGACCGCGATCAGCTGCTCGCCGCGGCCGGTGATGCCGCTGTCGGGACCGCGCTTGCGGTACTCGATGATGCGGGTCTCGACGTGGCTGTCCTCGACCATCATGGCGTAGTCGAGCACGGTCATGTCGGCCATGCCGCCATGGCGGTGACGGGAATCGAGATAGGCGCGGAACACCGAATATTGCTCGGAGGTCGGCACCGCGCTGCGCTGCTCGCCGATGATGTCGGCGTTTCGCGCGATGACTTTTCGGAAGTTGCGGGAGGGGCGGAACTCGTTGGCGATCACCCGGACCGAGACGCAGGCGCGACACTGGTCGCAGGCGGGCCGGTAGGCGATCGATTGGCTGCGACGGAAGCCGCCATGGGTCAGGAGGTCGTTGAGGTCACCGGCGCGCTCACCTACGAGGTGCGTAAACACCTTGCGCTCGTGCCGGCCCGGCAGATAGGGGCAGGGGGAGGGCGCCGTGAGGTAAAATTGTGGGGTGTCGCGCGAGTGCTGGGTCAAGGGACGTCGTGGGCCTCCAAAATATGCATCAGCATCGCGCTACGAAAGCCGCCGGTCAATTGGTCTACTCGGCAGGTCAGATCGGACAGCATAGCGGGTCCAGGTTGATAGGTTCTTGATCAGCGGGTCCATGATCGAAAGGTCGCTGATCAGTATGTCCTGGCGCCTTGAGGCACCGGTGCGCGAACGGAATTGTTGATCACGACCGTTCCCAACACGAAATCCTGCAGCAAGCGCCTGCGGCCGTTGAAGAGGCCGACCAGGACGACGAAAGGCGACAGGAACGAGACGGTCACCCAGAACAGCACGGCGTGGGTGGCGCCGAGCACGAAATAGCCGGGCGCGCCGTACCAGGTGCGCAATTCAAGATCCATCACGCGCATGCCGATGGTCGCGGACGACGGACCGCCGATGCAGGCGCCGTAATAGACGATGGCCCAGATCACGGAGGCCGGCCAGGCCAGCCAGAAAAGCGCCCAGCCGATGCCGAGCGTGACCACGCCGAACACCGCGATGAAGAGGTAGCCGAGGATCACCGGCACCGAGATCACGACCATGTCGATCAGGAAAGCGAACACGCGCCGCGTCGCAACGCCGCGGAACAGTTCCGGGTGCAGATAGGGATCGTAGGCGTGAGCCGCACCATCACTGCGCCAGGCATTGCCCGAGTCCGAATACGACATCACCGTCCTCCCGAGGGGAAACTCCCGTGGCAGCACATGGGAATAGGCCGTCCGCGTGCCAAGGGTGCCGGGATTAACAAGACGAAATATTCCGGCGATTCGGGGGCGGTGGAGGTGGTGGCGGCGCCACACCCTCCGTGTCGTCCTGGCGAAAGCCAGGACCCATTACCCCAGGGCGTAGTTTGGCGATGACTGGAAGTTGGTACGTTCGCCGGTATCGATACCGCGTGCTCTCGATAGATCACGCGGTATGGGTCCTGGCTTTCGCCAGGACGACGATGAAGAGACAGGTGTGCCCGGCCTTCGCCGGGACGACATTGGGGCCTACCCCTGAGCGCGCAGCTTCTCCGCCGCCTTCGGTGCAAAGTAGCTCAGCACACCGTCGGCGCCGGCGCGCTTGAAGGCGAGCAGGCTCTCCATCATGGCGCGGTCGCCGTCGAGCCAGCCGTTGTTGGCGGCGGCCGCGATCATCGCGTATTCGCCGGACACTTGGTAGGCGAAGGTCGGCATTGCGAACGTGTCCTTCACGCGGCGGACGACGTCGAGATAGGGCATGCCGGGCTTGACCATCACCATGTCGGCGCCCTCGGAGATATCGAGCTCGACCTCGCGCAGCGCCTCGTCGGTGTTGGCGCTGTCCATCTGGTAGGTGCGCTTGTCGCCGGTGAGCGTCTTGGCCGAGCCGATGGCGTCGCGGAACGGGCCGTAGAAGGCGGAGGCGTATTTTGCGGCATAGGCCATGATCTGCACGTCGAGCAGGCCGGTGCGATCCAGGCCCTCGCGGATCGCGGCGACGCGGCCGTCCATCATGTCTGACGGCGCGATGATGTCGCAGCCGGCTTCGGCCTGCACCAGGGCCTGACGCACCAGCACGGCGACGGTTTCATCGTTCAGTATCTTGCCGTCGGAGATCAGGCCGTCATGGCCGTGGCTGGTGAAGGGATCGAGCGCGACGTCGCAGAGAATGCCGATCTCCGGAAACTCCTTCTTGATCGCGCGCACCGCCTGGCAGACCAGATTGTTCGGGTTGGTGGCTTCCGAGCCCTCCTCGTCGCGCAGGGACGGGTCGGTGTAGGGAAACAGCGCGAGGCAGGGGATGGTGAGCTTCATAGCGCGCTCGGCGTCGCGCACGGCCTGGTCGACGCTGAGACGCTCGACGGCGGGCATCGAGGCGATCTGCTCGCGCTTGTTGTTGCCGTCGATCAGAAACAGCGGCCAGATCAGATCATCCGTCGTGAGCACGTTCTCGCGCACCATGCGCCGGGCCCATTCGGCCTTGCGGTTGCGGCGTGGGCGGACGGTCAGATCGAGGGCAGGGGAGGCCCCAGTGCCATCCCGGCGCGAGACCTCGCGCAATTCGATCGGACGCCCGTACTTGATCGCCATCACTCTTCCTCCGGCTGGAATTATTCTTATACCAGCTCGCATGGTTCCCGTCACCGCGGGTTGACCTGCCGCAAAAGATGGCAGCCGATTGATTTTGCGGGGCAAAGCAGCCAGAAGGGGGCATGTCCGAGATCTCCACCCGCGATGCGGCCCGCGACAGCGCCAGGGATGCCGTCCGAGACAATGCCAGAGACAGCGCAATGTCGGTGGCGGCGATCTCGTCGGATCGGGCCGAGTCCGACGACAATGTCTGGACGCGCCGGCTCGTGCTGTTCCTGCGGGTGATGGCGCTGCTCTCGATTCTCAAGGGCCTCTATCATTGGGCGCAGGTGACGGGCTTCGTCGGCGGCGAGGACGAGGCGTTCGAGAACCAGTCGATGGCCTGGCAGGCCTCAACCATCTACTTCGCCGTGATCGAGCTCGTTGCCGCGGTTGGCCTCTGGCTCGCCACACCTTGGGGCGCCGTGGTGTGGCTGACGACCGTGGTGTCGATGGCGGTGATCGAGCTGATGTTCCCGGGCATCTACGGCGGCAGCCTGATTGTGGTCGGCGTCGAAGCCTTCATGCTCGCCGCCTATCTCGCGCTCGCCTGGATGGCCGCACGCGAACGGCCGCCATAGGCGAAGTCATTTCAACGTTCTCTCTCTCTCTCTCTCTCTCTCTCTCTCTCTCTCTCTCGTGCCCCGGACGCTGCGCAGCACGTAGTGATGCGCTGCTGAGCCGGGGCCCATCTCTCCACAAGCGCGTTTGTAGCCCCTGGGTCCCGGATCTTCGCTACGCTCGTCCGGGACACGAGGGCGCAGTTGTGCCCGCTTGGTTGACCGTTCGTTGCGTAAAATTCGACGTAAGTTTTCGCTAACCAGCCTGTTCCGCCACAGCTCTTACGCGGGCGTTTCGAAACGGGGCGGGGCTGTTCTGGAATGCGACAATCGGGGCGGACGGAGGGTGAACAGGACCTTTCGAGAGTCAACAGACTGTTGCGAAAAGTGCTTGTGGCACAGGCTTAATCCGCAATTCACTGTCTTAAATTCATGATCTCTTTATTCTCTTATTTAAGCCGATCTTCAAACGAGCCCCCTTAAGTTGCACCTATCAGACGGGACACAAGTTTCGTCGAATGAGTGTCGATAAAAACGACAACAGGGGAAGTGTCATGATGAAAGCCGTCGCAACTGCGGCAGATACCGCAGAACGCGTCTCCGGCCAGCAGGGTTCGGTGCAGACGCTCTATCTGGAAGCTTTGACTCTGGTGGAGCGGCTGCATCGCCGGCTGCTCGACGTCATCAAGGACGAGTTCGATCGCCGCGGCCGTGCGGACATCAACTCGGTGCAGGCGCTCCTGCTCTACAACATCGGCGACAAGGAGCTGACCGCGGGCGAACTGCGCACGCGCGGTTATTACCTCGGCTCCAACGTCTCCTACAATCTGAAGAAGCTCGTCGAACTCGGCTTCCTCGATCATCAGCGCTCGCGCGTCGATCGCCGCTCGGTGCGCATTCGCCTGACGCCGCAGGGCCAGGAAGTTCGCCGCATCGTCGACTCGCTCTACCAGAAGCACGTCAAGACCGTGGAGCAGGTCGGTGGCATCTCGGGCGAGGAGTTCTCGACCCTGAACAAGTCGCTGCATCGCCTCGAGCGGTTCTGGACCGACCAGATCCTGTATCGTCTCTGAGCTCTTCGACGGGATTTGGCCAAGCCGGCCCACAACAAGACCGGCAAGTCTCCCGAACGTGCCTGAGCTTCCCCAAGCGCGCCGGCCCGGCTCTGTCCGGACCGGTGCGTTTTTTCTATTTCGCGGTTGCGAAAAAATCCCCAACCGGTGGGAACGAGTTCCCGGTTCGGTGCTTATCCCCTTCGATCGGAGGGCGGACGATGCTGGTCGAGCGTGGCGTGGGGGTGATGAACGTGGAACTCGTGAGCGAGGCCTATGCCATCGCCGCGAACTATCTTCGCCGCTCCGGCGCGATCCGGGACACCCTCGTCACCGACGAACACCTGCTCGAAATCGTCATCAAGCTGCTCCAGCACGGCGAATTCAACAAGATCAGGCTGGCCAACAAGGCCATCGTCAGGTTCGAGGCGCAGTCCGAGGCCAAAGCGGTTGCCTGATCTCAACTCCCAAACGCGGCAAGAATCAGAGGGTGCCATGGAAGCTGCCATCGACCGGATCATGCATACCTACGATTTGCTCGCCAACCGCACCTCTGCGGCGAGCGCGGAGGCGCGGGAAAAGGTGACGAACTACCTAAATACCTTGATGGAAGCCGGCGAGAAGGACACGCACAGGTTGACCGTGTGCGGCCTGACCTATCTGCGGCAGCTCGACGGCAGCGTGGATCCCGTGAAGGCGGGGTATACCGGGCTGTAGAGGCCGGCGGCCGGTCAGCCGGTCGCACCCCGCGGCGTTTCGAACCCAAAGCGGGCCTTTCCGGACATTGGACGACCGGATGCCGGCCGGTCGTCCAAATCCTCCAATCCCACCATATCTTGCATAAATCACAGGTCCGACCCGCAAACCCTTGGCCTGTTGCGGGCGATGTGGTAGATCGCGCTCGCCGCTTCCGATCGCCACACCAGACCCGCCCGTAGCCCGCCAAACGGCTGCGGCGGTGGAGATATTCGCAAGATGACCTTCGCCAAAACCGCCTCCGCGCCCGATTCGTTTTTCACCGCCTCGCTCGAGCAGGCTGACCCGGAAATCGCAGCCGCCATCAAGGGCGAGCTCGGCCGTCAGCGTCATGAGGTCGAGCTGATCGCCTCCGAGAACATCGTCAGCCGTGCCGTGCTGGAAGCGCAGGGTTCGGTCATGACCAACAAATACGCGGAAGGCTATCCGGGCGCGCGCTACTACGGCGGTTGTGAGTGGGTCGACGTCGCCGAGAACCTTGCGATCGATCGCGCCAAGAAGCTGTTCGGCGCCAACTTCGCCAACGTGCAGCCGAACTCCGGCAGCCAGATGAACCAGGCGGTGTTTCTGGCGCTGCTTCAGCCCGGCGACACCTTCATGGGCCTCGATCTTGCCGCCGGCGGCCATCTCACCCACGGCTCCCCCGTCAACATGAGCGGCAAATGGTTCAAGGCCGCGCACTACACCGTGCGCCGCGAGGACCAGATCATCGACATGGACGCCGTCGCCAAGCAGGCCGAGGAGGTCAAGCCGAAGCTGATCGTGGCCGGCGGCTCGGCCTATTCGCGGGCCTGGGACTTCAAGCGCTTCCGCGAGATCGCGGACAGCGTCGGCGCCTACCTCCTCGTCGACATGGCGCACTTCGCCGGTCTCGTTGCCGGTGGCGTGCATGCTTCGCCGGTGCCGCATGCCCACATCACCACTACCACGACCCACAAGTCGCTGCGCGGACCGCGCGGCGGCCTGATGCTGTGGAATGACGAGGCGTTGACCAAGAAATTCAACTCGGCGATCTTCCCGGGACTGCAGGGCGGCCCCCTGATGCATGTGATCGCGGCGAAGGCGGTCGCCTTTGCCGAGGCGCTGCGGCCGGACTTCAAGGTCTATGCGAAGAACGTCGTCGAGAACGCCAAGGCGCTGGCCGAGACGATGAAGAGCCACGGCTTCGATATCGTCTCCGGCGGCACCGATAACCATCTGATGCTCGTCGACCTCCGGCCGAAGGGCCTGAAGGGCAATGCTTCGGAGAAGGCGCTGGTTCGCGCTGCCATCACCTGCAACAAGAACGGTATTCCTTTCGACCCCGAGTCGCCGTTTGTCACCTCCGGTATTCGGCTGGGCACGCCTGCGGCAACCACCCGCGGCTTCGGCGTCGCTGAATTCCAGCAGGTCGGCGGCATGATCGCCGAGGTCCTGAACGCGATCGCGCAATCCTCCGACGGCAAGGCGCCGCTGGTGGAGGCCGCGATCAAGGAACGGGTCAAGGCGCTCACCGATCGTTTCCCGATCTATCAGTAAGGTCCAAGAAAACCGGTCAAGGTCAACGGATGCGCTGCCCGAACTGCAACAGTCTCGATACGCAGGTGAAGGACTCGCGTCCGACCGAGGACTCTTCCGTGATCCGCAGGCGGCGCGTGTGCGTCGCCTGCAATTTCCGCTTCACCACCTTCGAGCGGGTGCAGCTGCGCGAGCTCACGGTGATCAAACGCAACGGCCGCCGCGTGCCGTTCGACCGCGACAAGCTGATGCGCTCGGTGTCGATCAGCTTGCGCAAGCGGCAGGTCGAGCCTGAAAGGGTGGAGAAGATGGTCTCCACCATCGTGCGCGAGCTCGAGACCGGGGGTGAAGCCGAAATCTCATCGGAGGTGATCGGCGAGACCGTGATGGAACATCTGCGCACGCTCGACGACGTCGCCTATGTCCGCTTCGCCTCGGTCTACCGCAATTTCCGCGAGGCCAAGGATTTCGCCGACGTGCTCGGTGAGCTCTCCGGTGAGGAGGAAGCGCGGCTCGCCGCGATCCGCAAATGATCTTTCGCATCCTGGAGGATCAATTCGCGCAAAAGGCGCGCGAGTCCAGGGATGCCGACCGGCGCTTCATGGAGCTTGCGCTGGCGCTCGGCAGGCGCGGGCAGGGACGTACCTGGCCCAATCCCGCCGTCGGAGCCGTCATCGTCAAGGACGGCGTGATCGTCGGCCGCGGCTGGACCCAGCCCGGCGGACGGCCGCATGGCGAGCCTGAAGCGCTGCGGCGCGCAGGCGAGGCCGCGCGCGATGCCACGCTCTATGTCACGCTGGAGCCGTGCTCGCATTTCGGCAAGTCGCCCCCGTGCGCCGACGCAGTGATCGCCGCGGGCATCAAGCGCGTGGTCGCCGCGATCGAGGATCCCAATCCGGAAGTCGCGGGTCAAGGTCATGCGCGCCTGCGCGCCGCCGGCATCATGGTGGATGTGGGTCTGTGCGCGCGGGAAGCCGCTTTCGATCATGCCGGGCATTTCCGTCGCATCAGGGATCACCGCCCGCATGTGATCCTGAAGCTCGCGGTCTCGCCCGACGGCAAGATCGGTGCGGCTGGCGGCAAGCCGGTCGCGATCACCGGCGAGGCGGCGCGCAACCGGGTGCATCTCCTGCGGGCGCAGAGTGACGCCATCCTGGTCGGCATCGGCACGCTGCTGGCGGACGATCCGCAGCTCGACTGCCGCCTGCCGGGCATGGCGGTGCGCTCGCCGGTGCGCGTGGTGCTCGACCAGAACCTGCGCATTCCCGGCGCAAGCAGGCTCGTGGGCTCCGCGCGCGAGATTCCGCTGTGGGTGGTGGGTTCTGAACTCGCGGAGGCCGCGGCCGCCACGCGGCTCGGTGCTGCCGGCGCGCAGGTGATCCGCGTGCCGCCCGGCAACGCCTCGGGACTCGATCTTGCGGCGGTGCTGCATGCATTGGCCGGCAAGGGCATCACGCGGCTGATGGTCGAGGGCGGCAGCCGCGTCGCCGCGTCCTTTATCGCCGCCGACCTCGTTGACGAGATCTGGCTGTTTCGCGGCGCGGAGGCGGTGGGCGCCGACGGGGTGGATGCGCTCGCCGCATTGCCGCTGTCGAAAATCACGCAGTCGCAGGCCTACAAGGTTCATGCTAGCGAGACCTTCGACAAGGATACTCTCACCATCTACGAGCGCGCGTAATGTTCACCGGCATTGTCACCGATATCGGCGAGATCGTCGGCTTCACGCCGACCGCGCGGGGCCAGTTGCACCGGCTGCGCATCGCCTGCCGCTACGACCAGACCACCATTGCGGACGGCGCCTCGATCGCCTGCAATGGCGTCTGCCTGACGGTGGTCGCGTCCGGCGTCGAAAGCGGCAAGGACTCTGCTCAAAGGACATGGTTCGACGTCGATGCCGCGGCCGAGACGTTGGCGCTGACGACCGCAAAGCACTGGAGGGTCGGCACCAGGCTCAATCTCGAACGTGCGCTCAAGATCGGCGACGAGCTCGGCGGGCATATCGTCGCCGGCCATGCCGACGGCATCGCGACCCTCGTCAGCCGCGAGGACCTGCCCGACATGGCGCGGTTCGAGCTCTCCACGACGTGGGAGCTGGCGCGGTTCATCGCGACCAAGGGCTCGATCACGCTCGACGGCGTCTCGCTGACGGTTAATACGGTGAAGGACGTGAGCTTTTCGGTGCTGATCATCCCGCACACCCTGACGGTCACGACGATCGGCGGCTGGAAGGCGGGGAATGAGGTCAATATCGAGGTCGATCTGATGGCCCGCTACGCGGCGCGGCTGACGGAAATGAAGTGACGGCGTCTTTGAACTTGGCTTACCCGCTGGTGGCGACTACATAGCGCCAACCCCTGTGGAACGGATTTGACTATGGCAGACGCGCGGCGCGCACCCCTCAAGGACCAGACCGACATCTCCGGCGCACGCGCGCTGATTGTCGAGGCACGGTTCTATGACGATCTCCAGGACGCGATGCTCGAAGGCGCGGTGGCCGAGCTGAAGGCGGCCGGTCTGACCCATGACGTCATCACGGTTCCCGGCGCACTGGAGATTCCTGCGGCGATCACCATAGCGGTTGATGCCGCGGCCGCCAATGGCAAGCCCTACGACGCCGCGATCGCACTCGGCTGCGTGATCCGTGGCGACACCATCCATTTCGAGATCGTCTCGCAGGAATCCTCGCGCGCGCTGATGGACCTGGCGGTGGCGCGAAAGCTGCCGCTCGGCAACGGCATCCTCACCGTCAACACCGAGGCGCAGGCCTGGGCGCGGGCGCGCGCCAGCGAGCTGAACAAGGGCGGCGATGCCGCGCGGGCCGCGATTGCGATGCTGCGCATCAAGCGCCGGCTGGCGCGGGCTTGATCATGGCCGACAACAACAAGAAGCCGCCGGCCGGCACGGAGAAGAAGGCGAACCGGCGCGGTGCGGCGCGGCTCGCAGCCGTGCAGGCGCTGTACCAGATGGATATCGGCGGTGCCGGCATCAACGACATTTTTGCGGAGTTCGAGAGCCACTGGCTCGGTAACGAGGTCGAGGGCGACACATATCTCCCGGCGGAAGCGGCGTTCTTCCGCGACGTCGTCTCCGGCGTCGTGCGCGACCAGAAGAAGCTCGATCCGCTGATCGACGAGGCGCTGTCGAAGGGCTGGCCGTTGAAGCGCATCGAAGCGATCCTGCGCGCGGTGCTGCGGGCAGGGGCCTACGAACTGGAACACCGCAAGGACGTGCCGGGCCGCGTCGTCGTGTCCGAATATGTCGACGTCGCCAATGCCTTCGTCGACCGCGAGGAGACCGGCATGGTCAACGCGGTGCTCGACCAGATCGGCCGCCAGTTTCGCGGTGACGAGTTCGGGCGGGGGTAGATTGAGACGACGTCCGCCGTAGCCGTCATCCTGAGGTGCCGGAGCGAAGCGGAGGCCTCGAAGGACGGCGGCGTGCCACCGAAGGTGCATCTCGGCCGCGCATCCTTCGAGGCTCGCAAGGGCTCGCACCTCAGGATGACGGGTCTAGTGCCGTGACGCAGGACAAAGAAACGGTATCCGCCGAAGACTCCCTCATCGCGCGCTATTTCAAACCGCTGGCGACTGATCCCGGCGCGCTGGGGCTGGTGGACGATGCCGCCATCCTGCAGGCGCTCGGCAGCGACATCGTCGTCACCACCGACGCGGTGGTCGAGGGCGTGCATTATCTTGCCGCCGATCCGCCCGATACCATCGCGCGCAAGGCGCTGCGGGTGAACCTGTCCGATCTCGCCGCCAAGGGCGCCGTGCCGGCCGGCTTCGTGCTGACGCTGGCGCTGCGCAGCAAGGAAGACGCCTGGCTCAGGCCGTTCGCCGATGCGCTAGGCGAGGATGCCAAGACCTTCGCCTGTCCGCTGCTCGGCGGGGACACGGTGTCGACGCCGGGGCCGCAGATGATCTCGATCACCGCCTTTGGCCGCGTGCCGCAGGGGCGGATGGTTGGCCGCACCGGCGCGAAGCCGGGCGACCGTATCCTGGTCACGGGGACGATCGGCGATGCCGCGCTCGGCCTCGATGTGCTCACGGGCGGGACGATGGCGGCCATGCTGACGGCAGATCAGGCCGCGCAGGACTATCTGATCGATCGCTATCGCCTCCCTCGGCCGCGCAATGCATTGGCCGGGGCAGTGCTCGCCCATGCCAGCGCAGCGATGGACGTGTCCGATGGTCTGGCAGGTGATCTTGCCAAGCTCTGCGCCGCCTCCGGCGTCAGCGCCTTGGTCGAGGCGCACCATGTTCCGCTGTCACCAGCCGCTGCGATGTCCGCCGTCGGCCTTGAAAGGCTCGTGTCCGGCGGGGACGATTACGAAGTTCTGTGCGCCATTCCCGAATCGCGCTGCGCCGATTTCATACGGGAGGCCGAGCAGGCTGGTGTCCGCGTCACGGCGATCGGCACCATCATCGCCGGCCAACAAGCGCCGCGATGGACGGGCGCAGAAGGCCGCAAAATCACACTGCGCCGCCTATCCTATAGCCATTTCTAGGCCCTGGTGCGGCCAGGCGCGTCTAGTCTCTCTGCTTTTTGGGGACAACCGGGTACTATCGGCAATCGCAAACCGGCGGATTTGATTCGGATGACAGCGACCTCAACCGCGAGCAAGCTGCAGCCTGTTCCCGGCAGGGAATGTGGAAGCTGCACGCTCTGCTGCAAGGGTCTACAACATTCCTGAGATCCAGAAGCCTGCCGGCAAGTGGTGCGGGCAGTGCAAGCCCGGGCGCGGCTGCAAGATCCACGACAGCCTGCCGGACCAGTGCGCGGAATTCAATTGCCTCTGGCGAACGGATGCGGCGATGCCGGCGCAATGGAAGCCCGATCAGGCGAAGATGGTGGTCACCATCCATCCGATCAGCCGGAACATCCAGATCCAGGTCGATCCAGGCCTGCCATCGGCATGGAGCCGACAGCCCTATCACGATCACCTACGGCAATGGGCGACGAAGAACATGCCGAAGGGCATGCATGTGGTCGTTTTCGTCAACGAGCTGGCGACACTCGTTTTGCCTGACCAGGATGTGGCGCTTGGTCCCGTGACACCCGACCAGACGATCGCAGTTCGTTTGGAGCCTGGTCCGAACGGTGGCGTCTATGAGATCAAGGTCTCGACTACGCGGAGGACGGATGATGGCCAGACCTTCGAGATCGCGTCCTCATCCCGTCATCCTGTGAGGTCGGCGGCCTAGGCTTGGCCACGGCTGGGCTCGGTCCCTTCGGTAGGTCGCTTGCCTGTTCTGTGGCAAACGGGCGACTCCGGACCGGCCTAAATACTTGCCGAGATCGGCTTTTTCGGGTCATCCGGCGTTGCACCCTCAATTTGATTTTGGCAAGGTCGTGACCGACTAGGGCCGCGCCTTCGGGCAAGGAGCGGCCTTTTTCAAATCAAGGCGCCGCACCGCACGACGGAAAACAAAAGGCGCCGGGGGTACGTTCATCAAGGATCTGAGGCAAAAAATCACATGACAGCATTATGGTTGATTGTGCTCTGCGGAGTGCTTTCCGTCGTCTACGCGATCTGGGCGACGTCTTCGGTCTTGAGCGCGGATGCGGGGTCTCCGCGCATGCAGGAAATCGCGGCAGCGGTGCGCG
Organism: Bradyrhizobium sp. WSM4872; assembly: GCF_055811715.1. NCBI lineage: Bacteria > Pseudomonadati > Pseudomonadota > Alphaproteobacteria > Hyphomicrobiales > Nitrobacteraceae > Bradyrhizobium > Bradyrhizobium sp. WSM4872. The sequence goes on along the minus strand of NZ_JBVVPT010000003.1, from coordinate 241,110 downwards.
AAGGCGCACAGGCCTACCTGCGGCGTCAGTACACCACGATCGGGATGGTCGGTATCGTCATCTTCGTGCTGCTCGCCTATTTCCTGGGGCTCTATGTCGCGATCGGTTTTGCCATCGGTGCGATCCTGTCGGGAGCTGCCGGCTTCATCGGCATGAACGTCTCGGTCCGCGCCAATGTGCGCACCGCCCAGGCGGCGACGACGTCGCTCGCGGGTGGTCTCGAGCTTGCCTTCAAGGCGGGCGCCATCACCGGCATGCTGGTGGCAGGTCTCGCGCTGCTCGGCGTGACCCTCTATTTCGGCTTCCTGGTCCATTCGCTGAAGCTTGCGCCTGACAGCCGCGTCGTCATCGACGCCATGGTGGCGCTCGGCTTCGGCGCCTCGCTGATCTCGATCTTCGCCCGTCTCGGCGGCGGCATCTTCACCAAGGGTGCGGACGTCGGCGGCGACCTCGTCGGCAAGGTCGAGGCCGGCATTCCCGAGGACGATCCGCGCAACCCGGCCACCATCGCCGACAACGTCGGCGACAATGTCGGCGACTGCGCCGGCATGGCCGCCGACCTGTTCGAAACCTATGCGGTGACCGCGGTCGCGACCATGGTCCTGGCGGCGATCTTCTTCGCCAAGACGCCGATCCTCGCCGACATGATGACATTGCCGCTCGCCATCGGCGGCATCTGCATCATCACCTCGATCATCGGCACCTTCTTCGTGAAGCTCGGGCCGAGCCAGTCGATCATGGGCGCGCTTTACAAGGGCCTGATCGCAACCGGCGTCCTGTCGCTGGTCGGCATCGCCGGCGTGATCTATTACCTGATCGGCTTCGGCAAGCTCGCCGGCGTCGATTACACCGGCATGGCGCTGTTCGAGTGCGGCGTGGTTGGCCTCGCCGTCACCGCGCTGATCATCTGGATCACCGAATACTACACCGGCACCGACTATCGTCCGGTGAAGTCGATCGCCCAGGCCTCGGTCACGGGCCACGGCACCAACGTGATCCAGGGCCTCGCCGTCTCGATGGAATCGACCGCGCTGCCCGCGATCGTCATCATTGCCGGCATCCTGGTCACCTATAGCCTCGCCGGCCTGTTCGGTATCGCAATCGCGACCGCCACGATGCTCGCGCTTGCCGGCATGGTCGTCGCGCTCGACGCGTTCGGTCCGGTCACCGACAACGCCGGCGGCATCGCCGAGATGGCGGGCCTGCCGAAGGAGGTCCGCAAGTCGACCGACGCGCTCGATGCGGTCGGCAACACCACCAAGGCGGTGACCAAGGGCTACGCGATCGGCTCCGCCGGTCTCGGCGCCCTGGTGCTGTTCGCGGCCTACAACGAGGACCTCAAGTTCTTCATTGCGGATTCCGCGCACCACGCCTACTTCGCCGACGTCAAACCGGACTTCTCGCTCAACAACCCCTACGTCGTGGTGGGCCTGTTGTTCGGCGGTCTGTTGCCGTATCTGTTCGGCGCGATGGGCATGACCGCCGTGGGCCGCGCGGCGAGCGCGATCGTCGAGGAGGTCCGCCGCCAATTCCGCGAGAAGCCGGGCATTATGCAAGGCACCGACAAGCCGGATTACGGCAAGGCGGTCGACCTTTTGACCAAGGCGGCGATCAAGGAAATGATCATCCCCTCGCTGCTTCCGGTGCTGTCACCGATCTTCGTCTACTTCGTGATCTATGCGATCGCGGGGGGCGGGGCGGCCGGCAAGTCGGCGGCGTTCTCGGCCGTGGGCGCGATGCTGCTCGGCGTGATCGTGACAGGCCTGTTCGTCGCGATCTCCATGACCTCGGGCGGCGGCGCCTGGGACAACGCCAAGAAGTACATCGAAGACGGTCATTTCGGCGGCAAGGGCAGCGACGCCCACAAGGCGGCCGTGACCGGCGACACGGTCGGCGATCCCTACAAGGACACGGCGGGACCGGCGGTGAACCCGATGATCAAGATCACCAACATCGTGGCGCTGCTGCTGCTGGCGATCCTCGCGCACTGAACCTGCAGTGCGCGACAAGCGACAAACCCGCGGTGCAAACCGCGGGTTTTTTGTTGTTCGCTCTAAGAGACCGTCGCCATGAAGTTCGAGACGACCAGATGTATAGGGTGCGGCTGCGACATGTTGGCGGCAGACAGTGTTTGTCCAACTTGCGGCAAGGCGCAAAGGGGCTCTCGGCAATCCGGGCCTCGCACAATGTTGGCAGTCGCGCTGGCGGCGGCCATCCTCCTCGCCTTCAACTGGTTCAAATCCCCAGCGCCACAAGCGGGACCTACTGCACGTCCATCTGCAGCCCTTCCTTCTGGATGATGCCGGCGAACTTCTTCGTCTCGGCGTCCACGAAGGCGGCAAACTGGTCGGGCGTGCCGTAGTCGGCGCGGGCGCCCATGGCGACGATGTTCTTCTTGATATCGTCACGCTCGAGCATCGCCTTCACTTGAAGGTTGAGCGCCTCGACAACGGCGGGCTGCACACCCTTCGGCAGGAAAACCGAGAACCACGACGAGACGTCGAAAGCCGCGAGCTCCGGCGCGCTCTCGCGCATGGTCGGCAGGTTCGGCGCGAGGTCGCTGCGCTCAGTCGTGGTGACGCAGAGGCCAGTAAGGGTGCCGTTCTGTACCTGCGGCAGGCTCGGATAGAGGTTGTCGAACAGGATCTGGATGTCGCCGGCGAGCGCCGCCTGGAGCGCGGGACCGGCGCCGCGGAACGGGATGTGCGTCATCTTCAGGCCGGTGAGCTGCAGGAACCAGGCGCCGGTGAGGTGAGGGCTCTGGCCGACGCCGGAGGAGGCGTAGCTGAGCTTGTCCGGATTGGCCTTGAGATAGGCGACCAGCTCGGCGATCGACTTGATGCCGGTCTTGGGATGCGCCGAGACGATGTTCGGGATCCGGATCATGTTGGAGACCGGCTGGAGCTGGTCCGGCTTGTAGGTGAGGTTCTTGAAAATGCTGTAGGCGATCGCGTTCGGGCCGGGATTGCCTATCAGGATCGTGTGGCCGTCAGGCTTGGCGCGGACCACCTCGGCTGTGCCGATCGTACCGCCGCCGCCGGACCGGTTTTCCACCACGGCCGATTGGCCCCAGGCGGTCTGCAGATGCGCCGCCAGAAGCCGACCCATCACGTCGGTCGAACCGCCGGCGGCCGCCGGCACGACGAGGCGGACGTTTTCGGTGGGCTTCCAGTCCGCCAGACTCGATCGCGGCAGGATCGCTGCGGTCGAGAGGGCGGCAGCGCCGGTGAGCACGCGACGGCGGGACAGCAATTGATTGGGCACGAATCCACTCCCTGCATCTTGTTTTGCAGGGAGCGTATGGAACAGGACGCGCAACGGCAAGCCGCACGAAGCCGCAGGCTGAAGGCTCAGTTAAAGCTGAGCAGCTTGAAGATCGGCGTGAGGTAGCTCATCTCCTGGCCCGACGTCGGCGTGGTCCGGCTGATGAAGTCGAAGATCTTGCCGTCCTGGAGACCGTAATTCGCAAGCCGGCGCACGCGCCGGTTCTTGTCGAAATAGACCGCGATGACGCGCTGATCGACCACCCTCTGGTTCATGAAGGCGACCATGCGCTCGGAGCGCTGCGAGATGTAATAGAACACCTCGCCGTCGAGGGTTGCCACGGTGGAGGGGGTGCCCATCACGATCAGCACCTGGTCCTGGCTCGCGCCGATCGGAATCTGCTCCAGCGCGCCAGGCGGCAGGATATAACCCTTCTGGAACTGCTCGCCGGTGCAGCCCGCAAGCGCAGCGCCAACCAGGGCCGCGGCCGCGAGCAGGCGCAAGCCGCGCCAACGTGCTTGAAGGCCGCGCGGCTTGTCTGCACGCAGGCTGGTCTGGTTCGTTATCGTCATAGCGGAACTGATTCCGTCCCCTTGCGTCGCGCGAGGCGCTGAAGTACCGGGCGGAGGCTCTGAATGCAACACGCGCGCGCCCGCTTGCGGAAACCACAATGCTTTGGCCGTTCAATCACTTCAGGAAACCCCGCCTAGCCTCGCCGGGCACCATTGAAGCCATCTATGGCATGATCGTGACGCAGGCGCGAGAACCCATATTTTACCGCGACTTGGGCGTGCCGGATACCGTTAACGGGCGTTTCGATCTGTTGCTGCTGCACCTCTGGCTGCTGCTGCGCCGCCTGCGCACGGTCCAGGGCGCTCCCGGACACGGCGCCACCGAGCTGTCGCAGGCGCTGTTCGACCGCTTCTGCGAGGACATGGACGACAATCTGCGCGAGATGGGGATAGGCGACCAGACCGTTCCGAAGCGGATGCGAGCCTTCGGCGAGGCGTTTTACGGCCGGGTCCAGGCCTACGATCAGGCCATGGAAAGCGGCGGCGAGGCGCTGGCATCGGCGATCTGCAAGAATATCTTGAATGGGGTCGGCATGGACCAGGCGCAGCGGCTCGCGGCGTATGCCAGGGCTGTCGAGGCCGAGCTCGCCCGGACCGGCGAGGCCGCACTGCTGGGTGCGTCCTTCAAGTTTCCCCCAGCACTCCCTGAGGATGTCACGCCATGACCCGACCGATACCAGCAACCGGGCCCGATCCCTGGCGGGTGCCCGTCATCGTTGCACAGATCCCGGATACCGGCCTGCATCGCAAGCTCGAGGCCTCGGCCGCCGAGCGGCAGGCCATGGCCGAGACGGCTGGCTTGCGCGAGGTTGTCTCGGTCCAGGCCGACTTCGATGTCGTGCCGAAAAGCGGCAACCGGATCCAGGTTACGGGCCACGTTCGTGCCCGGATCGGCCAGACCTGTGTGGTCACGCTTGACCCGATGGAGAGTGACATCGACGAGGCGGTGGACCTGATATTCGCCCCCGAGGCCGAGGTCCGCCGCCTGGCCGACCTGATGGAGGAGGGGCAGGACGATCAGGAGCAGGTCGCCGACCCGCCGGAGGCGATCGTCAACGGCACTATCGACCTCGGCCGGCTCGCCACCGACGCCCTGTTCCTGGCGGTCGACCCCTATCCGCGGAAGCCGGGGGTCGTGTTTGAGCCCGAGGTCATCGCCCCCGATCCGGAGGACCATCCCTTTGCGGTCCTGAAGGCACTCCAGGGCAAGAAGAAAGACCAATAGCTGCCGTCTTTCCCAGAGGACCGCTTTGCTACGGGGCGCGAGGTGTTTGCGGTGGTGGTTTGAAAGGTCGAATTATCTGTTTGATTTTGATGCGTTTCTTGTGAATTACGCCGTCCGCGGCCAGATGCTCCCAGATGCAAAAGGCTGGGGGCAAGAGGTTGTTTCGGGATAACAAAACGCTATTGTCGCGCCCCGGTCCGGGTGCGGCGTGGCGCTTGACCGACCGCCATGTTCGTGGCGAACCCATTTGCGGCCCCGCTCGTTCAAGACCGCACCAGACCAGGTTTCCAGGACTTTTATGCCAAGCAAGGTTCGCATCGCGCTTGACGCCATGGGGGGCGACGCCGGCGCCGCCGTGGTCATTCCAGGCGCCGCCATCTCGCTTGCCAGGCATCGCGAGATCGAATTCCTGCTGATCGGGGATCGCGCGAAGATCGAGCCCGAGCTCGAGCGCCACCCCGCGCTGAAGGCGGCGTCGAAGATCATCCATACCGATGTCGCGGTCAGCGGCGAGGACAAGCCGAGCCAGGCGCTGCGGCGCGGCCGCAGGACCTCCTCGATGTGGCTTGCCATCGATGCGGTGAAAAAGGGCGAGGCGGATGTTGCGGTCTCGGCCGGGAATACCGGCGCGCTGATGGCGATGTCGCGCTTCCACCTACGCACGCTGCCGGGCGTCGACCGTCCGGCCATCGCCGGCATGTGGCCGACCAGGCGCGGCGATTCCGTGGTTCTCGACCTTGGCGCCAGCATCGGCGGCGATACGCATCATCTGGTGTCGCTCGCCATCATGGGCGCGGCGATGGCCAGCGTGCTGTTCAACAAGAAGCGTCCCACGGTCGGCCTGCTCAATATCGGGGTCGAGGAGATCAAGGGGCACGAGGAGATCCGCGAGGCCGGCGAAATCCTGCGCGCCAGGAACCTGCCCGAGCTCGACTATCTCGGCTTCGTCGAGGGCGACGGCATCGGCAAGGGGGTGGCCGACGTCATCGTCACCGAGGGCTACAGCGGCAACATCGCGCTGAAGGCCGCGGAGGGAACCGCGCGGCAGATGGCGGAATTGCTCCGGGACGAGATGAAACGGGGCTGGCTGTCAAAGCTCGGCTATCTGTTTGCGCGCAACGCCTTCCAGGCCCTGCGGAACAAGATGGACCCGAACAAATCCAACGGCGGCGTGTTGCTGGGGTTGAACGGGATCGTGGTCAAGAGCCATGGCGGAATCGCTGCCGAAGGCTTTGCCTATGCGATTGATGTTGGCTATGAGATGGTCAAATTCGATCTCCTCAACAAGATCAATCAGATGCTCAACCGCGAAGGTGGTGCACTCAATTCCGTGCAGGCCGCGCAGGAGGCTGTTTCGTGACTCAAATTCGTTCGGTCGTGCTGGGCTGCGGCTCTTATTTGCCGGAGCAGGTGGTGACCAACGCCCAATTGGCGGCGCGCATTGACACGTCCGACGAGTGGATCGTGCAGCGCACCGGCATTCGCGAGCGGCATATCGCGGCCGAGGGCGAGTTCACCTCGCACTTAGCGCTCAAGGCGGCGCAGGCCGCGCTCGCCGATGCCGGCGTGGACGCGCAGTCGATCGACCTGATCGTGCTCGCGACCTCGACCCCTGACAACACCTTCCCCGCCAGCGCGGTCGCCGTGCAGCACGGGCTCGGCATCAATCATGGCGCGGCCTTCGACCTTCAGGCGGTGTGCTCGGGCTTCGTGTTCGGGCTCGCCACCGCCGACAATTTCCTGCGCACGGGCGCCTTCAAGCGCGCGCTGGTGATCGGCGCGGAAACCTTCTCGCGCATCCTCGACTGGACCGACCGCGGCACCTGTGTGCTGTTCGGCGACGGCGCCGGCGCGGTGGTGCTGGAGGCGCAGGAGCAGCCGGGCAATGCCGCGACCGACCGGGGGATCGTGACCACGCATCTGCGCTCTGACGGCCGTCACAAGGCGAAGCTGTTCGTCGACGGCGGCCCGTCCTCGACCCAGACCGTCGGCCATCTGCGCATGGAGGGCCGCGAGGTCTTCAAGCACGCGGTCGGCATGATCACCGACGTGATCGTCGATGCCTTCAAGGCGACCGGGCTCAATGCCGACAGCATCGACTGGTTCGTGCCGCACCAGGCCAACAAGCGAATCATCGACGCGTCCGCGCACAAGCTCCATATCGCGCCGGAGAAGGTGGTGCTGACGGTGGACCTTCACGGCAACACGTCGGCGGCCTCGATCCCGCTGGCGCTGTCGGTGGCGCGCAAGGACGGCCGCATCAAGCGTGGCGACCTGGTTCTGCTGGAAGCCATGGGCGGCGGCTTCACCTGGGGCTCCGCGCTGGTGCGCTGGTAAGCCACAGTCGATAAAATTTTGCCCGAATCAGATCGGATTATCGATGCGCCTGCATTGATGAGCGCTGTTGACCGCCGTATCGTAAGCTCATAATTTCAGACAACAATTGTTCGCCGTGATGTGGGGCAGGGCGATGACCGATCAAAGTAAAACCGTAACGCGTGTCGATCTGTGCGAGGCCGTCTACCAGAAGGTGGGGCTGTCGCGCACGGAATCGTCTGCCTTCGTGGAACTCGTGCTGAAGGAGATCACCGATTGCCTTGAGAAAGGCGAGACGGTGAAACTGTCCTCGTTCGGCTCCTTCATGGTCCGCAAGAAGGGTCAGCGCATCGGTCGCAATCCCAAGACCGGCACCGAGGTGCCGATCTCGCCGCGCCGGGTCATGGTGTTCAAGCCGTCCGCGATCCTGAAGCAGCGCATCAACGCCCAGCACCGCACCAATGGCGACGCCAGCAAGGCGCAACCCGAGGCGTAATCCGCCCTCCGGATAAGGATTTGGCATTTGGACAAGGCGCCGGATGCGTTCCGAACCATCAGCGAAGTAGCGCAGGAACTCGACATTCCGCAGCACGTGCTGCGGTTCTGGGAGACGCGATTCTCCCAGATCAAGCCGATGAAGCGCAGCGGCGGCCGCCGCTATTACCGCCCGGACGACGTCGACCTGCTCAAGGGCATCCGCCGTCTGCTCTACGGGGAGGGCTACACCATCCGCGGGGTGCAGCGGATCCTGAAAGAACACGGCGTCAAATCAGTGCAGGGCCTCGCCGACAGCGCGGCCGCGGTCTCGTTCGGCGCCATCGAGGACGCCGTCGGTGCGAGCCTGATGGAGCCCGAGGAGGAGACCGGCGTCCGCGGCGCCCGCGACAGCGACGATGACGACTACCAGGGCGAGGAGGAGGAGGGCATCGACTTCCGCTTCTCCGAGACCGACGACGAGGAAATCCTCACCACCTTCCGCAAGGGCGGCACCCCCGCGCCCGCCGGCCCCAGCGCCATCGACCGGGAGCGCCTCGGACGGGTGCTCGCCGAACTGATCGCCTGCCGCGAGATGCTGGATCAGGCGCTGAAGGACGCCTGACGCCGGATCTCCCCGGCTGTGGGTCAGTTCCGGCGCCTTTCGGCGGAGGCAGCAAAATGGTGTCACCTCGCCTTGCGCAAAGCGGCGATCCTAGCTAATGGAACGACGTTCGGAGCGTGGCGCAGCCCGGTTAGCGCACTAGTCTGGGAGACTAGGGGTCGGAGGTTCAAATCCTCTCGCTCCGACCATTTGTTCGTAGGCTTGGCTGAGCACACGCGCGAAAAGCATCGCAACGGATGCATTGTCTGTTCGCGATCAGGCCTAGGGCTCGCCCGGCGACAATGAGAGCATCAGAAGTGCCCGACGAGCCGATGACCCTCAAGTTCCGCTGTCCGCCGGGTCTTGAAGACAAATTGCCGCCGCCGGTCCCTGCGAGTTTAGGCCTGCCTGCCTGGCTGAAGGCGATGCCGACGCAGGCGTTCAACGCGATCAATCAGCGCGAGGAGGATACGGTTAAGCGGTGTCCTCCGGTCGTCGACGCCATGACGAGCGGCTTCCTGATCCCATTGATGTGCGATGTCAGGTTTGAGAACGGGGAAATTTCCTGGGACAATGACCTGCCAGCCGGTGGTGAGCTCGATTTCCCGCGCTCTCCCGTTGGATTTCACGACTCCAGTCAGGTCACGGGATCGCCGTTGTTCGAGCCGGACCGGCTTCTCATCAAGTTTCGTAACCCATGGCTGATCGAAGCGCCGGAAGGCTATTCGGTTCTGTTCATGCATCCGATCAATCGGTTTGATTTGCCCTTCACGACGCTGACGGGCCTCGTCGATTGCGATCGATATCGTGACAGCTGGATCCATTTCCCGGTGCATTGGCACGACGTGAATTTCAACGGCGTGCTGCAGAAGGGGACACCGATTGCGCAATGCATGGCGGTGAAGCGGGAAACCTGGGTCGCTCAGACCGCACCACTGACTGCAGAGGAGATGCGGCGGGTATTCGAGGTGACGAAGTCGGTCGCGCAGGAGCCCGGCGCCTATCGACGGCAGTTCCGTGCGTGAGCCGTGTTACGGCACTTCGCCTTGCAGAAACTTCTTGAGCGCGCTCGGGCGGAAGAAGAAGCGGCCGTGCGATGAATGGACGAGCGTGTAGGCGGCTTGTGCCAGCATGCGAGGGCGGCCGTGTAAGGCCGAACGAAGGCTCGCCTCGCCCGCTTCGCGCTCACCCAACTCGAACAGGCAGGCCGCGAGGTTGGTGCGTGCCATGGCATCGTCAGGGCGCAGCGCCAGCGCGAGCCGGTACATTTCTGCGGCCGTGGCATAGTCACCGTCCTGGCGCAGCACGCGTGCAAGTAGGGTCGAGATATCGGGACGCCCAGGCGCGACCTCGTGGGCCTTGACGAGAATCGCGCGCGCCTCACCGCGCGTATTGCGCTCGAGATGCAGGCGCGCAAGATCCAGTTGTAGGTCGATGCTTTCCGGCGCGAGCGCGAGAGCGTTGCCGATCACCGCGATGGCCTCATCGAGGCGCCGATCCTTGGCAAGCTGGCCGGCGAGTTCCTGGAACGCCGGCAGGAAAGGCGGGCGACGCGCCGCGGTCCGGCGCAATTGTTCGACGGCTTCCGTGCGACGTCCGGATTCGCCCAAGGCCGCGCCAAGTAGAGTTTCAATGCCCGGATCACTCGTGCGGCGCGCCGCCTTGTCCAAGGGCAGGATGGCCTCCGCTGCGCGGTTCTGAGCGAGCAAGGCGCGGCCAAGAACCCATGTCGCGACGATATCGTTCCGGCTCGTCTTCAAGACTTCGGCTGCAAGCCGCTCAGCCTCGGCGAAATTCTGCATCCGCAGCGCGAGCGTGGCGTGCTCGCGTAAATCGGTTTGATGAGGTCCGCGGCTGGGGGGAAGAACAGAGCGCTTCGACACCGGGCTCGCCATCGACGACTATCGAGGCGCCAAGTATGGCCTCGGCCCCAGCGTCGGGCAACCGCTATTCGGCTTCCCGCGCTGACGCCGGATGGGCGGCGTGCGCGTGTGATCATCTTGCGAGCAGTGGCTTAAGGAGTGGGTGTGATTGTCACAAAGCGCGCCGCCGCAATGGGGTCTGGCGCTGTCGGTGCCCGCGCGGAAGGACCAGTCGGCCTCCGGGGCGTTTCCTCGTTTTTAGTCTTGGTCCGTCGTCTTGGTATCAGTAATTTTGCGGGGCCTTAGGCGTGGCCCTTGATCTCGTAGCGACCCGGAACGCATTTGTAGCGATCGAGCCGCCAGTTGGCGTGGTAGATCGGATGCTCGCCCATCCATTTCGCCAGGGGGGCCTGTGCGCCGATCGCACACTGCATCATCGACATCTCGGGCGTCATGTTGCTGTCGGTCACGATTTCCTCGATGCAACTGCCTGAGCTGGCTGCACTCAGCCGGCAGAGCACGGCAACGACGGTCACGAACATTCCAGTCACCTCATCGGTAGTTTCTGACCACGAAGAGGATGCAAGCGGAGTGCCAGAGCCTGTGACGCAAACAACACGCTGGCCTGGCCGACTCGACCCAGCGTCCGGACTCCATTTGACGATTCGGATTGTGAAAAAATTGCCCCTAAACCGGAGCCGGGCAAATACGGGGAACCGGCTGGGGTGAGTCGCAGGGATGTCGAATTCCGGGGGCAGCGCCGCGCCGGTGGCGCTTCACAGGCCGCGCGCAGCCGGTAGGCTCGGAAGGACGTGGCCACCCGCCAAAAGAGCGGGACCGCCACAAGGGATATGGAAACGCGAGGGCAGACCATGAAGGCACGACCGACCGGCGTGATTCCGCCGATGACGACGCCGTTCCGCAAGGATGGCGAGATCGACTACAAGCTTGTAGCGCCCCAGGTCGACTGGATGATCGGCGCCGGCGCGCATGGCGTCGCGGCCGGCGGCTCAACCGGCGAGGGGCACACGCTCGATCACGAGGAATATCGCGACCTGATGGAGGCGACGGTCGCCGCGGTGAAGGGACGCATTCCCGTGATCGCCGGCATCATCGTCGATTCCACCCGTGATGCGATCCGCCGCGGCAAGCTGGTGCGCGACATGAATGTCGCCGCGCTCCAGGTCACGCCGGTGCATTATCTGTTCAAGCCGGACGACGAGGCGATGGTGGCGCATTTCCGCGCCATGGCTGATGAGACCGGCATGCCCATCATCATCTACAACGTGGTGCCGTGGTCGTATCTGTCGCCGGCACTGCTGACGCGGATCATGACCGAGGTGCCGCTGGTGGTCGGCGTGAAGCAGAGCGCGGGGGACCTGAAACTGTTCGCGGACCTGATGATGATGGCGCCTGACAAGCTGATCTACAGCGCGGTCGATGCCCTGATGTATCCGTCCTACACGTTGGGGGCCCATGGCTCGATCGCCGCGATCCTGACCGCGGCACCGCATGCCTCCGTCGCACTCTGGGATGCGGTGAAGGCGGGTGACCATCCACGCGCGCTCGATCTGCACAAGAAGCTGCTGACGCTGTGGAACGCTGTGATCGCCGACAATCTGCCGGCCTGCACGCGCTATGCGCAGACGCTGCAGGGCCTGCCCAGGACTTATCCGCGCGCGCCGATGCCGGAGGCCTCAAGCGCGCAGCAGGCGGCGATCCGCAAGGCGCTGGACGGGCTTGGCGCGTTGAACGGGCGGCGCGTCGAGGCGGCCGAATAGTCCACGCCCCGAAATTACTGATGAGCATGGCAGCGCCGATCCGCTTTTACCTGCGGATGCGGCGCTGCTACATTTTGTGCGCGCTCCGATGCGCGCGGCGCGAGCTGTGAAGAAACATACCGAGAAGGGAGGGGCCGAAAGTCCCATGAAGGATTTTGCGGGAAAGATCGCCGTCATCACCGGTGGCGGCACGGGAATGGGACGCGAGCTCGCGCGGCAGCTCGTCGCCGAGGGCTGCAATGTCGCGATGTGCGACGTCTCGGAAGCCGCGATGGCCGAGACCAAGCGGCTGTGCGAGGTCGAGAAGCTGCCGCAGGGCCTGCGCGTCACGACTCATGTCGCCGACGTCTCGATCGAGGATCATCTCAAGCGCTTCCGCGACGAGCTCGCCGAGCAGCAGAAGACCGACCGGATCCATCTTCTGTTCAACAACGCCGGCATCGGCGGCGGCGGTAGCCTGTTCACCAACACCCGCGAGCAGTGGGAGCGCACCTTCAACATCTGCTGGGGCGGCGTCTATCTCGGCGTCCGCACCTTCCTGCCGATGCTGGTCGCGGCCGACGAGGCCCACATCGTCAACACCGCGAGCGTCAACGGCTTCTGGGCCTCGATCGGCATGAACCAGTCCCACACCGCCTACAGCTCGGCGAAGTTCGCCGTGAAAGGATTTACCGAAGCGCTGATCAACGACCTCCGCCTGCACGCGCCGCACGTCAAATGCTCGGTGGTGATGCCCGGCCATATCGGCACCTCGATCGTCTCCAATTCGCGCAAGGTGCAGAGCGCCGACGGCTCGGAGCGGCTCAACGCCGACGAGGTCGCGCTGACCCGCAAGCGCATCGTCGCGGCCGGCGTGCCGGATGCCGACAAGATGTCGGACGAAGACATCCAGGCGGTGTTCACCGAGCGCGCCCGCAGCTTCCTCGAGGATGCGCCGACGACGGCGGCGCAGGCCGCCCGGATCATTCTCGACGGGGTCAAGGCGGAGCAATGGCGCATTCTCGTGGGCGAGGACGCAAAGCGCCTTGACGAGCGCGTTCGTGCTACACCGGAGCAGGCCTACGAAAGATCCTTCTACGAAAGCTTCACGCAGGAAGTCGGCTGGCGGCTCGGCTGAGGCGGCCGCCGGGCGCGCGGATATAGGTATGATGCTCATCATAGCAAGAGGCGCGCAGGCAATTTCGCGTGCCACCTCTTGCCAGTTCTCTTGGCAGTTCTCTTGCCAGTGCGCTGCCGGCGTCCTGCCCGTGTTCGGCCATTCATGACGAATAGGAATGTCACGCATGCGACCCGTCCCTGCGTTCAAGCGATGGTGATCTCCAACGGCTCTCATTCGGCGCACGGCAGCTTGGTCAGGGAACCAAAATAGTTTAGTCAGTCATGTGTAAGGCGATGACCAGAGCGTAGCTCCCGATGATACCCGCATGCCTCTCCGACGACTGGATCCTTTGCCCGGAGCGAGAGGACATCTCCGCTGAGTTCACGCGGCTCCTGACCGCGGCCCAGGAGGGCGGCGCCACGATCGCGGAATGCCTGATGATCGCGCGGCAGCTGAAGCGGGGCGACGACCAGTCCTGGCACCGCGAGTGGAAGAAGCTGGCGCAGACCAATCGACATCGTGCCGAGGCCGCGTTCGCGGAAGGTCACAGGGCGACCGCGCAACGCAACTGGCTCCGCGCCATGAATTACTACAGTGCGGCCGCGATGCCGCTCGATCAGGCGGACGAGCGCCGCTGGGTCGCGGTCCTCGCGATGCAGGATTGCGCCCGCCGCTTCCTCGCCGCGCGCGAGCCTGCCGGCGAAGTCGTGACGATCCCCTGGCTCGACGGCCATTCGTTGCAGGGCTATTTCCTGCCCGCGCCGTCGGGACGCGTGCGAGCCCCGACCGTGATCTGCATCGGCGAGCCGGGCCACCGCAAGGAGGAGTTTCTGTTCAAGCTCGCGCCGCATGCGCGCGAGCGCGACTTCTCGCTGCTGGCGCTGGATCTGTTCGGCGACCAGCGCGACGACTATCTCGACGCGCTGTTGCGGCGCCGGGATCTCGAGAGCGCGATTCCGTGCGTCATGGACTATCTGGAGACCTGCAGCGACGTCGATTTCGAGCGCGTCGCGATCGTCGCCGATGGCTGGGGCTCTTCCTTCGTGGCGCGCGCGGTGCTGCAGGAGCCGCGGCTTGCCGCCGCCGTCTGCGATGGCGGCCTGTGGGACCTGCACGAGCGGGCCTTCTTTGCCAGCCGGTTCGCGATGAGCGACGTCAGCATCGTTCCGGTGCCGCATGCGCCGCTGATGGCCTCCAGCGCAGACTGTCCGGTGCTGATCACGCTGGGTGAGGACGGCTGGCTCAAGGCCGATCGGGCGCGTCAGATCGTCCAGACGTCCCGGCTCGGCAGTTCGGATGTCATGTTGAAGGTCTTCACCGCGGCCGAAACCGGCGCGGCGCAGGGCCATGCGGATAATCCGAGCCTCGCCAATGAATACATCTTCGACTGGCTCGAATCCCGGCTCGGCGCCGCGAGGCGCATCTGAGGACGTCGACTCAGAAGTCGAGGGTCAGGCGTACGCAGGCCTTTTCGAGACGGGTCTTCAGCATCGCGAGCTTGGTGGTAAATTCCGTCAGCTCTTTCTCGTCGAACTCCTGGAAGACGAATTCCTTGATCGTCTTGTACTGCTCGTTGAGGCTCGCCAGGTGCTTCTGCGTCTTCTCGGTCAGGGACAGCCGCACCACCCGTGCGTCGGTCGGCGAGGGACGACGGCGCAACAGGCCCTTCTTCTCGAGCAGCTTGGACTGGGTAGTGACGAACGACGGGTCGACGTGGAGCAGTTTCGAGACGACGTTGACCGGAATGCCGTCGTCCTTGTCGAGGTCGGAGATCGCCATCAGGATCAGCCATTGCGGGCCGCTGATGCCGAGCGTTCTCGCCCAGAACTGACGCAGCTCCTCCAGGTACATGTTGATCGACGATATCTCCCAGGTGAAGCGCCTGATGATATCCAGATTGCCGATGGAGCGGAGGCGCGCCCCTTCTTTCCTCGTCGCTGACACAGCGTCACTCCCGTGATCTGATTTGTATGCGGCCGGTATCGTGCAAGCCATAGTCCACGCAAGCCTGCTCTGACGCAAGTGCAGAGCAGGGTAATTTCGTCACTAAAACTACAAAGATGATCAGCTCACGGAATCGCCTCGCAGCGGTGTTGCTCAGGGGGCACAGGTTTAGCGAAACCACAAAGCTTACCAAATAAGGTATTTTGATTAGTGAACGGCGCAGGCATATTGCTCCTTGACGGTGGGGGGTACTCGATCGTCCCGTTGCAGGTGGTTTGCTCACGGCCCTCGCGTGGAAAGAGGGTGTGTCCGAAAGCGCAAAGCGGCCGAGCGGATTTGAAAGACGGGGATCTGGGGGGCCTCACGGTCCGGTCTTCGTAACATGAGCAACTTGGAGGTTTTAATATGAAATTGGTGAAGAGCCTTTTGCTCGGCACTGCGGCGGGTCTGATCGCCGTCGGTGGAGCTCAGGCGGCTGATCTTCCGGTCAAGGCCAAGGCGGTCGAGTACGTGAAGGTCTGCTCGCTCTACGGCGCGGGTTTCTACTACATCCCGGGCAGCGACACCTGCATCAAGCTGGGCGGCTATCTGCGTGCCGAAGTGGCGCTCAATGCCGGCGGCAACTACAGCGCCCAGTACAACAACGTCTTCGCGGCCAACAACCGCCTGACCAACTATTACTCGATGCGCGCTCGTGAAGATCTCAACATCGACACCCGCACCGCGACCGAATACGGCGTTGTCCGCACCTATTTCGATGCGGTCTTCACCTGGACGACCGGCAACTATGTCGGCGCCGGTTCGGGAACGGGTGCCACCCAGTACAGCGGCACGCTCGGGCTCAACGCCGCAGGCACGGGCCTGATCGGCTCGACCAGCGGCGCGGTGAACGGCACCGACGGCACGACCTCCGGCGGCGCGCTCGGCGTCTACTACGCCTTCATCCAGTTCGCCGGCTTCACCATGGGCAAGGCCGTGTCGCAGTTCGACGCGCCCTGGATCAACTATCCCGGCAACAACTTCGACCAGCTCGTCGGCGGCAGCGGCAGCACCAACGGTGTTGCCCAGTTCACCTACACCGCCGATCTCGGCCAGGGCGTGACGGCGATCGTCTCGGCCCAGGACCAGACGCAGGTGTTCCAGACCGCGCTCTGGAATACGGCCGGCATGTCCACCACCGGCGTCCTCGGCGGTGCTTACGGCTCCAACGATCTCGGCGGCACCCGCTCTCCCGATCTCGTCGGCACGCTCCGCGTCGACCAGGCCTGGGGCCTGTTCCAGGCCTCGGTCGCAGCGCACGACAACCATGTCGGCTATTACGGCGCGAGCGAAGCCACCGGTCACCCTGAAGACAAGTGGGGCTGGGCCGTCCAGCTGGCTCTGGGGATCAAGAACATCCCGACCGGTGCCGGCGACGTGATCAACATCTCGGGCGTCTACACCGAAGGTGCGAGCCGCTACAACTTCCAGGAGCTGGCAGCGACCAGCTACTCGATGTTCGGCGGTTCGGGCGGCGCGTATCAGAGCATCGGCTTCGCCGGCGTGTCTGACGCGGTGTTCGCACCCGGCAGCGGCCTCGAGCTGACCAAGACCTACGGCTTCCGTGGTGCCTACACCCACAACTGGAGCCCGTACTGGAACTCGGCGCTCTATGGTGCGTGGGCCGCCGTCAACTACAGCGGCACGGCCAAGGGCATGATCTGCGGCAGCGCCGCGTTCGCGACCCTGACCGGCACCTGCAACCCGGACTTCAACATCGGCCAGATCGGTGTCATCACCCGCTGGACCCCGGTCAAGAACCTGACCTTCTCGGCTGACTTCACCTACAGCCATCTTGACCAGAAGTACTCGGGCGTGATCACGACGCCGGCGCTCACCAGCGTTGCCAAGCCCGCGGCGACCTATGAGCTGAAGGACCAGGACACCTACAGCCTGCTCGTTCGCGCCCAGCGCAACTGGTAAGCCTTGATCTTCGGATATGACGCAGCCCCGGCGGGACACCGCCGGGGCTTTTTTTATGAGATGAGCTTTTTTACGACGATGGCTTTCGGAAAATCCCGCGGCCTGTGCGGGCGACGAAGACGAGCCATGCGATTCGATCGGCCCCAAATTTATTTACTTACCTGAGTTACTAAGCTATATAACTCGCAGCCGATGACGAAAGTTGCGGCTCTGACTTGATGCTAAACCTCCAGAAACCTCCGGCAATGCCCTGCCGGAGGTTTTTCGTTTGAGGACACGGCTCTAGAATACGGTTCTAAGCGCGCATGACGCGCGCGCGGGAATTCGGCCGGTAGGCGAGGCGGCTGTGGCCGGCGCAATAGGACTGGCCGTCGGGTGCGGAGTTGCCGCAGAAGCAGAAATCGTCCGCGCCGGGCGTCGAGATCGGCCAGCGGCAGCGGTTCTCGGCAAGCTCCAGCAGCGAGCAGCGGTTGGCGTCGTCGATAGGGCCAGTGACTACGGGCGCGCTAGGCTCGCCATAGATCGTGGCGAGCATCTCGTATTGCAGCCGCGGCACGGTCCGCGATGTGCGCGAAGGCGCCAAGCCCCGGTCCTGAACTTTGCGATCGTCGATGGTCCGGCCGCGCGTCAGATTGAGGCGAGACAGCTTGCCGATCACGGCATTGCGGCTGACGCCGATGTCGGCGGCGATCTCGCGGCAGGAGAGCCCGGCCTCGAAATGCTGCTTCAAAAGTTCGATTCTTTCGTCGGTCCAGGTCGGGGAGAGAACAGGCATTGGTGCGGTCCCAGGTTGCAGATGGCGGCCATCCGTCTCTCGAGATCCGTCCGCCTCACGTTCGGCGCGCGCTCACGTCCTGCCATTGTCGCGAATCGACAAAAGCCCGTCCTTGATGGCGAGACGGATGCCTTCCTCGATCAGGGTACGTGCGACGCCGGGAACGCTGGTGCCGTGGGTGCCCTGTCTCACCAGCTTCTCCAGATAGGTGATGGTCGAGAGCGCCAAGGTTACGGGAATGCGGTCAGTCTCGGCTTTTTCGGTGGCCATGGACGAAACGCTAGCCTCTTACTCGTGTACATAAAAGTAACAATTAAGACTCTATTTAGGTTTGGAGGCGGAAGTCAAATGCAGGCCGCGGCGCTTGGTCAGCTCGTTGGAATCGCGAGGGAAATCAGGCATGGTAGGACACGCCGCGCGGCAGGCAGGCGGCGGTGTGGCCTCGACAGGTCAGGCGTGGGCAGGTCGGCTCAGCCGTGCACGATCGTCTTTTCGATCATGCAATGGATGCCCTTTGAGCCGTTGACGGTCTGGGTGACCCGCAGGTCGGCCGCCAGGCTGCACAGCGTATAGGCGTCCTCGCGCGACAAATTGCGCCTCTCGCCGAGCAGCACGATCATGTCGCGCAGCGCCCGCACCACGCACTGGTCGAGGTCGGGGTCCATCGCCATGGTCATGTAATGCGTCGCCGTCTCGCCGCGGGGATATTCGAGCCTGAGGTCCTTGCGCAGTGTCAGGCGAAAGCGGCCCTGGAGCGCGGTCTCGATCGCGGTGACGCAGACCTCGCCGTCGCCCTGCACGCCATGGCCGTCGCCGCAGGAGAACAGCGCGCCCGGGACGAACACCGGCAGATACAGCGTCGCACCGGCGCCAAGCTCCCTGTTGTCGAGATTGCCGCCCATGGCGCGCGGGACCAGCGAGGAGATGCGGCCCCAGGCGGGAGGGGGCGAAACGCCCATCACGCCGAAGAACGGCTTGAGCGGCAGGTCGAGCCCCCACGGCATGCGGGCGACCATCCGCGACCGGTCGAGCGGGATGTTCAGGATGCGCGTCTCGTGGAAATCGTCGGGCAGGGTGCCGGACAGCGGCTTGATCATGTTCCAGCCCCAGTCCTGCCGGAGTTGGACGTCGAGGATCTCGACCGCGAGCACGTCGCCGGGTTCGGCGTCCTCGACCGCGATCGGGCCGGTGAGGATATGGCCCGGCAGCATGCGCTCGTTCCTGGCATGAACCTCGTGCATCTCGGGCGGAATGTGAAACTTGCTGCGGTCGGGCAGCATGTCCGGACCGCCGCTGATGGTATCGACCGTGACCTCGTCACCGCTCGCGATGGTGAGGACGGGCTTGAGCGCGGCCTCGAAGAAGCCCCAATGACAGGTCTCGGGGCTGGAATGCAGGTGGTGATGGGTCATGGGGTGTCCGTCCGTTTCACAGGCCCGGGCTTGACCAGGCAATCGATCCTCTTCCAAGAAGCTTTCTGAAGATCGACGGGCGGGTCAAGCCCGCGCGCAACAGGCACGATCATTCCAGCGAGGCTCCCCTGCTTTTTGTCCTGTCCAAGACCCTCGGCGCCGCGGTGCTGCCGATCAACTTCATGATCGAGCTCGGGATCGTCTCGGTCGTCCTGATGGCGACGCGCTTTGCCGCATTCGGCCGCAAGCTCGCCGCGGCCACGCTGATCATGCTGGCGCTCGCCGCGTTTTCGCCGGTCGGCAACCTTTTGCTCTATCCGCTGGAGTCGCGTTTTCCGCCGTGGGATCCGTCGCGCGGTGCGCCCGACGGCATCATCGTGCTCGGCGGCTCGGTCGACACCGATCTGTCGGCGGCGCACCGCACGCCGGTCGTCGCGCACGCGGCCGATCGCTTGTTTGCGCCGGCCGAGCTCGCGCGCCGCTATCCGAACACGCGCATTGTTTTCACCGGGGGCACCGCGAACCTGCTTTCGACGGACTCTCGGGAGGCCGACTACTCCGCGCCGATCCTGGAGAATCTGGGCATCGCCAAGCAGCGCCTGATCCTCGAGCGGGACTCTCGCAACACCTACGAGAATGCCATCTTCACAAAACAATTGGTGGCGCCCAAGCTAGGCGAACGCTGGCTCCTGGTCACCTCGGCCTTTCACATGCCGCGTTCGATGGGGATCTTTCGCAAGGCGGGATTTGACGTGGAAGCCTATCCCGTGGACTGGCGAATGGGCGGGCGTGACGATCTCTTCTCTTTCACCAATGTCGGCACGGACGGGCTCGGCCGAACCGAGGTCGCCGTGCGCGAATGGATCGGACTCGTCGCCTACCGCCTGATGGGCCGGACTGGCGAGTTGCTCCCGGGACCGGCTAAGGACTAGAACCGTTCAAGAAACAATAACAGCGCCGGCGCGCGACTGCCGGCCGGGAGGACGCCATGCAACAGCAGAGTGCAGACCGCATCGATCTTGCCGGCCTCGTCGCCGATCTCAACAGCCTGTTGCGGCTGAAGACCACGGTGATCGGCATGAAGCTGTTCGCGCGGACCGCGGACATGGAGGCAATCCCCAAAATCCGGCGGCCGAACGCGGTCCACACCACCGACCAGATCGTCAGCATGGCGGCGCGTCTGGGCTGGACGGTCGGCATCACAGCCGACGATCTCGTCGGCGCGCAATGCCGCGCGGTGATCGGCCTTGCACCGCAGGACGAGAAATGGCTCGCCGGCGAAAACTATGTCGGGGTCTGGCACGGCACGGCGGAGGACGCACGCAAGCGCCAGGAGGCGCTGGACGTGGTTCCGTTCGGACAATATCAGGCGCTCGCGGTCAGTCCGCTGGCGAGCGGCCGGCTCGATCCGCCGGACATCTGTCTCGTCTATGCGACCCGGGGCAGATGATCATCCTGATCAACGGGCTGCAATATACCGGCTACAAGAAGTTCGAATGGGGCGTGGTCGGCGAGACCGCTTGCGCCGATTCGTGGGGCAGGGCGCTCAAGACGGGCGAGCCCAGCCTGTCCTTGCCATGCTATGCCGAACGGCGCTATGGCGGCGTGCCGGACGAGGAGATGCTGATGGCCCTGAAGCCGGAACATCTCGCCAAGGCAGTTGTGGGCATGAAGGCGCTGGCGAAGAACGGCCTGCGTTATCCGATCCCGCCCTATGGGATTCAAAGCGACGTCCGTGCCGGCATGGGCGTGAGCTACGCGAAGAAGCAAAGCAAAGGCCGACCATGAGCTCTGCGAAATTCGACATCGTCGTCTATGGCGCGACCGGTTTTACCGGCCAGCTCGTCGCCGAATACCTGACCCAGCATTACAAGAGCGACCATTCGCTCAAATGGGCGATGGCAGGCCGCAGCCTCGGCAAGCTGAAATCGGTGCGCGATGCGATCGGCGCACCCGGGAATACGGAGCTTATTGTCGCGGATGCGTCGGACCCGGCCTCGCTGAAGGCGATGGCGGAACGGACGATGTCGGTGATCACCACCGTCGGCCCGTATCAGCTCTATGGCGAGGAACTGCTCGCCGCCTGCGTCGCCACGGGCACGGATTATTTCGATCTCTGCGGCGAGCCGATCTGGATGCGCCAGATGATCGACAAGTACGAGGCGGCTGCGAAAGAGAGCGGCGCACGGATCGTGTTTTCCTGCGGGTACGATTCCGTGCCGTTCGAGCTCGGTACGTTCTTCGTGCAGGAAGAGGCCAAACGTGCCTTCGGCGCGCCGGCCCCGCGCGTGAAGGGCCGCGTGCGCGACATGCGCGGCACGCTTTCGGGCGGCACCGCCGCGAGCGCGAAGGCGACCTTCGATGCCGTGGCCAAGGATCTCAGCCTTGTCGCCATTCTCAACGATCATTTTGCGCTGACGCCCGGCTTCAGCGGCCCGAAGCAGCCGAAAGGCAACAGGGCCGCCTTCGAGGAGGACCTGCAATCCTGGGCGGCGCCGTTCATGATGGCGCTGATCAACACCCGCAACGTTCACCGCTCCAACATGCTGATGGGATTTCCCTACGGCCAGGACTTCGTCTACGACGAGATGGTCCTGACCGGTCCCGGCGAGAAGGGCGAGGCCAACGCCAAGCTCGTGATGGCTGCCAATGCGGGCAAGACCGGCCCCGACGCACCGAAGCCGGGCGAGGGGCCGTCGAAGGAAGAGCGCGAGAACGGTCTGTTCGATCTGCTCTATATCGCGATCGCACCCGATGGCCGCATGGTTCGCGCCGGCGTCACCGGCGATCGCGATCCCGGCTACGGCTCGACCTCGAAGATGATCTCCGAATGCGCGATCTGCATGCTGCGCGACACGACCGACGTCGCAGCCGGCTTCTGGACGCCGGGCGCGGCGATGCAGCACAAGCTGATCAAGCGGCTGGTCGAGAACGCGGGGCTGACGTTCGCTGTGGAGGAGTAGCTGTCACCTTCCCTTCTCCCAGGCGGCGAAACCGACCTTTCATCCTCAAGCCGTCTCGCGTGTTGAGCACGAGCAAGGTGATGTTCACAGCTCCTGCGGCAAGCTCGACAGCCTGCACCGCATAGAAGACTGCATCAAACTCGGCGGCGCTCGCCTTATGTGCGAGGAACAGTGCGGCGGGGACGAGGACCAGGACGCCATTGCCGGCGATCAGCGGCATTCGCTTGATCTTGGCGCTGACCAGGCCGGCTCGCCGACCCCGTGCCAGCGTAAGGCCCGTGCCCCCCGCCGCCGCCAGCGCCGGGACCAGCAAAAGAAAGCCCCATGGTATGGCCGTCTTGATGGCGGTGATGACGGCTTGGGATGCGAAAAGCTCACTGAGCGCAGTCGACAGCCAAAATGTCGAGATGGTCAGAAGCGCGATTGCGCCAGCGATGGGATGAATCACCTTGATCATCACTAGGTTTCCTTGACCGAGAACGGCTAGCTTGTTCAATATGACATGATGGTGTCGATATTTATGATACAAAGAACCATATTGACATGATGATGTCAATAAACATCATGGTGAGAATATGCGCGCTCCGAAGCGATCTCCGGCCGGTGATGCCTTGACTGACCTCATTCTCGATCTGTTCAGGGTCAACAACCTGACCGTGACGTGGGGCGACCGGCTGGTCGCTCCGCTCGGCCTGACCAGCGCCCGCTGGCAAATTCTGGGGGCAATCGTGGCCGCGGACCGCGCCCAGCCGGTCGCCTGGCTCGCCCGCGACCTCGGAGCGAACCGGCAGAACGTTCAGCGCATCGTCAATGACCTGGCCCAGGAAGGGCTCGTTACGTTCGAGCCCAATCCACATCACCGTCGCGCCCACCTCGTGGTGCTGACGGACAAGGGGCGGAAGACTTACGACGCTGCCATCCGCCTGTACGACCCCAGAATCAACGCACTCGTGCAAGGTCTGCCGATGGAAGAGCTCAGGACCGCCGGTCGCCTCATGAAGGCACTGCGCAAGAAGCTTGAAGACGAAGAGAGTGCGACAGAGGCTTGATCAATCGTCGTGCCGACATCGGCTATGTGGTGACGCTCTGCGACTGGTCCTTCTCGCGCCGCCTGTGCCGAGTTCGTTTCGACCTGATGCGCTTACACCGCCCGCGCGTCGTAGGCGTACATGAAATCCATGCCCTTTGCGCCGAGCGGCAGCAGCCATTTCATCATCTGATTTCGCATCCAGGCGCCGGTGGCGCTGAACTCGCGCTTGCTGTTGCCGTTGCGTCGCGCCATGGCGACGATCTTCTCGGTGCGCGGACGGCGCTCGGCCTCGAATTCCCTGAAGGTGGCGCCGAGCTCCTGACCCTCCTGCATCAACCGGGCAAGGCGCATCGCATCCTCCAGCGCGAGCGAAGCGCCCTGGCCGGCGTGGGGGCTGGTTGCATGGGCGGCATCGCCGATCAGCAGCGAGCGCTTGCGCGACCAGGTCGGCAGGGTGGCGACGTCGAGCGTGTCCGTGACCACGATGTTCTCGGCTGCCTCGATGATGCCAGGGATTGGATCGTGCCAGCCGCGGTGGAAGCCGCGCAGGTGCTGCTTCAGCGTCGCGTGGTCGAGCGCGCGGAACATCGCCGCGTCCATGCCGTGCGCCGGCTGCGTGCTCCACCACATCACGCCGTCGGTCGGATCGGGGCTGCAATAGCCGTAGCCGAAGAAGCCGCTCTGCCCGAACGTAGTCTCGACGTGCCGGCCGATCGGCCGGCCGTCGAGGACGGCGTGCGGCACGAAGCCGCCGAAGCCGATCAGTCCGGTATCGAACGGCTGCGGCCCGTCCGGCACCACCTGGCGGCGCGTCACCGAGTGCACGCCGTCGGCGCCGATCAGGAAGTCGCCTTCGGCCGTGGTGCCGTCGGCGAAGTAGGCGATGATCGGCTGGTCGCCGCGATCCTCGATCTTGATCAGGCGCTTCTCGAAATGGAGTGAAACGCATGCGCACCAGGCTTTGTCGATCAGCATCTCGTTCAGCGTGGCGCGGCAGACATTGACCGCGGGTTGGCCGAAGCGCCGCGCGAGGTCGCGGTTGATCGAGCCGAGCCTCTCTCCGGCTTGCGAATAGAAATCGAACGATTCCGCGATCGAGCCGCGGCTGATCAGCTCGTTCGAAAGGCCGATCTCGTCCATGATCTGCATGCCGTTCGGCGCGATCTGAAGGCCGCCGCCGATGCCTTTCGAATAGGGCCAGGCCTCGTAGATCGCGGACTCGATGCCGGCGCGGCGCAGCAGGATCGCCGCCACGGGCCCGGCGATGCCGGCGCCGATGATCAGGGCCTTGCGGGGACGATAGGACATGGCTTGCTCCCGACGTTTCCGTGGTGCTATGAGAATTACGGTCGCTAAATCTCTTAGTAACTAAGATATATGTCCACTAAGATACGAGGTCTGCCTTGTCAAGGACGAAGGCGCGCGCCGCGCTGCTGCAGGAGCTCGAGGAGGCGATGCGCAGGTCGTCAGCGCAGGGCGTGCTCTATGGGCAGACCGTTGCGAACGTGGCCGGAATTGCCAATTCCGATCTCGAATGCATGGACATCCTGTATCTCGAAGGCCGCGTCACTGCCGGCCGTCTCGCCGAAGTGACGGGGCTCACGACCGGCGCCATCACCGGCGTGGTCGACCGCCTCGAAAAGGCGGGGCTGGTGCGCCGAGAACGGGACGATGCCGATCGTCGCAAGGTTTTCATTACCGTCGTGCCGGAGGCGATACAAAGGCTCGGCCAGTTCTACGTGCCGATGCAGCAGGCGATGGAGAAGGTTTTTGGCGGCTATTCCGACCAGGAATTGCGCCTGCTGCTGCGTTTCGCCAATGAGGGCTACCAGGGCGTGCTCGCGGCGACCGCAGCGCTGAAGGGCCTGCTCGATACGCCGCCGGAAAAGCGGCCCACTCTCAAGCTGAAGAAGCTTCGTCGCCAGCCCTAGACTTGTAGATCTGCGTCGCCGCGATCATGCCCCACATCGCGCCCAGCATCATCCAGAAATGCCGCCAGTGGTCGGTGTCGATCACAAAACTTTCGCCGACGGTGCCGACGAAGGCGGAGAACACCGCGAGATAAGCGCGCTGCCAGGGCACAGGCACGAAGATGTGCCTGACGCCCATGATGACGGTGGTGAAGACCAGCGCGGGATAGCAGATGCCGGACAACCAGCCGCCCGACATGAAGGCGTTGAGATAGGAGTTGTGGGTGTCCTCGGGGAAGAAGCGGTGGAATTGCAGAGGGCCGATGCCGAACGGCAGGTCGAGCGCCATCTCCGCTCCCAGGATGTGCCGGCCGAACCGGCCGAAGCGGCCTTCGTCATAGCTCTGGTCGAAGCTCGCGCGCTGCTTGAACATCTCGGCGGTGGAATCGAACGACATCAACACCGCGATCAGCGCAAGGCCAAGCACCGCGGCCAGGATCGCCATGACGATGATGCGCGAGCGCTGCGCGTTGGTGCGGCTGGTCAGCACCATCAGCGCCAGCATGAAGGCGGATGTCAGCACCAGCCCGCCCCAGGCGGCGCGGGAGAACGCGAGCAGGATCGCCAGCGACATGATGCCGAAGGCGATGACGTTGCGGAACGCCTTGCCGGCCTTGTCGGAGACGACGCTCTGCAGCGAGAACAGCGCCGGCAGGATCAGGAAGGCCCCGAGCACGTTCGGGTCCTTGAAGGTGCCGCGCGCGCGTCCGTACAGCGTGAGGAGGTCGTCGCCGCCGGGAATCAGATGGAAGTAGCCGGCGACCGCCGAGAGCGAGGCGACCATCGCGCCGACCACGAGCCCGCGGCGGAGCATGTCGAGCCGGGCAGCGGTGTCTTCCGACGTGACCATGGCGAAGAACACGACCGTCACCGCCATGTACCAGGAGGTCGCAATCCAGCTCACCACCTCGGACTGCTCAAACAGCGGGATCGCGCTGATCGTGTAGCCGATATTGAGCAGGACCAGCATCAGCAGCAGCGGCATCAAAGCGAGCCGCAGACGCAGGCCGGTGGCGAAGAAGGTGACGGTGGCCAGCAGCGTCACGATCTCGTAGGGGCTCGGCTCGATGAAGACGATCGCGCCGGAGGCGCCGACCAGCCATACCAGCGCGCGCTGGAGCGCCAGCACGCCGGGCGCAGCGCGAACCGCTGCATTCATCTCCCCGGCTGTTGCCGCATACGCCATCACACGCTCATACGTTTACGCAACTCATACACAAACACCGCCAGGTGCCCGCCTTCGCGAGGCACGACGGAAGACCACAACTCAATACGCGTTCTCGTTCTTGGTCAGCAGCGAGATCGGCGTCTTCAGCAGAATGACGAGATCGAACAGCACCGACCAGTTCTCGATGTAATAGAGGTCGAACTCGACGCGTTTCTGGATCTTCTCTTCATTGTCGATCTCGCCGCGCCAGCCATTGATCTGGGCCCAGCCGGTGATGCCGGGCTTGACCCGGTGGCGGGCGAAATAGCCGTCGACGGCTTCGTCGAACAGGCGGCTCTGCAGCTTGCCCTGCACTGCATGTGGACGCGGCCCGACCAAAGAGAGATCGCCGGAGAAGACCACGTTGAAGAGCTGCGGCAGCTCGTCGAGGCTGGTCTTGCGGATGAAGCGGCCGACGCGGGTGACGCGCGAGTCGTTCTTGGTCACGACCTTCGAGGCCGTCGGATCAGCCTGATGATGGTACATCGAGCGGAACTTGTAGACGTCGATGCGCTCGTTGTTGAAGCCGAAGCGCTTTTGGCGGAACAGCACGGGGCCGGGGCTGTCGAGCTTCACGGCCAGCGCCACCAATCCCATCACCGGCAAGGCCACGAGCAGCGCGAGAGTGCCGACCACGCGGTCGAACAGCCATTTCATCACCAGGTCCCAGTCGGTGATCGGCGCCTCGAACACGTCGAGCGTCGGCACCTCGCCGATATAGGAATAGGAGCGGGGGCGGAAGCGCAGCTTGTTGGTGTGTGCGGAGAGGCGGATGTCCACCGGCAGCACCCAGAGCTTCTTCAGCATCTCCAGGATCCGCGTCTCGGCGGAGATCGGTAGCGCGAACAGCACGAGATCGACGCGGGTGCGGCGGGCGAACTCGACGATGTCGTCGACCTTGCCGAGCTTGCGCGCGCCGGCACAGGTGTCGAGCGCGCGGCTGTCGTTGCGGTCGTCGAACACGCCGAGCACGTGGATGTCGGAATCCTCCTGCTCCTTCAGCGCCCCGACCAATTGTTCGCCGTTGCGATCGGAGCCGACGATGATGGTGCGGCGGTCGAGCCGGCCCTCACGCCCCCAGGCGCGCACGAGCGAGCGCAGCACCAGACGCTCGCAGAGGAGCGCGGCGAGCCCGAGGACGTAGAAGGTGGCAAGCCACAGCCGCGATATTTCGCTGCCGAACTTGGCGAAGAAGGAGATGCCGATGAACGTCAGGAAGACGAAAGACCAGGACGAGATCATCCGCGTCATCTGCCGGAGCTGACCGCGGAACAGCTGCACCTGATAGATGTCGGCGGCCTGGAAGCAGACCACGGCGGAAACCGCGACGGCGATGACCTGCGCGGGATAGATCCAGCTGAAGGAGCCGGCGTGCGGCATGACATAGCCGAGATAGAGCACGATGCCGACGAGGCTCAGCAGCGCGAAATCGGCGAGCCGTACGAAGCCGGCGATCACGATCGGTGAATAGGCGCGGGCGACCTTCTGGTTGACGACGTCGAGCGCGGCGGGCGAGAGCCGCTGGCGGCGCTCCACAAAGGGCCGGTCAGCCGGCTTCGCCGCGGCGCTGGTCGCGGCATCGAGCATCGAGCGTGCGTTGAGCGGTTCCACGGGCGTCCACGTCCATTCCAAAAACCCGCGGACCGCGTCCTTGCGCCCCGGGCGAGCATCCCCTGGGCCTTGGATTATCGGACAAATCGGAAGATTCTCTAAAGCCGGTCTTAAGAATGGTTAGTGGTTGGTAAACGCGTCGCGATAGCCCGCGAGGACGCCCTCGACCATCGCCTGCTGGGAGAAATGCGCGGAGATGCGCTCGCGAAGCGACGAGGCGCGCTGCGCTGTTCCCAGCGGATTGTCGAGCGCGGCCGCAATCGCCTCCGCCATGGCTTCCGCGTTGCTCGGCGCAAACAGCGCCGGGTTCTCCGCGCCGAAAATCTCGGGAATGCCGCCAATCTTGGACGCGATCATCGGAATGCCGGCGGCACCGGCCTCGATCACGACATAGGGCATGGAATCGCCACGCGAGGGAACGACCAGCAGCCGCCCCTTGGAGAAGCCGTAGCGTGCCTTGACGTGACCGATGAAGCGGATGGCACCCGAGAGGCCGAGCCTCTCGACCTGCGCTTTCAGCGCCGCGGTCTCCTCGCCGTCGCCGCCGAGCGTCAGTGTGACCTTCTTGCCGCCCTCGTGCAGGCGCGCCACCGCGTCGACCAGCAGATCGGCGCCCTTGATGTGCCTGAACTCACCGACATAAGCGAGGTCGGTGGCGTCGTCGGCCATGACGACAGGTTCGAATTCCTCCGGCGTCACGCCGTTGAAGACGCAATGCACCACGCCCTTCGGCTTGCCGACGATGCGCTGATAGGTGTCGCGGGCAAACGCGCTTTCGAACAGGAACAGGTCGGTAGCGTCCATCAGCGTACGCTCGAGCCGCGCGTAAAACTCGCCCTTGAGGGTGTTGAGGGGATAATGCAACGAGCCGCCATGCGGGGTGTAGATGCGGATGGTGTCGTCGGATCGTCGCCGCATGCGGATAAAAGCGCCGGCCTTGGCGCCGTGGCCATGCATGACGTCGGGCTTGAGCGTGGCGATCAGGCGCCGCAAGCGGAACCAGACCAGGAGATCGTCAGGCGACGGTTCGCGGCGGATCGCCATCCGGTGCACGCCGAGTTTCAGCCGCGGTGCGAGCTCGGCAAGGGCCTTGTCGGCACGCTCACCGCCGGTGAGACTATCGGCGAGGATGCCGACATGATGGCCACGATCGACCTGGCCGTTGGCGACGTCGAGGATGTGGCGGAAGATGCCGCCGACCGGAGCGCGTACGGCGTGCAGGATGCGAAGCGGCTGGTCGGGAGAGGGGGGCATGATCAAAACCAGCGCTCGACGGCGAATGCTCGAACAATCTGACGAAATATCGAGACGGATTAAGAGCCCTCGTGGTTAACAAACGGTGACGGACGTGCACGCGCGAGCTGCCGCACGCCGCGATTAACCCAGCGGCAACCTTAATGGAGTGTAATCGCCCTGGTTGAGGTAGGTTCGTGGCGTTGCGCCTGCGGGAGTGTTCGATGCGTTTAGCGTTCTGGCGTGCCGGCAAGGACAAGGCGGTGGTCGAGCGGGCTGTCTCGAAAGCGGCAGCCAAGCGGGCCGAGTTCGAGCCCCGGATTGAAGCAAAGGCTGCGCCGGTTGCTCCGCGCCCCGCGCCAGTCGAATCCGGCGACATCGACCTGCACGCGCTCGGCGC
Source organism: Bradyrhizobium sp. WSM4872 (assembly GCF_055811715.1). Lineage (NCBI taxonomy): Bacteria > Pseudomonadati > Pseudomonadota > Alphaproteobacteria > Hyphomicrobiales > Nitrobacteraceae > Bradyrhizobium > Bradyrhizobium sp. WSM4872. Next base: position 211,406 of record NZ_JBVVPT010000003.1, on the reverse strand, counting down.
GGCATTGGCGCGCAAGCGCGGCTGGATCATTGTGCCGACAGTGCTGGCGCTCGTCGCATCCGTCGCGATCGTCAATCTCATCACGCCGCGCTACAAGTCCGAATCCCGCATCCTGATCGACGGCCGCGAGAACGTGTTTCTGCGCCCCAACAGCGATCGCGCCGAGGAACGGCAGGCGCTCGACGCCGAAGCCGTCACCAGCCAGGTGCAGCTCGTGCTGTCGCGCGATCTCGCGCGCGAGATCATCAAGAAGAACAAGCTTGCGGAACGGCCGGAGTTCGATCCTGTGCTGCAAGGCATTTCGCCGCTGAAATCGCTTGCGGCGCTGGTCGGCATCGGCCGCGATCCGTTCTCGATGACGCCGGAAGAGCGCGTGCTGGACGCCTATTACGAGCGCCTCCAGGCCTACGCCGTCGACAAGTCCCGCGTCATCGTGATCGAATTCCAGTCTGCCGATCCCGATCTCGCAGTGCGCGTCGCCAATTCCATCGCCGACGGCTATCTCGTGCTCCAGCAGGATGCGCGCCAGGATCAGGCCCGAAACGCCAGCCAGTGGTATGCCGGCAGGATCGACGAGCTGCGGCGGAATGTCTCCGAGGCCGAAGCGAAGGCCGAGGACTTCCGCTCCAAGTCGAGCCTGTTCGTCGGCACCAACAACACGACGCTGTCGAACCAGCAGATGGGCGAGGTCAACACCCAGCTCAACAATGCGCGCGCGCTCAAGGCCGACGCCGAGTCCAAGGCGCGCCTGATCCGCGAGATGATCCAGAGCGGCAAGCCGATCGAATCGTCGGAAGTGCTGAACTCGGAATCGATGCGCACGCCTTCGCAGCAGCGCGTGGCGTTGCGGGCGCAGCTGGCCGAGCAATCTTCGACGTTGCTTGGCAACCATCCGCGCATCAAGGAATTGAAGGCGCAGCTCGCCGACCTCGACACCCAGATCCGCGACGAGGCCGCCAAGCTCGCCCGCACGCTCGAAAACGATGCGCGTGCCGCCAGCGGGCGCGTCCAGGAATTGTCAGCGAGCCTCGAGCAGCTCAAGAAACAGGCGACGGCCACCAACGGCCAGGACGTGCAGCTCCGCGCCCTCGAGCGTGAGGCCAAGGCCCAGCGCGACCTGCTCGAAACCTATCTCGCGAAGTACCGCGAAGCCAACACCCGCGAGACCATCGACACCGCGCCGACGGACGGCCGCATCATCTCGCGCGCGATCGTCTCGAACACGCCGGCCTATCCGAAGAAGCTGCCGATCGTGCTGATCGTGACCATCGCGACTCTGCTGCTCTCGTCCGGCGTCGTCGTCACCGGAGAGTTGTTGCGCCAGACTGCGCCCCGTGCCGTGGCGGTGTTCGCGCCAGCGCTCACGCGGGCGTCGGCTCGCCAGGAGCAAATCGTCCAGCCGATGGTCGTCGAGCCCTTGGTGGATCCGGCCGTCGATCCAGCCATGGCAGAACCCGCGCCGCTTCAGCCGGAGATGACAGCCGATGCCGATATCACAGAATTCGCGGAGATCGAACAACTGGCCGAGCGCCTGCGCGCCGCCGGGGTCATGGCGAAAAAAGTCACGGTGCTCGGCACCGCGAGCGGCGAAGCCATCACGCTGTCGACGCTGACATTGGCCCGGCACCTGGCGCGCGACGCGCGGGTCGTCGTGGTCGATCTCGCCGCGTCCTCGCCGACCATGGCCGCCGTGTCCGTCGATGCCTCGGCGCCCGGCCTTGCCGAACTGATGCAGGGCGAAGCGTCGTTCGCGCAGATCATCACCCGGGACAAGCTCTCGCGGCTGCATCTGGTCATGGCCGGCCGTCCCGGCTTCGATCGCAGCCTGCTGCAGTCGCCCCGCGTGACACTCGCGATCGACGCGCTGCTGCGCGCCTACGACCACGTGCTGCTCGATGCCGGCAGTGCCTCCGACCTTCCGGCGGAGCTCCTGACGGCGAATGCCCGCGCCGTCGTGGTGCCCGACGCCTCGATGGCGCCGGATGCGCGCGCACTGATGCGCGAGCAGCTCAGCGCCGTCGGCTTCAGCGAAGTGACGATGCTGAGCAGACCCGTGCAGCCGTCGGATGCGAGGGACGCGCCGCGCGTCGTGGCGGCGTGATTGTTTTTCCCTCTCCCCGTGCGGGAGAGGGTGGCTCGCCGCGATAGCGGCGAGACGGGTGAGGGGTATCTCTCCGCGAGTCCCACCGTCTTTTGAGTGTGAGGATAGATACCCCTCATCCGGCGCTTCGCGCCACCTTCTCCCACAAGGGGAGAAGGGAGGGCAGCTCGCAAGTGGCGAGAGATCAAGAGGCTGAGAACTTACCCGAACGCCCGCCGCAGCCGCTGCGCCAAATCGAACAGCATCTGGTTCTGTTTCACCAGCCGCTTGCCGTGGCTCAGCGAGGACATCGCCATTGCCGCGAGTTTTCCGCGTGACGTCAGCGGAACGAAACTGTCGAAGATGTCCTGGTCGTCCTTGCAGAACATCCGCTTGTACTCGTCCGAGCCGATGCCGAGGTCGAGCGAGCGGTAGCCGCGCTCGGCGCAGCGGTCGATGATGTAGCGCATCAGGATCAGCCCGGGGCTGTAGCGGGCGTGCTCGGACATCGTGTAGGTGTTGAACATCATCGAGAAGCGCTGGCCGTCGGCGACGCCGGCGAAGATCGCGATCACCTCGTCGTCGCATTCGAGCGCATGGATGTCGATGACGCGGCCGTCACCGCGTGGCGCAAGGCAGGCGCTGCGGATGAATTGCTCGACGCCGGGCTCAGCGAAGACGTTGGGAAGCTTCTGTTCGGCCATCCGGGCCGGCTTGACGCGGAAGAACCAGTCGAGCAGGCGGGTGATGTCCGCGTCGGCGGTCGCCAAATGATAGCGATAGCCGGCGAGCGCCTGGAGCTTCTTCTCCTTGCTCTTGAGGCGGCGGCGGAAGGAGTTGCTGATCCGCGATGCCGGGGGGCCGCCCGGTTCCATCGTAAGCAGCGGACAGCCGTTGACCGCGCTTTGGCGCGGCAAATGCGCGAACGGGTTCTGCTGGTCGTTCCAGTGCAGCGGCTGCTGGGTCAATGCGAGCACGTCGGCATGCTCGCTGAGCGGCGCAAACAGCGCGTCGAGATCGCCGCTGGCGATCTGCGCTGCAAATTCGGCGTTCCACAGGCCCATGTTGAAGGTCGTATGCTTGCCGCCCATGAAGCAGGCCGTGCGCACGCGGTGGTTTTGGCGCAGCGAGAGCGGCAGCAGCAGCAGCGGCTGATGCTCGGCGTCGCGGGCAACGACGATGAAAGGGCGGGCGCCTTCGTGCTCGCCGACCAGACGCTGCCAGGGACTAAGCAGATCAAATCGCTGATAGGGCGTGAAGAGGTGACCGGGCTGCTCGAAGGCGCGCCAGACGGCCTCGGTCGCGCCGAGATCTGTCGCAATATCGACATGCGCGATGCGGCCCGCTTTCGACCGCGCTGGCAATTCTGCCGTCCGGCTTTGCATCGCCGCAGCCATGGTCATTCGCGAACCTGTCGAGAAATCAAAAATATGCGTAATTCGGCCTGTGGCCGACCTTTGCAAAGAAATGTCAACAAAGAGTAATGACTATAAGAGGGGGGAACGGCCGCCGACGGGCGCGAGGTGGGACATTGGCATCCGACGACAGATGGCTGGAACGGCTGCGCCTCGAGCTGACCTGGTTCACGGGCCAGGCTGCGCTGCGCAGCCGTGGTGCCGGCGCCATCCTGCGCTTTGCGCATGTGCGGCCGAGGCGGCGCGGCGGGTTTCAGCCGCTGCACGAGAACGAGATCACGCCGCATTTCCTCGATCGCGCCATTCGTGCGCTGAAGCGGTGGAAGTATGATTTTGTCGGCATGGACGAGGTCTGCCGGCGCGCGGTGACGCTGTCGGAACAGCGGCGCTTCGTGGCCCTCACCTTCGACGGCGCCGGCAAGGATCTGATCGAGTTTGCCTGTCCGGTGCTGGCGCGCCACGCCGTGCCCTTCACGGTCTATGTGCCCACGGCGTTTCCCGACGGTGTCGGTGAGGCGTGGTGGCTCGGACTCGAACAGGTGATCGCGCGCGAGAGCCGTGTCAGCCTGATGATGGGCGAGAAGGAGCAGCGCTTCACTGTGACTGGCAACGCGGAGAAGCAGGCGCTGTTTTCGTTCCTCGATGCCTGGCTGCGCTCGCTGCCGCCGGCGGATGTGTCGGCTGCGATCGCAGACCTCTGCACGCGCTACCGGATCGACCTTGCCGCGCTCTCGCGCGAGGCATCGATGAAGTGGGAGGATCTGGCGAGGCTTGCGGCCGATCCGCTGGTGACGATCGGCAGTGCGACCGTGAACTATCCAGTTCTCGCGAACATGAAGGATGCGGCGGCGCTGCGCGAGATGACGATGGGCAAGGCGGTGGCGGAGGCGGCCTTCGATCGCGATATCCGGCATCTCGCCTTTCCGTTCGGCGATCGCGCCTCGTTCCGGCGCAGCCATGTCATCATGGCGGAGGAGGCCGGCTTTGCCAGCGCGGTGACGACGATCCCGGGCGTCGTGGATGCGGAGGGGCGCACCAATCTGCGCGCGCTGCCGCGCATTTCCTGGGATGGCCGGGTGCGCTCGCTGCGCATCATGCGGGTGCTGGTGTCGGGGGTTGCTTTTGCGCCGGTGAAGCCGACGGGCGGAACTACGAACTAGTTTTCGCCCGGTCCGGCCGCTGCATCCAGCTCACGATCGGCATCGCCGGCAGCACCCAGCCCATGCCGACCACCACGTAATAGATCGCCTGCCGCCAGCCGGATTCGGCGATCCACGGCATCTGCGCCAGCGCCATGCCGAGCAGGGCCCAGACGGTGGCGAGCACCAGGAGCAGGATGGTGCCGAGGAACTTGCGCGTGCGGATTGTCATGACGGAATATCGCGGCTTTCGCGTAAACTTGCGCTGCGGGAGCGGGGGACTATAAGGGGCACGCAGTTTGGTTCAAGCCTTGTCGGTTCAAGCTCTGGTTTTGCCTCGAATGACGACGATTTCCGCCCCGTCCGAACCGCATCGCGCCGTGCGCTGGTGGCTGATCTCAGTGGCTGCGCTAATCGCGCTGATGGTGCTGGTCGGCGGCGCGACGCGACTGACGGAATCCGGGCTCTCGATCGTCGAATGGAAGCCGGTCACGGGCAGCGTGCCGCCACTCTCGGAAGCGCAGTGGACGGCGGCCTTCGAGGCCTACAAGAAGATCCCGCAATATCGCGAGCTCAACGCCGGCATGAGCCTGTCCGAGTTCAAGGAGATCTTCTGGTGGGAATGGAGCCACCGGCTGCTCGGCCGTTTCATCGGCGTCGCCTATCTCTTGCCGTTCCTGTTCTTCCTCTGGCGCGGCGGCCTGTCCGGTGAGTTGAAGCGGCGGTTGTGGCTGTTGTTCAGCCTCGGCGGGCTCCAGGGCGCGGTCGGCTGGTGGATGGTGGCCTCGGGGCTGTCTGAACGCGTCGAGGTGTCGCAATATCGGCTGGCGACGCATCTTGTGCTCGCGCTCGTCATCTTCGCCGGCATTGTCTGGACGGTGCGGCGGCTCGCCGGGCGTCCGCAGATCGCGGCATCGTCGCGGCTGCGCTTCACCAGCGCCTTGCTCCTCGTCGTGACCTTTATCCAGATCTATTTTGGTGCGCTGGTCGCGGGCCTGCGCGCCGGCCGCGCCTACAACACCTGGCCGCAGATCGACGGTGCGTTCATTCCCTCAGGGGAGCGGCTGTGGTTCGAGACGCCGTGGTGGCGCAACATGTTCGACAATGCGCTGACAGTGCAGTTCGAGCACCGCATGACGGCCTATGCGCTGTTCGCGCTGGCGGCGTTGCACGCGTTCGATGCGATGAGTTCACGGGCGGGGTCTGCGGCGAGCGGCGCGCTTTTGCTGTTGGGCGCAGTCAGCCTGCAAGCATTGCTCGGCATCTTCACGCTGCTCAACCAGGTGCCGATCGATCTCGCGCTCGCGCATCAGGCGGTCGCGATCGTGGTGCTGACGCTTGCGGTGATGCAGACAGAGCGGCTCGCTCCACGGCATTCCACCGAAGCGCAGCCGCGCGCGGTTCCCGTCGGTCAGCCCGGCTGATCACTATCAGCCCGGCTGATCAGCAATAGCCGTAGATGCCGCACGAGTAGGGCAGACGCCAGAAATAATCGACCTGCTTCCCGCCGTAATACGCGCCCTGGTAATCGTAGTCCCAGGGGCGCCCGTAATAGCCCGGCAGCGTGTGCGAGCCCGGCAGCAGTGGCGTACCCGGCAAATTGCGGATGTAGCTGCCGATGCCGTAGGCCGGCGAGATCAGCGCATCCGGATCGGTCTCGACATAAACCCGCGGCGGCTCCTGCGGCGGAGCGGCCGCACGCCGCCTCGGCGTGGCCGGCAAATCGGCAGCAATCGCGGCTGAGACCGTCAGCATCGCCGCAAGGGCAGGCACCATCCAGCGCAGCATCGTCGGCTCCGAATCAAAAGGGCGATCCAGTGACGATGTATGCGGCAGGTATGGTTAATGACTGTTAACTGGAGCCATATTCCGGGGCGCACTCAGGCGCCCCGGAATGACCAGGACGGCTACGCGCCCAGCGCCTGTTCCAGATCGGCGATCAAATCTTCCTTGTCCTCGATGCCGATCGAGAGCCGCACCACGTCGGGGCCGGCGCCGGACTTGATCTTGGCAGCGTCGTCGAGCTGGCTGTGTGTGGTCGAGGCCGGATGGATGACCAGCGAGCGGGTGTCGCCGACATTGGCCAGATGCGAGAACAGCTGCAACTTCGACACCAGGCTGACGCCGGCGTCGTAGCCGCCCTTCAGGCTGAAGGTGAACACGGCGCCGGCGCCCTTCGGAGCGTATTTGCGCGCGAGCTGGTTGTACTTGTCGCTCGCAAGGCCCGCATAGTTCACCGCGGCCACCGCCGGATGGCCGGCGAGGAATTCGGCGACCGCTTTCGCATTGTCGCAGTGCTTCTGCATGCGCAGCGGCAATGTCTCGATGCCGGTGAGGATCATGAAGGCGTTGAACGGCGACAGCGCCGGTCCGAGATCGCGCAGGCCGAGCACGCGGCAGGCGATCGCGAAGGCGAAATTGCCGAACGTCTCCTGCAGCCGGATGCCGTGATATTCAGGCCGCGGCTCCGAGAGCATTGGATATTTGCCGCCGGTCGACCAGTCGAAAGTGCCGGCATCGACGATGATGCCGCCGATCGAATTGCCATGGCCTCCGAGAAACTTCGTCAGCGAGTGCACGACGATGTCGGCGCCGTGGTCGATGGGACGGATCAGATAGGGCGAGGCCAGCGTGTTGTCGACGATCAGCGGGACGCCCGCCTTGCGCGCCACCGTCGAGATCGCCTCGATGTCGGTGATGCTGCCGGCAGGATTGGCGATGGACTCGATGAAGATCGCCTTGGTGCGCGGCGTGACCGCACGTTCGAAGCTCGCAATGTCGTCGGGATCGGCCCACACCACGTTCCAGCCGAAGCTCTTGAACGCGTGCGTGAACTGGTTGATCGAACCGCCATAGAGCTTTCGCGCCGCGATGAACTCGTCGCCGGGCTGAAGCAATTGCTGCAGCACCACCACCTGCGCGGCATGGCCCGAGGCCACCGCAAGCGCGGCGGTGCCGCCTTCGAGCGCTGCGACCCGCTCTTCCAGCACCGCGTTCGTGGGATTGCCGATGCGGGTATAGATGTTGCCGAACGCCTGCAGGCCGAACAAAGAGGCGGCATGGTCGGCGTCGTTGAAGACGAACGACGTCGTTTGATAGATCGGAGTCGCGCGCGCACCGGTGGTGGGATCGGGCTGTGCACCGGCATGCACGGCGAGGGTCGAAAATCCCGGAAGGCGATCGCTCATGGAGGGCGTCCTGTTCTCGTGGTCTGAAATCGCGCGGCATGCTGATTGGCGCCGCGGCTGCCGTCAAGACGCGGCTTCACATCGGAACGATCGTGCTACGCATTGTCGCGTTCGCGAAATGAAACCTTCGCAATTGCGTCAGCTTTGCTCGCTCTTGTTTTTGGCGGCGCGGTCCGATGCCGCGGTGTCTCCGCCCCCGACACTCATCCGATTGAGGGATAAGCGCATGCCCTGCGTCGGCACCGGGGCGCGTTTGGAGCTCAGCGTGCGTGAATTGACGCCCATCCAGGAGATCTCCGACGACAGGCGGCCATATTCGATCTTGGGGCAGCGGTTCATCACCACCTTGATACCGACCGATTCCGCCTTCAGCGCCGCCGCATCGTCGCGCGCCCCCAACTGCATCCAGATCACCATCGGCAGCGGATCGAGGGTGAGGGCTTCCTCGACCACCGGCATGATGTGGCTGGAGTTGCGGAAAATGTCGATCATGTCGACGGGACGGTCGATGTCGGACAGCGAGGCGACGAAGGGTTTTCCGAGCAGCTCCTTGCCGACATGGCCGGGGTTGACCGGAATCATGTCGTAGCCGCGCTGGGCCAGATATTTGAACGCGAAATAGCTCGGTCGCACGTTGGCCGGCGAAGCGCCGACCATCGCGATCGATTTCACGTTGTTGAGGATGCCCCGGATGTAATTGTCGGGATACGCGTCGTGGTTCATTGGCTCATCTTTTCGGGCTCATCTTTTTCGCCGTCATTGCGAGGAGCGAAGCGAGGAAGCAATCCAGTCTGCCTCCGAGGTGGGATTTCTGGATTGCTTCGCTTCGCTCGCAATGACGAATTACTCGTCCCGCCATGTCGGCGTGCGCTTCTCGATGAAAGCGCCGATGCCTTCCTCGGCGTCTCGCGCCATCATGTTCTCGGTCATCACCTCTGCCGCATAGCGATAGGCGTCTGCAAGGCTCATCTCGGCCTGGCGATAGAACGCCTCCTTGCCGAGCTTGACGGTATAGGCGGATTTCAGTGCGACCTGTTCAGCCAGCGCAATGGCGGCGTCGCGCTCGGTGCCGGCGGCGACGACGCGATTGACGAGCCCGATCTCGCGGGCGCGCGCGGCCGGGATCGGCTCGCCCGTCAGCAGCATCTCCATCGCCTGCTTGCGCGGCACGTTGCGCGACAGCGCCACCATCGGCGTCGAGCAGAACAAGCCGATGTCGACGCCGGGGGTAGCGAAGTGTGCTGCTTCGGAGGCGATCGCGAGGTCGCAGCTTGCCACGAGCTGGCAGCCGGCGGCGGTGGCGATGCCCTGGACCGATGCGACCACGGGCTTGGGCAGGCGCACGATCGCCTGCATCATCGCGCTGCAGGCGGTCATCATCTCGGCGAAGAAGGCCCGGCCGCGATCCGGGTCGGCGCGGCGCGCGGTCAGCTCCTTCATGTCGTGGCCGGCGGAGAAGGCGGGACCGTTGGCCGCGATCACGACACCGCGGACGGCCTTGTCGTCGCGGATTTCGTTGAGCTCGGCATGCAGGCTTGCGATCATCCTCTCCGACAGGCTGTTGCGGGCGGCCGGGCGGTTGAGGGTCAGGACCGCGATGGGGCCCACGGTCTCGCGCAGCAGGATCGGCGGTTGCGGGGAGGGGGCGCGGGCGGCCTGGACGGACATCAAAGTGTTTCCGGTTGGATTATTGCGATTGGATGACGCAGATAACTTAATGTAACAGGGGACGTGAAGCGAGGGTGAGGGGGAGCATGGCGTTAGCGAAAATGAGCGTGGCGGAGCTCGAGCAGTTCCTCCGCAACGAGTTTCCTCAGGCCTTCAGCGGCGACGACATCACGATCGAGAGCGCGGACGGTCAGGCCTGCCTTTTGCGTCAGCGCTATAGCGAAAAGATGCTGCGGCCGGGCGGAACCGTGTCCGGCCCGACACTGATGGCGCTCGCCGATTTCGCGATGTACGTGGTGCTGTTGTCCGCGATCGGGCCGATCGGGCTCGCCGTGACCACCAATCTCAACATCAACTTCCTGCGCAAGGGGCAGCCCGGGCAGGACGTGCTGGCGGAGGCGCGGCTGCTCAAGCTCGGCAAGCGCCTCGCGGTCGGCGAGGTGAAGCTGTTGTCCGGCACCTCGCCCGATCCGATTGCGCATGTCACCTCGACCTATTCCATTCCAAACGTTTGAACTTTTCGCGGGTATCTTGATACCATATTTCTAAGTCATTGATGTTTAACAAGTAAATTCCGCCTTTGGGCATTGACCGCGGCGCCTGTGTTCTCTAGAAAACCGCCAGTCCGGTGCGGTGTTCGCGCCGATGCTCCCCGTTCACGGAAACTCTGACATGAAAACCTTTTCGGCAAAGCCGGCTGAGGTGACGAAGAAGTGGGTACTGATCGACGCCAAGGGTCTGGTCGTCGGCCGTCTCGCCACCATCGTCGCCATGCGCCTGCGCGGCAAGCACCTCCCGACCTACACCCCGCACGTTGATTGCGGCGACAACATCATCATCATCAACGCGCAGCATGCGGTTCTCACCGGCCGCAAGCGCGAGCAGAAGACCTATTACAAGCACACCGGCTATGTCGGCCACGTCAAGGAGCGCACCGCGCGCCAGATCCTCGAGGGCAAGCATCCCGAGCGCGTGCTCGAGAAGGCCGTCGAGCGCATGATCCCGCGTGGCCCGCTCGGTCGCGTCCAGATGGGCAACCTCCGCGTCTATGGCGGCGCCGATCATCCGCACGAGGCCCAGACGCCCGAGAAGATCGACATCGCCAAGTTGAACCGCAAGAACACGAGGGCCGCATAACATGGCCGAATCCATCCAGTCGCTCGACCAGCTCTCGCAGCTCAAGACGGCGGCCGCGCCCGACGCGCCCAAGCACGAGAAGAAGGTCGACAAGTTCAACCGCGCCTACGCCACCGGCAAGCGCAAGGACGCGGTCGCCCGCGTCTGGATCAAGCCGGGCGCCGGCAAGGTCACGGTCAATGCGCGCGAGGTCGAGGTCTATTTCGCCCGTCCAGTGCTGCGCATGATGATCGAGCAGCCGTTCTCCGTGGCCGCGCGGTCCGGCCAGTATGACGTGATCTGCACCGTCGCCGGCGGCGGTCTGTCCGGCCAGGCCGGTGCCGTCCGTCACGGCATCTCCAAGGCGCTGACCTATTTCGAGCCGGAGCTGCGCACCGTGCTCAAGAAGGGCGGCTTCCTCACCCGCGACTCGCGCGTGGTCGAGCGCAAGAAGTACGGCAAGGCCAAGGCCCGCCGGTCCTTCCAGTTCTCGAAGCGTTAATTGCTTCGGTCGCATTCGCCGCGAAAGCGGCTTCAATGAGATGCAAAAGGGCGCTGATTTCAGCGCCCTTTTTGCTGTTCGTTTGTATGCAAATTGATGGCGTGTTTCCTGAAAACTTGGGCTCGCATGAAAACCTGAATGGAACCCGCTGGACATAGCGTCGCATTTGGAAGGGCGCGCAAATCGGCTGAGCCGATCGCGTAACTGCTATGTCTAGAAGGGGGCCGACATGATGTCGCTCGATAGCATCACGCTCTATTTGGTCGCCACCATGGTTGCCGCACTGCTCGGCGCCATGATGGTGTTTTTCGGAAGGCAGGAGAATAGCGCTGCGCTGAAATGGTGGGGCACCGCGTATCTGCTCGGCGCTGCATCGGTGGCGCTCTGGACGGCGGCCGGCGACAGACTGGGGCCGCATCTTTACCTTGCGCTGAACGCGGTCGGCTTCGTCGCCTGCGGCATGGTGTGGAACGCGGCGCGCGTCTTTCATGGTCGCAAGCCGAACTGGCCGGGTCTCCTGATCGGCGCGCTTGCCTGGGCCGCTGCCGCCACGCTGCTCGATCCCTCCGCGTCCATGCTGCGCATGATCGTTGGCGCCGGCATCGTCTCGATCTACGCGGCGCTGACCGCGAGCGAGCTCTGGGTCGAGCGGCGCAAGAGCCTGCAGCGGCGCTGGCCGGCCTTCGTGGTCCCGGTGATGCACGGCTGCGTGTTGATGCTGCCGATCCTGCTCGGCAGCTTCCTGCGCCCGCACGATGCAGGTTTTGCCAACAGCATCTGGGTCACCGTGTTCGCGGTCGAACTCGTGCTTTATGCCGTCGGCACCGTGTTCGTGATCTTCATGCTGGTGTCCGAGCGCACCGTCACCGCGCACCGGACCGCCGCCTCCACCGATCCGCTGACTGGAATGCTCAACCGCCGCGGCTTCTCGGAAGCCTGCGGACGCGTGATCGAGCGCGAGGCCAAGGCCGGCCGTCCCGTGACCGTGATGATCTTCGACATCGACCATTTCAAGTCGATCAACGACCGCTTCGGCCATCCCGCCGGCGACGAGATGCTGAAATTGTTCTCGACCGTCGTCGTCAGCAATCTGCGCATCAGCGACATGTCGGGTCGCATCGGCGGCGAGGAGTTCGCAGCGCTCCTGCCGTGTTCGCTGGAGGAGGGCGTGCTGGTCGCCGAGCGCGTGCGCGAGGCCTTCGAGACCTCCGGCATCGTCGTCGACGAGGGCCCGGTCGACACCACCGTCAGCATCGGCGTGGCCGGCGGTCCGGCCGGCACCGAGCTCGAAGTGCTGCTGGCTTCGGCCGACACCGCGCTCTACCAGGCCAAGCGCGGCGGCCGAAACCGCGTCGAGTCGGCGGAGGAGCTGCCACTGTCGCTGGAGAACTGGCGCCGCCAGAGCGCGGCGCGGATCGGCATGCCCAACACGCAATCCAAGACACAACCGGCGACCGCCTAGGCTAAGGAGGCCTCGCGGTAATCCGCTGTTTACCATTCGATCCCTACCATTGCGGACATGGAATCGATCCGTCGACAGAATCCGCAGGCCGCCTTGATGTCGCTCGAAGCCGCTGCGACTTCGGCACGCGGCGGCTTCGCCTGCCTGTTCTCGACCGCGGACGAATACGAGAGCGCGCTGATCACCGAGCGCCGCGCCCAGGGGCGTTACACGCAAGGCCGCAGCTACTGGCCGCTCGCCCTGTTCGCCGGTTGTGCGCTGACGGTGGCGGGCACCGTTCTGCTGCTCGCCTGAGTGATCTGCATGTCTGGACCGGGCAGGGCGCCGTTTCGGCGCCTTTTTCTTTGTCGCGGGCTGCGGTAGACACGCCCATCGAACAAAAATGGGTGGAAACAGATGATCACCGAGATCGCGCAAATCGACGTCAAGCCGGGCAGCGAGAAGGATTTTGAGGCCGCCGTCGCCAAGGCCAAGGCCGCTTTCGGCCGCTCCAAGGGGTTTCATGGTTTCGAGCTGCACAAGTCGATCGAGAAGCCGCAGCGTTATCGTCTGATGGTGAAGTGGGAAACGCTGGAGAACCACACCGTCGATTTTCGCGGCTCCGAAAATTTCACCGAGTGGCGCGGCCTCGTCGGACAGTATTTTGCGGCCCCCCCTGAGGTCGAGCACACCGAAACCGTGCTCACCACCTGAGGCGGCTCAGGCCGCCTCGGCCAGAGGCGGCGCTTCATACGTCTTGAAGTGGTCGATCATGACCTTGGCGATGGCGACCAGTGGCAGCGCCAGCGCCAGGCCCCAGATTCCGAACACGACGCCGAGCAGGATCTGGAACGCGAACAGCGTGGCCGGCGGAATGTCCAGTGCCTGCCGCTGAAGGATCGGCGTCAGCACATAGCTCTCCATGGCGTGCACCCCCATGAAAAGGAGGAAGGCTGACAGCGCCGGAATCCATCCTGAGGCGAGGCTCGCCAGCACGACCACGACGCCGGCTATGATAGCGCCGACGGTCGGAATGAAGGCGAGCAGGCCTGCCTGGATCCCCAGGATGAACGAGCCGGGAATGCCGATGGCGACGAGTCCGATCCAGGTCACGACTCCCACCGCAAGCATCACGACGATCTGCGCGATCAGCCAGCGCTCCAGCGTCTCGCCGATTCGGTCGATGATCAGGGCTACGCGAGTACGATGCCTGGCCGGCGCGAGAAACAACAGGCCGTCATGATAGACGGTGGGCTGGGCGGCGAAGGCGAGCCCCAGGAACAGCACGATGAAGATGTTGCCGACCGCGCTGATGGTGCCGAGCAGCAGCTTGAACGTCTGGCTCACGATCGCCCCGCCGCTCGAGGCCAGCGCGCCAGCGCCCGGCAATCCGCCGTGCGAGCCCGAGTTCGGGGCCGGCGCCGGCGTCGCATCGGTGGAGGCAGCGGGTGCGGCGTTGCCGAGATCGAAGAAGCTGGTGTCAATCCCATGGTTTTCGAGGAAGGACCGGACGTTGGTGATCTGCGACTTGATGGTCTTGCTCAGCAGCGAGGCCTGCTCGGCGATGGTGGCGCCGCCGAGATAGGTCACGCCTGCGAGCATCACGGCCAGCGCGGCACAGACGATGGCGAGCCGGACCGCGTGGGGCAGGTGCACGCGGCGGCCGAGCGCGTTGGTCAGCGCGTTGAGGCCGACGCCGAGCAGCATTCCGGTGAAGATCAGGAGCAGGGTGGCGGCAAAATACCAGGTGAAGACCAGCATTGCCGTGAACAGCACGATGCCAATGCCCCCGACCGAGATCGCCCAGGCCAGATCAGCGCGGGTCCGGGGTCGCTCATCTGCGGGAATGGTCACATCGGCTCCTTTTCAGCGCGGTGCGCACCGCACTCTTTCGATAAACGCGATCCGGATCAAGACCGCGTCAACGCGCTGGTTTGACGCTGCCGCGTGAACGGTGCAGAGCGATGAGGAAAGAACAGGTGAGGGCGCTTGAGTTTCATCAGCAAGTGGGCCGGTCTGCTCGGCCTTCTCGCCGTGCTCGTGGTCGGCGACCAGATCCGGATCAACCGGCCCGGTCACAAATATCGCCTCACTGTCGAGGTGACGACGCCTGACGGGATCAAGACCGGGGCGGGCATTCTGTCCGTCGTGCCCGATCGCGGCTATAGCCGGGGCGGACGCACCACGATGCGCGGCGAGGCTGTGTTCGTCGAACTCGGCCAGGGAAAGAATGTGGTGGCATTGCTCGCGCATCAGCAGGGCGCGAAGCTCGATCTCGACGACATCAACTATGTCGCGCTCCGCGCATATGGCGCCGCGCGCGGCAACCGCGTCTCGTTCAACGAGCTCAACCGGCAGACCGGCGTCGTCGCGGTGCAGGGGGACCTAATGCCCGTGCTGGTGAGCTTTGGCGATCCCCTCGACCCCGCGACGGCGCGGCTTGTCGCCGGCGACCGTGCGGAGGCGGTCCTGGGCAACGGCTATGCACTCCACGGCCTTACCGCCGAAATGGTGCCCAACGGGCTCTGGCCGATTGATTTCGGTGGCGTGCTCGGGGAGTCCGTGACGCGCGGAATCGAGACGAAACTGCCCTGGCTGGCCACGCCGGGAGACGCGGCGGCGACCGCGCTGAAGGCCGCCGGCCTGCCCCTCGGCGGCGCGATCGAGGCCCGGGAGGCATTTGCGCGAAAATAGCATTGCCGTCCCGCGTACCCTTCTGTTGAATTTGTTCCACCCCAAGGGCATGTTTGGAGAATCGTCTTCGGCGAGAGGTCTGAACGGGAGATGAGAAAGCCGGTCGTCGGCGTGATCGGGAACGCCCATCGCGTTGAAAATCGATTTCAGGTCCAGATGGTCGGCGAGCGTAATCTGCGCGCGGTGGCCGAGGTGTCCGGCGGCCTGCCGGTGATGTTCGCGGGGTCGCCCGACATCACCGATATCGGCGCGCTGCTCGATACCGTCGACGGCATCGTGCTCACCGGCGCCCGGGCCAACGTCCACCCGACCCGTTTCAACGTCGATCCGTGTGAGGCGCACGAGCCCTACGACATCCACCGCGACGAGGTGGCTCTGGCGCTCTCGGTCGCCTGCGTTGCCCGCGGTATCCCGCTGTTCGGCATCTGCCGGGGCCTCCAGGAGATGAACGTCGCCTTCGGCGGCTCGCTGCATCCCGAGATCCGCGAGATCCCGGGCCGCATGAACCATCGCATGCCGAGGCTCGAGAACGGTGAGATCCACCCCGACCCGACAGTGGTGTTCGCCGATCGTCATGATGTCGATCTGACGCCGGGCGGCGCGTTCGCAGAATTGCTCGGCTGTAACAAGATCAGGGTCAATTCGCTGCACGGCCAGGGCATTCTCGATCCCGGCAAGCGCGTGCTGATCGAGGGCATTGCCGAGGACGGCACCATCGAGGCGATCCGCATCGCGGAAGCCAAGGCCTTTGCGCTCGGCGTGCAATGGCACGCCGAGTACGATCCGCAGCACAATCCGATCAATCGCAAGCTGTTCGAGGCGTTCGGTCAGGCCATGGTTGCGAAGCAGCGCGCAGCGGCGTAGCTGCAGGGCGCACCGAGGCCTATAACCATCGTCATTGTGAGCGCAGCGAAGCAAATCCAGTCGCTGTCGGGTGACGGCGTGGAGGCGACCTCGATCTCTCGGGCGGAATAAACCAGCTATCAAGAAATGGTGCGCGCCGGTTTTCTCGATTCCGATTCGTTCTTTGAGAACGAAGTGGAGTCAGACAGAGAACGAAAGTCGAGGACCGCAAACAAAAAAGGCGCCCCGAGGGACGCCTTTCGTGTGTCGCGGTCGTTCGCGCCGCTTAGCCCGAATAGTACATTTCGAACTCGACCGGGTGCGGGGTCATTTCGAAGCGGGCGACTTCGGTCATCTTCAGCTCGATGTAAGCGTCGATGAAGTCGTCGTCGAACACGCCGCCGTTTTTCAGGAAGCCGCGGTCCTTGTCGAGGTTTTCGAGCGCCTCGCGCAAGCTGCCGCACACGGTCGGGATCTGCTTCAGTTCTTCCTTCGGCAGATCGTAGAGGTCCTTGTCCATCGCCGGACCCGGATCGATCTTGTTCTTGATGCCGTCGAGGCCGGCCATCAGCATCGCGGCGAAGCCGAGATAGGGATTGGCGAGCGGATCGGGGAAACGCACCTCGACGCGCTTGGCCTTCGGCGAAGCGGTGTAGGGGATGCGGCAGGAGGCCGAGCGGTTGCGCGCGGAATAGGCGAGCAGCACGGGGGCCTCGTAGCCCGGAACCAGACGCTTGTAGGAGTTGGTCGACGGGTTGGTGAAGGCGTTGATCGCCTTGGCGTGCTTGATGATGCCGCCGATGTAGTGGAGGCAGGTCTCCGACAGGTCGGCGTATTTGTTGCCGGCGAACACCGGCTTGCCGTCCTTCCAGATCGACTGGTGCACGTGCATGCCCGAGCCATTGTCGCCGAAGACCGGCTTCGGCATGAAGGTGGCGGTCTTGCCGTAGATGTGCGCGACCTGGTGGATGCAGTATTTGTAGATCTGCATGTGGTCGGCCATCAAGGTCAGCGTGTCGAACTTCATGCCGAGCTCGTGCTGGGCGGAGGCGACTTCGTGATGATGCTTCTCGACCTTGACGCCCATCTTGGCCATGGCGCCGAGCATCTCCGAGCGCATGTCCTGCACCGAATCCTGCGGCGGCACCGGGAAGTAGCCGCCCTTGGTACGGACACGATGGCCGAGATTGCCGCCTTCGTATTCGGTGTCGGAGTTGGTCGGCAGCTCCGAGGAGTCGAGGCGGAAGCCGGTGCTGTAGGGATTGGCGGAGAAGCGCACATCGTCGAACACGAAGAACTCGGCTTCGGGGCCGACGAACACGGTGTCGCCAACGCCCATCGACTTCACCATCGCCTCGGCCTTCTTGGCGATGCCGCGGGGATCGCGGTTGTAGGGCTCGCCGGTGGTCGGCTCGAGCACGTCGCAGGTGATGACCATGGTGGTCTCGGCGAAGAACGGATCGATCGTCGCGGTCACCGGATCGGGCATCAGGCACATGTCGGACTCGTTGATCGCCTTCCAGCCGGCGATCGAGGAGCCGTCGAACATCGTGCCTTCGGCGAAAATGTCCTCATCGATCATGCTGATGTCGAAGGTGACGTGCTGCCACTTGCCGCGCGGATCGGTGAAGCGCAGGTCGACGTATTTGACGTCGTTGTCCTTGATCGATTTCAGGACGTCTTTGGCGGTCTTCATGCATACCCCTTTTGGCTCTGCGGGTCGGTTTCCAAACTTCGAGCGACCGTGTTCACGCTTCTTGAGGCGCGCGAGGCACAAACAAAACGAGGCCGCCGAAGCAGCCTATTTCTTGTCAGAATGTCGCAAAATGCGGGATAGCACCCGGCTCAGATAGCGTCCAGCCCGGATTCGCCGGTTCGGATGCGGATCGCCTCTTCGATGTTGGAGACGAAGATCTTGCCGTCGCCGATGCGCCCGGTTTGCGCGGCGCGGCGGATTGCGTCGATGGCGCGCTCGACCAGATCGTCGCCGATCACGATCTCGATCTTCACCTTGGGCAGGAAGTCGACGATGTATTCTGCGCCGCGGTACAGCTCGGCGTGACCCTTCTGCCGGCCGAAGCCCTTGGCTTCGGTGACCGTGATGCCCTGAAGGCCGACTTCCTGAAGCGCTTCCTTCACCTCGTCGAGCTTGAATGGCTTGATGATGGCTTCGATTTTCTTCACTGCGCGCCTCCCGGCCTTTCGAACAAATAGCAACGTCTTCGTCAGGATGCGCTTTTCATGACGCACGATCTTGTCTTCGCTATGCCGGGATCCCTGACCAGTCCGGCAACAACGGCCGGCCACACCCTGATAAATGCCAGTGAGCACGACGAACCGAAGCGACTTCCGCGAAAGCAGGGTCTATGCCAAGTTGCAAATGCCCTGATTATTGGAGCGTTATCAGCCTTTTAACGTGCAGCTCTGATAGGTGACGCCGACCCGCACAAAATACCGCAGACTACGAAATAGGCAAACGGTTCAATATCTGTGCAGATCGTTGTTCCGTTGCATGGGCCGCCGCGGAACGTGCCTGTTGAGAAGGCTTTTGGACAGGGAAGTGGCATGGAAGTTCTGACCAACGCCGAAATGCAGCGTGCCGACCAGCTCAGCATTGCGGCAGGCACCCCCGGCTTCAAGCTGATGCTCAGTGCCGGCCAGGCGGTCGCCGAGGCCGCCAACGCGCTGGTGGAGCAGGGGCCGATCCTGATCGTGGCCGGCCCCGGCAACAATGGCGGGGACGGTTTTGTCGCAGCCGCCGAGCTCGCCGCGCAAGGCCGCGAGGTCTCGGTGATCCTGATGTGCGAGCGCGACCAGCTCCAGGGCGATGCGGCCTCGGCCGCGCGGGGCTGGAAACACCCGGTGCTCCCGTTCAACCCGCAGGCGATCGGGCGACCGGCGCTGATCGTCGATGCGCTGTTCGGCGCTGGCCTCAGCCGTCCGGTCGAGGGCGAGGCGCGTGAGATGATCGAGGCAATCAACGCCAACGGGGCGCCGGTGCTCGCGGTTGACCTGCCGAGCGGCATCAACGGCACCAGCGCAGCCGTGCTGGGCGTGGCGGCGAACGCCACCGAGACAGTCACCTTCTTCCGCAAGAAGCCGGCGCATCTGCTGCTGCCGGGGCGGATGCATTGCGGCCACGTGCGTGTCGCCGACATCGGAATCGACGCGCAGGTGCTGGACGAGATCGCGCCGCAGATATTCGAAAACGATCCGGACTTCTGGGGCGCAGCCTTTCCGGTGCCGCGCATCGACGGCCACAAATACGCGCGGGGCCATGTGCTGGCGGTCTCGGGCGATGCGGCCGCGACCGGTGCGGCGCGGCTCGCCGCGCGCGGGGCGTTGCGCGCCGGCGCGGGCCTGGTGACTCTGGCCACACCGCGTGATGCGCTGGCAATCAATGCGGCTGCGCTCACCGCGGTGATGGTTCGCCCCGTCGATACCGCCATCGAGTTCGGCGAGCTGCTCGGTGACAAGCGCTACAACACCTGCATGATCGGTCCGGGCGCGGGTGTCGGCGAGCGCACCTGCGATCTCGTCCACACAGCGCTTAATGCGCAGCGGCGCCTGGTGCTCGACGCGGATGCGCTGACGAGCTTTGCCGCCAATCCCGAGCGCCTGTTCGAATCGATCAAGATGTCGCAGGACAAGGCGGTGGTGCTGACGCCGCACGAGGGCGAGTTCCCGCGGCTGTTCTCCGACCTCAGCAATAAACATCCGGGGCGCTCGAAGATCGAGCGCGTGCGCGCCGCCGCCGAGCGCTCAGGCGCGGTCGTGCTGCTGAAGGGCGCGGACACCACGATTGCCGCGCCCGACGGCCGCGCCACCATCGCCGCCAACGCACCGCCCTGGCTCGCCACCGCGGGTGCCGGCGACGTGCTCGCCGGCATCATCGCAGGCCTCCTCGCGCAAGGCGTCCCGGCGTTTGAAGCCGCCAGCATCGCCGTGTGGATGCATGGCGAAGCGGCGAGCGAGGCGGGGCCGGGCCTGATCGCGGAGGATCTCACCGAGACGCTGCCCGCCGTGCACCGACGAATCTATCATGCGCTGGGGATCGAGTACTAATGCTCAGGCAGCTCGCGCTCACCGATATGGGCGCGGCGGCGCAGGTTCACCGGGCCGCATTCGACCATGCGATGCCCAGGCTCGCTGGGCTGCATACGCCGGACGAGGATCGCTGGTTCTACCCCGAGCGTGTGTTCGCGAGGTGCCGCGTGTGGGGACGCTTCGATGCCGATGTACTGAGCGGGATCATCGCTTTCCGTGACGGCTTGATCGAGCAGCTTTACGTGCTTCCTGCTGTTCAAGGGCGGGGGACTGGCACCGAACTCCTTGACGTCGCCAAGCAAGCCAGCGAACGGCTGGAGCTCTGGACCTTTCAGCGCAATACGCGCGCAAGGCGCTTCTATGAAGCGCGCGGGTTTACGTTGATCGAGCAGACCAACGGGACCCGAAACGAGGAGAAAGAACCGGACGCTTGCTATCTTTGGATGCGTCCAGGCCGATAGCTCACTCCACCCCGTACCAGCGCACCAACCGCGGCGCGGCCCAATCGGTTACGACGGATTCGATCAGCCACCGCCCGGGGGAGGCCGCAGCGAACGCGATGCGCTGGGTCTGGCCGGGTTCGATCGCGAGCGTGTCGAGCCAATAGGGCTTCCAGCCGTCGTCGAGCTTGTCGAGCAGCCGGAAATGGTGGCCGTGGAGATGGAAGACGGTGGCGACGGGTGCGGGGTTCTTGAGGGCCAACACGACGGTGCGGCCAGCCTTGGTGCGAAAGGCGGGGGCGGAGGACGTCGAGAAATTTGCGGGCCGTACCCACCCGGCGTCGGCCGCCCCGAGCGCGACATCAAATCGCAGGGCGCCCCTCAGATCGAGCCGGTCGGGCAGGTCATTCGGAGGGAGCGGCTGCGGCGGCGACAGCGGCGCGCGCCGCTCAAGCTTGCCGGAGACGGTCAGGCGGCCGACCTGGCGCGCCTCCTTGCCGTCATGCAGCAGGAATGGGGCCGACGTGGCCGCATCCACGAAGGCGTCGGCGCGTGCGCCGGGAGCCAGCACCAGCGCGCCGTTGCGAGCCGGAAACGGCTCGGCCGGCTGTCCGTCCAGGGCCAGCACCTGGACCTCGTGACCTTCCAATTTGATCGCCAGAACAGAACGTTGCGAGCCGTTGATAAAGCGCAACCGCAGCCGCTCATTCGTCGAAGCTGAGAGTTCGAATGAAGTCGTTCCGTTGATTGTAAAGAGCGGGGATGTGTCCTTCGGGTCCCGGCCTGGGGTAAGCGCGGTCCCATCCGGCCGCAGCCGCCATTCCTCGATCAAGAGCACCACGTCGCGATCGGCGGCGACCGCGTTGGTCTCGGTGGCGATGATCGGAAGCGGGCGGGCGGGCTGCTTCAGGCCGTCCTCGAACAGCCGGAAGTCGGCCAGCAGGGTTCCCGCGTTTGGCACTGAAACGATTGATGTTTCCGTCGCTTCCGGGGCCGTCGGGGCGCGTCCCCGAAGCGGGTCGGCGGCGGCCGGGCCGTTGAGGCCGTACCAGACTGGTGCAAGCGGTACAGGCAGGCCGTTGCGGAAGACCACCTCGCAGCGGTCGCCACGTTTGAGACGGACATCCCCGAGGTGGCTTACGGCGGCCAGCTCCCAGATGGGTGTAGCCGGCTGCCCCGGCCTCAGAGCCAGCGTCGCCGGCCTTGCCTGAAGGGCGAGCTGGGCGGTCATGGCCGGGACTGCGCCGCCCGCCATCAGCCCGGCCGCAGAGGCGCCAAGTCCGGCGCCAAGTCCGGCCAAAACCTCGCGCCTCGTCGGGTCGAAGATCCGCGTTTTCATGGCCGATCCGGACCACGCCGAGCTGGATAAGTCCAGCCGTCGTGCCTAGTTGAAGCCTGTCTCTATCGGGCCATTTTTTTGCTGCGAACAGGCGGGCACATGCTATAAGCCCGCCGCCCGCGGCATCGCGGCCGGTCTTGATGCAAATTTACGCGGGCGTGGCGGAACTGGTAGACGCGCTGGATTTAGGTTCCAGTGACGAAAGTTGTGGGGGTTCGAGTCCCTCCGCCCGCACCAAGCGCTTTCAGCGTTTGCACGGATTACGCGATCTGCTCCCGCGCGGATGTTTGTCCGCCGGAAGCCGGTCCGATGAACCACCGGCGTTGAGGCGTTCGCCTCGCGCCGGATCGATTAATGACAGCGTCCCGACGCATGCGCGCCGGGACCGAACGAAAAGAAGATTGGACACCATGCAGGTCACAGAAACCCTCTCGGAAGGTTTGAAGCGCGAGTTCAAGATCAGCGTTCCCGCGTCTGATCTCGACGCCAAGGCCGGTGCCAAGCTCGTCGATCTCAAGGACAAGGTTCGCATCAACGGCTTCCGTCCCGGCAAGGTGCCGGTCACGCACCTCAAGAAGGTCTATGGCCGCTCGGTGATGGCCGAGACCATCGACCAGACCATCCGCGACACCAACACGCAGCTGTTCTCCGAGCGCGGCTTCCGCCTTGCGACCGAACCGAAGATCACCATGCCGACCGAGCAGGCCGAGGTCGAGGAGCTGCTCAACGGCAAAACCGATCTGACCTACACCGTTGCGATCGAGGTGGTGCCGTCGATCGCGCTCGCCGACTTCAAGACCTTCGAGGTCGAGAAGCCCGTCGCCGAAGTCACCGACGCCGACGTCGACGAGGCGATCAAGCGCATCGCCGATTCGAACCGCGGCTATGCCGCGAAGGACGAGGGCGCCAAGGCCGAGTCGGGTGATCGCGTCACCGTCGCCTTCAAGGGCACCATCAACGGCGAAGCCTTCGAGGGCGGCGCCGGCGAGGGCATCCAGGTGGTGATCGGATCCAACACCTTCATCCCCGGCTTCGAAGAGCAGCTCACCGGCATCGGCGCGGGCGAGACCCGCACGCTGAAGGTGGCGTTCCCCAAGAACTACATGAACGAAAAGCTCGCCGGCCAACCAGCCGAGTTCGAGACCACCGCGACGCTGATCGAGGCGCCGCAGGATCTCGCGATCGACGACGAGTTCGCCAAGACGCTCGGCCTCGAATCGCTGGACAAGCTGAAGGAAGCGGCGCGCGAGCGGCTGGTCGCCGAGTTCGCGACCGCGACGCGCCAGCGCGTCAAGCGCGCGCTGCTCGACCGCCTCGACGAGGCCCATCGCTTCGAAGCCCCGCCCTCGCTGGTCGACGAGGAGTTCAATCTGATGTGGAACTCGGTGAAGGCCGAGATGGACTCCGCCGGCAAGACCTTCGCCGACGAAGACACCACTGAAGACGCCGCCAAGGAAGAGTACCGCAAGATCGCCGACCGCCGCGTGCGGCTCGGCCTCGTGCTCTCCGAGATCGGCGAGAAGAACAAGATCTCCGTGACCGACGACGAGGTCGGCCGCGCCGTGATCGAGCGGGCGCGCTCGATGCCGGGCCGCGAGAAGGAGGTCTGGGACTATTACCGCAGCAACGCCCAAGCGTTGGCCCAGCTTCGTGCACCGATCTATGAGGACAAGGTCGTCGACTTCATCCTCGAGCTTGCCAAGGTGACCGAGAAGAAGGTCTCGCGCGACGATCTCTACAAGGACGACGAGGCGGAAAAGACCGCCGCCTGAGGGCTCCCGAAGAGCCTTTAGGAGAGCCTTTGGGATAGCCTTGCATTAAGGATGATCAGCGAAGAGGTCGAGCTAGCCAGTTGGCCGGCTGGGCCTCTTTGTACGAATCAGCTTCAACTGCCTCACGGATTAAGCCTTAATTCGCTCCGCACTTGTCAGGCGCGAATTGGGCTATATCTGTCGCTACGCCTTCTGCTTCTACCAAGCTCTTCTACTATCAAGTTCCTGCATCACGGGACGTCCATCGGCCTTCCGGCAGATCCAGCTCCGACTGGCAGCCGGGCCTGGCGATGTCCGCCTCTTCAAAACCTAGGTGACTCATGCGCGATCCGGTTGAAACCTACATGAACCTCGTGCCCATGGTGGTCGAGCAGACCAACCGTGGCGAGCGCGCCTACGACATTTTCTCGCGCCTTCTGAAAGAGCGCATCATCTTCCTGACCGGGCCGGTCGAGGACGGCATGTCGACGCTCATCGTCGCGCAGCTGTTGTTCCTTGAGGCGGAAAATCCGAAGAAGGAAATCTCGATGTACATCAACTCGCCGGGCGGCGTGGTGACGTCGGGCCTTGCGATCTACGACACCATGCAGTTCATTCGTCCGCCGGTCTCGACACTGTGCACGGGCCAGGCTGCCTCGATGGGCTCGCTGCTGCTCTGCGCCGGCGAGAAGGACATGCGCTTCTCGCTGCCGAACGCGCGCATCATGGTGCATCAGCCCTCCGGCGGCTTCCAGGGCCAGGCCACCGACATCATGCTGCACGCCCAGGAAATCCTGAACCTGAAGAAGCGGCTCAACGAGATCTACGTGAAGCACACCGGCCAGACCTACAAGGCGATCGAGGACGCGCTGGAACGCGACAAGTTCCTGACCGCGAGCGACGCCAAGGAGTTCGGCCTGGTCGACAAGGTCATCGACAAGCGCGCCGAGGAAACCGCGGCGCCGAAGACTCCGTAGCACTACTGCGGCGGCGAACCTTCGGGCTCGCCGGCGCCATCAGGGAGCGTTCACGTTAAGGACACGTGCGCGCGTCGCAAAACGTAGTTTTGCGCCCTGCGACAGGCAGAAAGTTCCGCTTTCGTGCTTGTTTTTCGTGGCAATCCAGCAACGCCGGGGTGATTTCGATCACTTCGCCCGTGCCAAGACCGGAAATCACGGTATTGTCACGGGTAGCCGGCGACCCCCGATTAGCGAATTCTTGATAGTCGGGTGACAGCATGGTTCGCTACGACTGATCGGCTATGATCGCGGGGAATCGAGTGACCGTGATTCGCACGGCATGCAACGCGTAGGGTCTTTTTTGGTACGGAATTTGCTCTATTTGAAGGACTGTACCGGCTGTCGTGCCGGAATAGGGCGATCGAGCGGACGGGATCGAACCGCGGACGGAGACATGAATGAGTAAGGTCGGCACGAGCGACTCCAAGAACACGCTGTATTGCTCGTTCTGCGGCAAGAGCCAGCACGAAGTTCGCAAACTGATCGCGGGTCCCACGGTCTTCATTTGCGACGAGTGCGTCGAGCTCTGCATGGACATCATTCGCGAGGAGAACAAATCCTCGCTGGTGAAGTCGCGCGACGGGATTCCGACGCCGAAGGAAATCTGCAAGGTGCTGGACGATTACGTGATCGGCCAGAACCATGCGAAGAAGGTCCTCTCGGTCGCGGTGCACAATCACTACAAGCGCCTCAACCACCAGACCAAGCACAACGACGTCGAGCTTGCGAAGTCGAACATCCTGCTGATCGGTCCGACCGGCTCGGGCAAGACGCTGCTCGCGCAGACGCTCGCCCGCATCCTGGACGTTCCGTTCACGATGGCGGATGCGACGACGCTGACCGAAGCCGGCTATGTCGGCGAGGACGTCGAGAACATCATCCTGAAGCTGCTCCAGGCCGCCGACTACAATGTCGAGCGTGCCCAGCGCGGCATCGTCTATATCGACGAAATCGACAAGATCAGCCGCAAGTCCGACAATCCCTCGATCACGCGCGACGTGTCGGGTGAGGGCGTGCAGCAGGCATTGCTCAAGATCATGGAAGGCACGGTGGCTTCGGTCCCGCCGCAGGGCGGCCGCAAGCATCCGCAGCAGGAATTCCTGCAGGTGGACACCACCAACATCCTGTTCATCTGCGGTGGTGCGTTCTCGGGCCTCGAAAAGATCATCTCGGCACGCGGTCGGTCGACCTCGATCGGTTTCGCCGCTCAGGTGCTCGCGCCGGAAGACCGCCGTACCGGCGAAATCTTCCGTCACGTCGAGCCGGAGGATCTCCTGAAGTACGGCCTGATCCCTGAGTTCGTCGGCCGTCTGCCCGTCGTGGCGACGCTGGAGGATCTGGACGAGGCTTCGCTCAAGAAGATCCTGGTCGAGCCGAAGAACGCGCTGGTGAAGCAGTACCAGCGGCTGTTCGAGATGGAGAACATCGAGCTGACCTTCGCCGACGAGGCGCTTGGCGCGGTTGCCCGCAGGGCGATCGAGCGCAAGACCGGTGCGCGCGGACTGCGCTCGATCCTGGAGGCGATCCTGCTCGAGACCATGTTCGACCTGCCGGGCCTCGAAGGTGTGGAAGAAGTCGTGATTTCCCGCGAAGTCGTGGAAGGAACGGCGCGTCCGCTCTACATCTACGCCGATCGGTCCGATCGCGCCGTCGAGAACGCCAGCGCCTGATTTCGGCGCTGGAACGCTCCAATCGTCTCCTCAAGCAAGGCTGCGGAAGGTATCTCCGCAGCCGGTGTTGCGTCGCTTTATTCGCGTGCGTAAGCGCCTGATGGCGCGCGTCTTTCAATGACTTGACACCCCCCCAGTCGATAGCCACCTAATGTAGGCGGCGAGCAAAAATTCTCTTCAAGATTCGCCTCAGTTCCGATCCGGCAGGCCGGTCCAACCTCAAAAGGACCGACCGGTTTAGCGGATCACCTCGGCACCTTGTGGCGGTTGCGCATGAGCATGGCGGGCTGCGTGCAAGGGGGCAAAGCAAAAGGAAAAGGCCATGACCAATCCAAAACCCAGGCCAACCATCGTTCATGGCGAAACGCACGCCTATCCCGTGCTGCCGCTGCGCGACATCGTCGTCTTCCCGCACATGATCGTTCCGCTCTTCGTCGGCCGCGAGAAGTCGATCCGCGCGCTCGAAGAGGTGATGAAGAACGACGCGCTGATCATGCTCGCGACCCAGAAGAACGCGTCCGACGATGATCCGGCACCCGATTCCATTTACGAGACCGGTACGCTTGCCAGCGTGCTTCAGCTCTTGAAGCTTCCCGACGGCACCGTGAAGGTGCTGGTCGAAGGGCTCGAGCGTGCGCGCGTGCAGAAGTACACCGATCGCGCCGACTATTACGAAGCGACCGCGGTTGCGCTCGCCGACACCGATGCGAAGTCGGTCGAGGCCGAGGCCATGGCGCGCTCGGTCGTGTCCGACTTCGAGAGCTATGTGAAGCTCAACAAGAAGATCTCGGCCGAGGTCGTCGGCGTCGTGCAGGCGATCACCGATTTCGCCAAGCTCGCCGACACCGTCGCCTCGCATCTCGCCGTCAAGATCGCGGATCGCCAGGGCATCCTGGAGACGCTGTCGGTCACGCAGCGCCTGGAGAAGGTGCTGGGCCTGATGGAGAGCGAGATCTCGGTGCTCCAGGTCGAGAAGCGCATCCGCTCGCGCGTCAAGCGCCAGATGGAGAAGACCCAGCGCGAGTACTATCTCAACGAGCAGATGAAGGCGATCCAGAAGGAGCTCGGCGACGACGACGGTCGCGACGAGCTCGCCGATCTCGAAGAGAAGATCTCCAAGACCAAGCTCTCCAAGGAAGCGCGCGAGAAGGCGCAGCATGAATTGAAGAAGCTGCGCCAGATGTCGCCGATGTCCGCAGAAGCGACCGTCGTGCGCAACTATCTGGATTGGCTGCTGTCGATCCCGTGGAACAAGAAGTCCAAGGTGAAGAAGGATCTGGAAGCCGCGCAGGCGGTTCTGGATGCGGATCACTACGGGCTGGAGAAGGTCAAGGACCGCATCGTCGAGTATCTCGCCGTGCAGTCGCGCGCCAACAAGCTGACCGGCCCGATCCTGTGCCTCGTCGGCCCTCCCGGTGTCGGCAAGACCTCGCTCGGCAAGTCGATCGCGAAGGCGACCGGGCGTGAGTTCGTGCGCGTCTCGCTCGGCGGCGTGCGCGACGAGGCCGAGATCCGCGGTCACCGCCGCACCTATATCGGCTCGATGCCCGGCAAGATCATCCAGTCGATGCGGAAGGCGAAGTCGTCGAATCCGCTGTTCCTGCTGGACGAGATCGACAAGATGGGCGCCGATTTCCGCGGCGATCCGTCCTCGGCGCTGCTCGAGGTCCTCGACCCCGAGCAGAACGCGACCTTCAACGACCACTATCTCGAGGTCGACTACGATCTGTCCAACGTGATGTTCATCACGACCGCGAATACGCTCAATATTCCCGGACCGCTGATGGACCGCATGGAGATCATCCGGATCGCTGGCTACACCGAGAACGAGAAGGTCGAGATCGCGCGCAAGCACCTGATCCCGAACGCGGTGTCCAAGCACGGTCTGGACTCCAAGGAGTTCTCGATCGACGACGACGCGCTGCTGCTTTTGATCCGCCGCTACACCCGCGAAGCGGGCGTGCGCAATTTGGAGCGTGAGCTCTCCACACTCGCCCGCAAGGCGGTGAAGGAGCTGATGATCTCCAAGAAGAAGTCGGTCAAGGTCACCGAGAAGACTCTGGAAGAGTTGCTCGGCGTGCCGAAGTACCGCTTCGGCGAGATTGAGAGCGAGCCGCAGGTCGGTATCGTCACCGGCCTTGCCTGGACCGATGTCGGCGGTGAGTTGCTGACGATCGAAGGCGTCATGATGCCCGGCAAGGGCAAGATGACCGTCACGGGCAATCTGCGTGACGTCATGAAGGAATCGATCTCGGCGGCGGCGTCCTACGTCCGCTCGCGCGCGATCGTCTACGGCATCGAGCCACCGCTGTTCGACCGCCGCGACATCCACGTGCACGTGCCGGAAGGCGCGACGCCGAAGGACGGTCCGTCGGCGGGCGTGGCGATGGCCACCGCGATCATCTCGGTCATGACCGGCATCCCGGTCCGCCACGATGTCGCGATGACCGGCGAGATCACGCTGCGCGGCCGCGTGCTGCCGATCGGCGGCCTGAAGGAGAAGCTGCTGGCTGCTGCCCGCGGCGGCATCAAGACGGTGCTGATCCCCGAGGACAACGCCAAGGATCTCACGGAGATTTCCGATGCGATCAAGGGCGGCATGGAGATCATCCCGGTCTCGCGCCTCGACGATGTCGTCGCCAAGGCGCTGGTCAAGAAGCCGGTGCCGATCGTCTGGGAAGAGGACACCAAGGTGACGGTGAAGCCGGACGGCGACGAAGCCGCCGGCGGCCTGACCGCTCACTGAGATCGCAGCTCGAAAAGATGATAAAACGGCGCCTTCGGGCGCCGTTTTTGTTGTGGGGCATTTTGTTTTGGGCAGCGGATGACGACGATGCACATCGACGGGCAATGCCATTGCGGCGCGATCACCTTTGAAGCCGAGATCGACCCCGAGACGGTGTCGGTCTGCCATTGCCGGGACTGCCAGACCCTGACGGGATCGCCGTTCCGGGTGACGGCGATCTGCACCAAGGCCGACGTCAAGCTGACCGCCGGCACGCCCAGGATCTACGGCAAGCGCGGCGACAACGGCCGGATGCGCTTCCAGCACTTCTGCGCCGAGTGCGGTTCCCCGCTGTTCACGAGCGGCGAGGGCGACCAGGAGGACGATTGGGGCATCCGCTGGGGCAGCATCCGCCAGCGCGATAAATTGCGGCCCGTCAGGCAGATCTGGTGCCAGTCGGCGGCGGTGTGGATCGACGCGGTGCCACTGCTGCCGGGACGGCCGGGGGATTGAGGCCGAGGAAGTGCAGTTCCGCGCTTGCCCGTTCGGGGCAGGTGGGGATAAAGAAGCGGCGAGGGGCGGTTAGCTCAGCTGGTTAGAGCATCTCGTTTACACCGAGAGGGTCGGGAGTTCGAATCTCTCACCGCCCACCAGCCTTTGCTCGCTTCGCGAGCTTCGGCTCGGCGAGCCAGCCTCACACGTTATTGGCGCGAAGCGAACGAAGGCTGCCGCGCAGAAGCCGATAGGCGCAGGCGGGCAATACCGAGACACAGAGGCCCTGATGCAACAACCAAGCGGACACGAGCAGAACGCCGACCAGATCGCCTACTGGAACGGTCCCAGCGGGCAGCGTTGGGCCGATCGCCATGCGGCACAGGAGAGCCTGCTTGGCCCCATCGCCGATGTGCTGATTGACCGCGCCAGGCCGAAGCCGGGCGAGCGCGTTGTCGATGTCGGCTGCGGCTCCGGCGCGACGACGTTCGCATTCGCGAAGGCTGTCGCGCCTGATGGCTTCGCGCTCGGGCTCGACGTCTCCGAGCCGATGCTGTCGCAGGCGCGCGCGTTTGCGCCAAAAGGCCTGCCGCTGGATTTCGCGCTGGCGGATGCGACGGTGCATGCGTTCGAGCCGGCGAGCTTTGACCTGCTGGCCTCGCGGTTCGGCGTGATGTTCTTCGCCGATCCCATCGCATCTTTCACCAACCTCCGCCGCGCGCTGAAGCCGACGGGGCGGCTGGCGTTTGCCTGCTGGCGCGAACCGAAGGAAAATCCGTGGATGATGGCGCCGTTGATGGCCGTCTACAAACACGTGCCCAAGATGCCGCCGGTCGGGCCGGACGAGCCGGGCCCGTTCGCCTTTGCCTCGGAAGAGCGCGTGACGCGCATCCTGAAAGGCGCGGGCTTCGTCGACATCGCGATGGAGCCGCACAATCTCGCGATGGATGTCGCGATCGGCGGCGGGCTCGATGCCGCGGTCGAGGGCGCGCTCCAGATCGGCCCGGCCAGCCGCGCGCTGCAGGGCCATCCGCCGGAGACGTATGCCGCGGCTAAAGCCTCGATCCGCGAAATGCTCGCGCCGTTCCTGAAGGGTCAGAGCGTGGCGCTCCAGGGCGCGATCTGGATCGTGACGGCGAAGGCGGCGTAGGCGTCGCTGTTCACGCGTCCCCGCGCCAAACAGTCAGTGTCGTCCGGGCCTAGTGCGCAATTGCGCACGGGGGCCGGCAACTGTTATGTTGGCTTGGTGTGCAGGTACGGTTTCCTGTCGCGCATGATGGCATTGAGGACTGTGAGCAGCTTCCTGGCGACGGCAATGAGGGCGAGTTTGGCTGGTTTTCCGGTCTGTCGCAGTCGGGTGTAGAAGGCTTCGAACGGATCGGCGCGGCGAACCGCGTTCAGAGCGGCCATGTAGAGGGCGTCACGCACGCGCTTTCGGCCCCCGGCGATCTTGCGTTTGCCACGGAAGGCGCCGCTGTCGACGTTGAAGGGGGCCAGGCCGGCAAGCGCCGCAATTTGTTTCGGTCCGACCCGGCCGAGTTCCGGCATCTGTGCGATCAGCTGCATGCAGGCTACGGGACCTACGCCGGGAAGTGACCGTATCAACTGCGCATCATCCGAGATTTCCGGCTCAGTCTTGATCAATGCGCTGATGTCGGCCTCGATCTCGGCGATCTCGCTGTCGAGGACTTCAATGAGACGGCCGATACGATCGGCCATGGCGCGGTCATCGGCCTCGCTGCGCCGGTTCTTCTCCTGAGCACGCATGAGGACCAGCTGATCCCGCCGTTTTGCCAGCCTGGCCAGCGCATTGCGGGCGGGATTGGCGGCTTGCTCGGTGGCCGGCTGCATGGCCCGGGCAAAGCTCGCCAGCATCCGCGCATCGATCGGGTCAGTCTTGGCCAGCTGGCCACTGGCGCGCGCAAAGTCGCGGGCCCGGGCCGGGTTGATCCGGGCGAAACGGATGCCGGCCTGACTGAGCGCCTCGCGAAGCTCGATGTCATAGACACCCGTGGCTTCGAAGACGACCAGCACATCGCATCGCCAACGCGCCACGATCTGTGTGATGGCCTGTGTCGCGTTGGCGATGCGCTCCGGCACGCCCAAGCTCTCATCGAAGATATCGAGATATCGTTTGGAGACGTCGATTCCGACGCAACGAAGGGGTATCATCATGGTGCCTGTCCCTGTGATGCGAGGTCTGTTGGCGCAGCCTCGTGCAACTGTTCAGGTTGATAGATGGAACGGGCGGGAGACCGAGCCGGCTCACGGCGTCAAGCGCCAAGGACCCAACGGCTTCCCGCCCACCCTCATCCTGACAGACTTCCAAGACACAGGGACCCATAACCCTAGGGAGAAGTGCGGCACGAGGCTGATAATCACGAGCCTTCGTTAAACTACTCCCTGTGGTTATGGGTCTCGGATCAGCGCTCCGCTTCGCTGCGCTTGTCCGGGACGACACCGGAGATTGGAGCCCGCACGCAACTACCTCACACCACATCATCCGGCGCCAAAGCGCAGCCATTGTCGGGATGGGTCTCGACCTGAAGGGTGGTGTGGCCGATGCGGTGGGAGCGCTTCAGCATTTGCGCCGTCTCCATCAGGAATGCATCGCCGGCGCCGGTGGGCATGACGAGGTGGCAGGTCAGCGCCGTCTCGGTGGTCGAGATCGGCCAGACGTGGAGATCGTGGATCGCGGACACACCGGGACGTGCCAGCAGGAACACCCTGATCGCGGCAATGTCGGTGCCTTTGGGAGCCGCTGCCATCGACATGTCGATGGAGCCGCGGAGCAGGCTGGTGGTGCTCCAGAGGATTGTGACGCAGATGATGAGGCTGGTGACGGGATCGAGCCAGAGCCAGCCGGTCCAGATGATCAGCGCCGCCGAGACCACGACGCCAAGCGAGACCGCGGCGTCGGCCGCCATGTGCAGATAGGCCCCTTCGATGTTGATGTCGTCCTTGCGTCCGCGCGCGAACAGCATGGCGGTGAAACCATTGATGAGGATGCCGATGCCGGCGACCACCATCACGGTGATGCCGGCGACCGGCTCCGGCTCACGCAGGCGCAAGAACGCTTCCCAGCCGATCGCGCCGGTCGCGACCAGCAGGAATACCGCGTTCGCCAGCGCCGCCAGGATGGTGGAGGCGCGCAAGCCATAAGTGAAGCGGCCGCTCGGCGCGCGCCGCGCCGCGATCGATGCGCACCAGGCCACGACCAGGCCGAGCACGTCGCTAAGATTATGGCCGGCGTCCGCAAGCAGGGCAGTGGAGTTGCCGATATAGCCGTAGACGGCCTCGGCCACGACCAGCGCGGTGTTGAGCGAGATGCCGATCGCAAACGCCCTGCCGAAGCTGGCGGGGGCATGGACATGCGCGTGGCCACCATGATCGTGATCATGGCCGTGGCTATGATCATGGTGATGATGGCCGTGATGGTCGTGGCTGCCCACCTCTACCGCTCCCCGGACGCTGCCAAATCAGGCGCCATTGTAGGCGTTTCGTTTGCCACGTCACGGCGGAACAGCACGTAGAGCGCCGGCAGCACCAGCAGCGTCAGCACGGTCGCGGAGATGATGCCGCCGATCACCACGGTCGCAAGCGGCCGCTGCACCTCGGCCCCGGCCCCGGTGGCAAGGGCCATCGGCACGAAGCCGAGGGACGCCACCAGCGCCGTCATCAGCACCGGACGTAGGCGTGTCAGCGCACCCTCGCGCACCGCGTCGGCGACGGGGTGCCCCTCGCTGCGCAGCCGCTCGATGAAGGCGATGATCACGAGGCCGTTGAGCACGGCGACGCCCGACAGGGCGATGAAACCGACGCCGGCGCTGATCGACAGCGGGATGCCGCGAAGCAGCAGCGCCATAACGCCGCCGGTCAGCGCCAGCGGCACGCCGGAGAACACGAGCGCCGCATCCGCCGCCGATCCCATGCCCATGAACAGCAGCAGGAACACCAGCAGCAGCGCCACCGGCACCACCAGCGTCAGCCGCTTGGTCGCCGAGACCAGTTGCTCGAACTGTCCGCCCCAGGCGATCCAGTAGCCCGGTGGCAGCTTGACCTTCTCCGCGACCGCTGCCTCGGCCTCGGTGACGAAGGAGCCGAGATCGCGTGCGCGGACGTTGGCGGTGACGACGATGCGCCGCTTGCCGTTCTCGCGGCTGATCTGGTTGGGGCCGGGCGTCGCATCGACGGTGGCAACCGACGACAGCGGCACATAGCGCATCTGGGCGAGGAGGGAGCCGGGCAGTGCCGTCCGGATCGGCGCACCGATTGTTGCTTCCTCACCCGGCGGCAGCGGGATCGGGATCGCCCGGATGGCCTCGAGATTGCCGCGCAGATGTTCCGGCAGGCGCACGACAATGTCGAAGCGGCGGTCGCCCTCGAACAGCTTGCCGGCCGACTTGCCACCCACCGCGATCTCGACGATGCCCTGCACCTCGCTGATGCTGAGCCCGTACCGGGCGAGCGCCTGGCGGTCGAGACGGACGGTGAGGATCGGCAGGCCCGAGACCTGCTCAATCTTGACGTCGCTGGCGCCGCGTATGCCGCGGATCGCGGCCTCCACCTGTTTCGCCGCGCCTTGCAGGATGTCGAGGTCGTCGCCGAAGATCTTGACGCCGACATCGCTGCGGACGCCGGAGATCAGCTCGTTGACACGGAACTGGATCGGCTGGGAGATTTCATAAGCGCTGCCGGGGATGTCGTCGGCGGCACGGTCGATGGCCTCGATCACGTCCGACTTGGACCTGCCCGGGTCGGGCCATTCGGCGCGCGGCTTCAGCATAATGTAGCCGTCGGTCTGTGCCGGCGACATCGGGTCGGTTGCGATCTCCGCTGTGCCGATGCGGGTGAAGAACTCCTTCACCTCCGGAATCTGCTTGATGCGTTTTTCCAGCGCCTTTTGCAGGTCCAGCGACTGGGTCAGGCTGGTGCCGGGAATCCGGATCGAGGCCAGCGCGACGTCGCCTTCGTCCAGGCTCGGAATGAACTCACCGCCCATGCGCGCGGCCGCAACGCAGCTTGCGACCACGATGATGGCGGCCATGATTGCGACGCCGAGGCGATGATCGATCGCCAGCCGGAGCAGGGGCAGGTAGGCGCGCTTCGCCAGCCGCATGAACAGGTTTTCGTGTTCGGACACCTTGCCGGTGACGAAGATCGCGACCGCCGCCGGCACGAAGGTGATGGAGAACAGCACCGCGGCGCCCAGCGCCATCAGCACCGTCAGCGCCATCGGCGTGAACATCTTGCCTTCGACGCCGGTCAGAGTCAGCACCGGCAGATAGACCACCGCGATGATCAGCGTTCCGAACAGGCTCGGCTTGATCACCTCGCTCGACCCGCGCCGGATCGCGCGCAGCCGTTCGGAGATCGTGAGCAGCCCGCCTTTCTCGCGCTGGGCCTCGGCCAGCATGCGCAGGCAATTCTCGACGATGATCACGGCGCCGTCGACGATGATGCCGAAATCGATCGCGCCCAGGCTCATCAGGTTCGCACTGACCTTGGTCTCGACCATGCCGGTGACCGTCATGGCCATGGACAGCGGAATGACGCAGGCCACCACGAGCGCGGCGCGAATGTTGCCGAGGATCAGGAACAGCACGGCCACGACCAGGGCCGCGCCCTCCACCAAATTGTTCTCGACGGTGCGGATGGTGGCTTCGACCAGATCAGTGCGGTCGTAGACGGTCCGCGTCACGACGCCGTCGGGCAGCGACTTGGCGATCTCCTCGAGCCGGGCCGCGACACGGCGCGCCACGGTGCGGCTGTTCTCGCCGATCAACAGCATGGCGGTGCCGAGCACGGTTTCCTCGCCATCCCGCGTCGCGGCTCCGGTGCGCAGGTCGCGGCCTTCGGTGACGATCGCGATATCCCTGATCCTGACCGGATTGCCGCCGCGCGAGCCGATGACGATGTCCCTGATTTCGCCGACATTGCCGACCTGGCCCGGCGAGCGAACCAGATATTGCTCGCCATTGCGCTCGATATAGCCGGCGCCGACGTTGGTATTGTTGGCGGCGAGCGCCGTCATGACGTCGCGAAAGCCGAGCCGGTAGGCCATCAGCTTGCCGGGATCGGGAAGCACATGGAATTGCCGCTCGAAGCCGCCGATGGTGTTGACCTCGATCACCCCCGGCACGTTGCGAAGCTGCGGCTTGATGATCCAGTCCTGCACGGTGCGCAAATCGGTCAGCGAATAATCGTGGCCGCCTTGGGTCTTCGCGCCCGCCTTGGCCTCGACCGTGTACATGAAGATTTCGCCGAGGCCGGTCGAGACCGGTCCCATCGCGACCTCGACGCCGGCCGGAAGCTGGTCCTTCACTTGGCTGATCCGTTCGCCGACGAGCTGGCGGGCAAAATAGATGTCGGTGCCGTCCTTGAAGACGACGGTCACCTGGCTCAGGCCGTAGCGCGACAGCGAGCGGGTGTAGTCGAGTTTCGGCAGGCCGCCCATGGCGGTCTCGACAGGGAAGGTGATGCGCTGCTCGGTTTCCAGCGGCGAATAGCCGGGGGCGCGGGTGTTGATCTGGACCTGGACGTTGGTGATGTCAGGAACGGCGTCGATCGGAAGGCGCTGGAAATTCCAGGCTCCGAAAGCGACGGCGCCAAGCGCGAGCAGCAGGACCAGCCAGCGCTGCTGCAGCGAGACGGCGATGAGGCGCTCAATCATGCTCGGCCTCGCCCTTGCCCATCTCCGCCTTCACGACGAAGCTGTTTTCCGCGACGTAATGCTCGCCGGCCGAAAGGCCGGCTCTGATCTCGACATGGCGCGGATCGGAATCTCCAAGCTCCACCGGGCGCGCCTCGATCTTGTCGCCATCCTCGCGGACGAACACGATGGTCCTGTTCTCCAGCGTCTGGATCGCGCTTTTGCGCACGGCGACCGCGACGTCGCGCGCGGCGAGGATCAGCCGTGCCGTGACGAACAGGCCGGGACGCAAGCGTCCGTCCGGATTTGCCAGCACCACGCGCGCCAGCGCGGTCTGGGTCTCGCTCGAGCCGATCGGGGCCATATAGGAGATGGTGCCCTTGATCTCGCCGCGGCCGTCGTCGGGATCGATCAGCACCTCGTCGTTGAGGCGGACGCGCCGCAGATCCTGGCGATAGATGGACAGATCGACCCAGATGGTGGTGAGGTCGGCGACGACGAAAGCGGGCTTCTGCTCGGAGGCGTATTCGCCGAGCGAGATCTGCCGCTCGATGATGGTGCCGGCAAGCGGCGCCTTAAGCTCGTAGACGGTGAGGCTCTGGTTGCTCTCGATCGCGGCGAGCAGATCGTCCTTGCCGACCTTGTCGCCGATGCGCTTCTGGATCGACTTGGCGACGCCGGGAAAGCGCGGCGTCACCTGCACCACGGCTTCCTGGTTGGCGCGCAGGATGCCGTTGAAGGCGAGCGTGTCGGTCAGCGTGACGCTCCCGGCTTCCGCCAGCGTCACGCCCGCGGCTGCGAGCTTGACGTCGGAGATGCGGATCCGGTCGGCGCCGTGCTCGTCCTGCTCGACATGGTCGTTCGGCTTCTCCGGCTTCTTGTCTGCGGCGTGTTCGGCCTGCTCGACCCTGGACGGACCGAGCAGGGAATAGCCGTAAGCGCCAAGTGCGGTGCCAAGTGCGGCGGCAAACAATGCGACGAGGATGGTGGAGGACGTCTTCATCGTGCGCTCTCCCGCGCCAGCGTGAAGGGATTGCCGACGAGGCCTTCGATGGTCGCCACCCCCGCGTGGAAATTCTGCAGCGCCTCCTGCTCGCGCAGCCGCGCCTGGGTGACGCTGGCCTGGGCATCGAGCACTTCGAGCAGGCTGAAGCGGCCTTGGCCGTAGCCTTGAGCGATGGCGTCCGAGGCTTCGGTGGCTTTGGGAATGGCGCTCTCGCGCAGCACCGCGAGCTCGCGCAGCGAACCCTGGAGCGAGTCGTAGGCGCGACCTGCAACCACGATCAGCGTGTTGCGGTTGGCCTCGCGCTCGGCCTTGGTCTTGGCGAGGCTTTCCTGCGCCGAAAGGATATTGCCCTGGTTCCGGTCGAACACGGGGATCGGCACCGAGACGGTGAGGCGTGCAGCGTCGTCATTGGTCTCGTTGAAATGGCGCCAGCCGGCGGCGATCCGCACGTCGGGATAGGGCCGCAGCCGCGCCAGCAACAGCTCGGCGTTGCGCTGGGCATAGATCGCGGTCCAGCGCACCAGCTGCGGATTGGCATCGATCGCGGCGACGACCGACTGGAATGTCGGCGGCCGGCCCATGGTGTCGAGCCGTCCGGAGACCTCGCTGAATTTCGGTGCCGCGTCGCCCATCAGGACTGCAAGCTCGCGCCGGGCGCTGGCCAGCGTCGCCTTGAAGCGCTCGCGGTCGGCCTTCACCAGGGCGGAAGCCACTTCCGCGCGGCCGGTCTCGGCCGGCGAGGAGGCACCGGCCTCGACGCGGCGGCGCAAGAGCGGCGTCAGCCGGTCAATGGCGGTGATCTGCTCGTCGAGGATCTGGATGCGCCGCTGTGCGCCGAGCACGCTGAGGAAAGCGATCGCGGTCTCCGACAGCACCTCCAGCCTGACGGCCTTGCGCTGGATCGCGGCGACCTCGATCCCGGCGACACCCGCTGCAATCCGCGCGTCGCGCTTGCCGAACAGCTCGAAGGCCTGGCTGATCTGGAGCGTGGTCTCGGCCGATCGCGTGCCGCGATAGATGCCGGACCCGAATGAATTGTCCTGTTCGTAGGTCAGTTCCGGATTGAGAAGCGCACCTGCCTGGATGCGCTGGCCCGTGGCGATGCCGACATCGCGCTCCGCCGCGGTCAGCCGCGGGCTCGTGGCCAGCGCGCGCGAGAGCGCGCTCCGCATCGTCAGTGTCTGGGCGTGAGACGGCGCAAGCGCCAATCCGGCAATCAGACACCCTGCCGCGCACGCCAGGCGCGCGGCCATTCCCCTGCAAAACATGAAACCGACCTGTAAAGGATGAACCCAATGGGCGCGCGGGGCGCCCGACCAAATCCGTTCAGGCCATCTGTTTGGGAGGCGGGGAGTCGGTATCGGGGACAATGCCGGCGAGCCGGGCTACGCGTTGCGGGCGCGATGCGGACACGAGCCCGATCGATCCGGCCGGTGGCGCCGGCTGCGCCACCGTCACCGAGAAGCAGCCATGGCAATGATGCCCGCCGACGGCCTTGTGCTCGTTGTGATCTGTGGAGCCGTCAAGGACCGCGCTGATCTCCGAGCCGCCACCGGGCGTGGTGACGTCGATGTCGTGCAGGCCATGCAGCGCTCCCGCGAGCAGGTAGACAACCGCGATCAGCACAGACAGCAGCCCGCGCCAGTTGCGCGGCCGGCATGATCCTGAGGGCTGGCGGTTCGGGAGCACGACGTCACTCTCGTTGCGGTCTGCGCCCGGCCTAGCATGGGGGCGAGAACAGTGTCGACCCGCAACATTGTTACGTCCCTGGAACAATTGCCGCAGCGGCCGCGAAGACGCCGGTGCTTCTCATTGGCGCGTGATCAAGCTCAGTCGAGCATCGGCTGCCGCACCGCGTGCTGCGTCCGCTATGTCGCCAGCATCGCCGGCTTCGAGCGTGACGACGGCGCGACAGCCCGCTTCCATGGCCCGTTCCAGCCATTTGATGGCTTCATCGATCCACTGGTCGTGGTGCTCGGGATCGGCGATTGCCTTTTCCCGGAATGCATCTGCCTGATGAAGGCACGCGGTTCTGCGATCCACGCGGCTCTCCCGATCCGGAGGTTCCGCCCCGATCGCATCCTTGATGATCGGAGAGCCGGCGTCGTTAACATAGGACAGGAACCGCCGCCCAAAAAGAAAGCCCCAGCCGGGACTGACCGGCTGGGGCTTTCGTGCTCACAAACTTCATCCATTGGGACTTGGACAGATAATCCGCATCGCGCCGGTTCGTTCCCGCAGGCTCGGTCCAGTTTGGAACGTTCTTTCTTTGTTGTGATTAGCGACGAGGAGAAATCGAGGAGGACGGACCATGGACGGATTGATTTATCTCATCGGCTTGATCGTGGTGGTCATGGCGATCCTGTCGTTCTTCGGCCTGCGCTGAGAGAGCGGCGATGACGATGGAAACTCTCATACGGGAAGAGATCATGGAAGGCGGCGGCGTCGCTGCCGACGACCGGCGCACCATCCAGTGGAGCTCGGTCATCGCAGGCGCTTTGGCTGCCGGCGCAATGTCGTTCATCCTGGTCGGCTTTGGAGTCGCCGTCGGCCTGGGCGTCAGTTCAGCCTCGCCGACATGGCGCGATGCATCGGCGGCGCTGGCTTTGCTGTCGGGGCTGTATCTGATCATCCAGGCGATTATCAGCTTCGGCTTCGGCGGCTATGTCGCCGGCCGGACAACGCGACCAGCCCCGGCGATCACAACGATCGAAGACGACGGCGAACGGCGGGACGGGCTGCATGGCCTGATGTCCTGGGCGCTCGCCGTGCTGCTTGGTGCCGCTCTGCTCGCGATGCTCGGCGCAGCTGCGATTGATCGTTCGCCAATGCGCAGTTCGGCCAGCAATACCTCCGCCGCCGAGCCTCTGTTGAGCTACGAGCTGGACAAGCTGTTTCGCGCGCCGCGGCGGCCCCCCAACACGGACCTCAGGGAATCCCGCGCCGAAGCAGGACGCATCTTGATGACGTCATCGAGCCACAGCGGCGTCAGCACCGATGACCGGGCCTACCTCATGCAGCAGGTGGCCGCGCTGACGGGACTCGCGGCACCCGACTCGGAACGACGGGTCGATGCGGCGATTGCGGATTCAAAGACGGCGATCAACCGGGCGCGTCGTAACTCCATCATCGTCGCCTTCTCCGTTGCCGCAGCAACCCTGATCGGCGCTGCCGTGGCCTGGGCTGCGGCGGTGGCCGGCGGGCGGCACCGCGATGGAGAGCCGCTGCCGAACTGGATGGCAAGCTCGAACCGCTTCCATCGCAATCCGCGCGCGATGCCGGTGCCGTAAGAATCTAGCGATGGCCGGGAGCGATCCCGGCCACATCGCTGTGGCGAGGCGCTAGGCCTTCTCCTCCCAGATCATGGCGAGGTGGATGATGGTCTGCACCGCCTTCTCCATGTCCTGCCGGCTGACCCATTCGAGCCGGGAGTGAAACGCGTGCTCGCCGGCGAAGATGTTGGGGCAGGGCAGCCCCATGAAGGAGAGGCGGGAGCCATCGGTGCCGCCGCGGATCGCGGTGCGCATCGGGCGCAGGCCGGCGCGGCGGATCGCTTCAATGGCGTATTCGAGAATGTGCGGGTGGCGATCGATCACCTGCTTCATGTTGCGGTACTGCTCCCGCACCTCGAATGTGTAGGTCGAGCGCGGATAATCCTTCATCACGTCCTTGACGATGTTCTCGAGCAGGATCTCCTTCTCCTTCAGCCCTTCCTCAGTGAAGTCGCGCACGATGAAGGAGAGCGTCGCCTGCTCCAGCGCCCCCTCGATCCCGATCGGATGCAGAAAGCCCTGCTTGCCTGATGTCGTCTCGGGCGAGCAGCCTTCCCTGGGCAGGCGCTCGACGATGGCGGCGGCGATCTTGATCGCGTGCTCCATCTTGCCCTTGGCATAGCCGGGATGGGCGCTGACGCCGTTGATGGTGATGGTGGCGCCGTCCGCCGAGAAGGTCTCGTCCTCGACGCAGCCCGCGCTCTCGCCGTCCATGGTGTAGCCGAACTCGGCGCCGAGCTTCTTGATGTCGACATTGTCGACGCCGCGGCCGATCTCCTCGTCGGGCGTGAACAGGATCTTGATGGTGCCGTGCTTCACTTGCGGGTTGTTGATGAAGAAATGCGCGGCATCCATGATCTCGGCGACGCCGGCCTTGTTGTCGGCGCCGAGGAGCGTGGTGCCGTCGGTGGTGATGATGTCGTTGCCGATCTGGTTTTTCAGCGCAGGATGCTCGGCGAAGCGGATCACCTGGCTGGTGTCGCCCGGCAGCGTGATGTCGCCGCCGCGATAGTTCTTCACGACCTGCGGTTTGACGTTCTTGCCGGTGACGTCGGGCGAAGTGTCCATGTGCGAGCAGAAGCAGATCACCGGCACCTTCTTAGGTGTGTTGCCGGGGATCGTTCCGTAGACGTAGCCGTAATCGTCGAGATGCGCGTCCTCGACACCCATGGCCTTCAGTTCGGCGGCGAGCACGCGGCCGAGGTCCTTCTGTTTCTCCGTCGAGGGCGAACTCGGGGATTCCGGATCGGACTGGGTGTCGATGGTGACGTAGCGCAGGAAGCGCTCGGTCACGGTATGCGAAAAGGTGAGGGAGGACATTTCTGGTCAAACCGCCGGGTCAGGGGAGAGAGGCGGTATACCAGAAAAGCAGGGCGCGGTGAGGCCGGAGGACGCCGATCAGGCTTAACGAAACGTGAGTGGTCAGATCGCCTCTTTCAGCTCCTTGACCGGGCGGAAGGCGACCTTCTTGCTGGCCTTGATGTGGATAGGCTCGCCGGTGGCGGGATTGCGGCCGGTGCGGGCGGCGCGCTTGCGGACCTGGAGGATTCCAAGTCCGACGATCCGGACACGGTCGCCCTTCTTCAGGTGCTTGGTGATGAGCTCGACCATGTCGGTCAGAACGGCCTCAGCGCGCTTCTTCGAGAGATCCTGGCTCTCCGCGATGTCGGAGGCGAGGTGCTTGAGCGTGATGGTGGCGGGAGCGGCAGCCTTCTTCGCCGAATCCTTCTTGGCCGAGTCTTTCCTAGCCATGTCTGGCCTCCTCGATTCCTGCCGGTGGTCGGGATGAGGACCCCCAAACCCCGCAAGTTCCCGGAGGGGTAGACGATTCGGGGCTGGACTGACTACGTCAGCCCGCGCGGCCGAGGGTCACGTTCGTGCGCGCCATCAGCGGAAATCCGGTCATTCCGGCAGTGGATGCAACATCCTTGACTTCAACAGGTCCGGCCTTTAAGTCCCCCCTCGTTCCGCAGACATTTGCGTGTCACGCGGGAGTAGCTCAGTTGGTTAGAGCGCCGGCCTGTCACGCCGGAGGTCGCGGGTTCGAGCCCCGTCTCTCGCGCCATTTTTGGCAATCCTTTCATACCCTTACCTTCAAATCCTGATCTCGCTTCGATCCCGGGTCATGCGCGAGCGGGCTTCTGCGTGCTTTTTGGTCTTCGACCTGCGCAAAATTCCTCGTCCGCGCGACGGCCGCCAGGCGATCGAGTTGATTGCGCCGTTGATCACATGGTACCGCTCAATCCGGGATTGTTCGGATCGATTTGATGCAGGCAGCCGATTTCAGCGCGACGTTGCAGAATTTGTTCGCGAAGGGCGTGCGCTACGGGACCGTCATCGATCTGGGCTGCGCCGATGGGCACTTCGTGCTCAACCATCAGCCGTGCCTCGGCGGTGCGGTGCCGCTGAATGTCGACGCCAATCGGATCTATGAGGACTCCCTCAAGGCGATCAAGGAGGTGCTTGGCGGGCACTATCGCATTTGCGCCATCACCGACCATGAGGGCGAGATCGAGATCACGGAGTCCGTGCATCCCTACTGGTCATCGCTGCGCCCCGCGGGCGACGTCTACTGGTCGCGGGTCAACGACCTCTCCACCAGTAAGGTAAAAGTGCCGGCGACGACGCTGGATGCGCTGGTCGAGCAGCTGTCGCTCAAGCCGCCGTTCCTGCTCAAGCTCGATGTGCAGGGCGCGGAACAGGCCGCACTGAAGGGCGCGCGCGGCGTGCTCGAGAATTGCAGCGTGGTCGTCTGCGAGACCGACGTTGACGACTTCCAGGACATCAACATGATGCTGCTGGACGCAGGTTTCTTCCTCTACGATTTGACGACGCTGCAGCGCCTGCGCGACGGAACGCTCGGCTGGTTCTATCCGGTCTATGTCGGCGGCAAGCTCGCCCATCTGAAGCCGCAGGCGTTCTGGGACGCCGGCGACAATGCTGCTGTGATCGACGTGCAGGAGACGCGCCGCAAGATGATCCTGGAGCAAAACAGGAAGGCCCTCAACCGGCTGCGTTATGGGCGGAGCGGTGTGGGCCGCAATGATCCCTGTCCGTGCGGTTCAGGCGAGAAATTCAAGCACTGCTGCGGCAGCTATTGACCCGCTTCATGTTGGCGTCCTCGCCGTCGCCTGAATCAAAAAGGCCGCCCTAAGGCGGCCGTTTGGTATCAAACCGGACCTTTTTCGTCCTCAGCGGATCTCTGACGTCCCCGCGCTGGTCACCACGACCGGCTTGCCGGCCTTGATCACGTGGGCGGATTGGGCGGTCTGGCTGTAATCGGCATTGGTGCGGGCTGCGATCCCGAAGCCGGCCACCGTGATGCCGGCCACCAGCGCCACCACCACGATCTTCAGGTGGGTCGCACGATCAGCAGAGTGAATGGAGTGGTTCATCTGAGCCTCCCGACGGGCTTTGCCGCCGTCTATGGCTCTTCTTGTAAGGACCATCTGTTTCCGGATGGTTTCGCGGGTTCCGCAAAATGGTTTCATCTCCCCGCCGGCCGGTTTCGCCGGGCTGGGGCGTCCCGGATCGGGCCTCAGGCGGCCGCCCGGCCGATATCGTCCCGAATTGAGCGCGCCGCCCAGACGAACAGGAGCGCCCCCAGCGTGGTCGTGACCGCCGCCGAGAGCAGGGAATAGCGCACGGCGTCGGCGCCGTAAGCGCCCTTGAGGGCATCATTGACCACGCCTACCGCGAGCGGCCCAACGCCTTGGCCGAAGCAGGTCGCGGTGAGCGCGATCAGGGCGGAGGCCAGCGCCCGCATGCTCGGCTTTGCCACCGTCTGCGCGATCGCGAAGATCGGTCCGAGATGGAAGCCGACCAGGAACGAGGTCAGCGCCAGCGTGGCCACCATCATCGCAAAGTCCTGCGTCAGCATGCACAGCGCGAACACCGGGCCGGCAAGGCCCGAGGTGACGGCGGGCGCCCACAGCTTCCAGCGATCGTCGCGGCGGCTGATCTGCGCCACCACGAAGCCGCCGAGCAGCGTGCCCGCCATGCCGGCGAGCCCCTTGAAAGTGCCGGCATAGGTGCCGATCTCGGCGCTCGACAGATGGTGCACGCGCGCCAGGAACGGCGGGATCCAGGCCGCGGTCGCGTAGTTGGTGTAAGTGGTGAGACAGAAGCCGATCAACACGATGATGAAGCTCTGTTGCGAGGCCAGGAAGCGCAG
This sequence comes from Bradyrhizobium sp. WSM4872, assembly GCF_055811715.1. Lineage (NCBI taxonomy): Bacteria > Pseudomonadati > Pseudomonadota > Alphaproteobacteria > Hyphomicrobiales > Nitrobacteraceae > Bradyrhizobium > Bradyrhizobium sp. WSM4872. Next base: position 166,733 of record NZ_JBVVPT010000003.1, on the reverse strand, counting down.
CGTCGGGCCGAGCGGCTCAGGCACGAACTTTTCCTGCATGGCGCCGCGCTTCGGTTCGGAGATCGTCAGCCACACAACGATAGCGAGCAGGATGCCGGGCAGGCCCGCGACGTAGAACGCCATCCGCCAGCCATAGTGCTGGTTGACGTAGCCGCCGACGAAATAGCCGAGGAAGACGCCGAGATAGGTGCCGACGGCGTAGATGCCGAGCGCGCGCGGACGCTCATTCTTGGCAAAGAGATCAGCGACGATCGATTGCGAGGCGGGAGAGCCCGCGGATTCGCCGATGCCGACGCCGATCCTCGCCAGCGCCAGCGACGTGACGCTCGAAGCAGCGCCGCACAAGGCCGTCATCGCGCTCCAGAACGCAAAGGCGACGGCGACGATGTTGCGCCGGTTGAGCCGGTCGGCGACGCGCGCGATGGGAATGCCGAGCAGGGAATAGAACAGCGCGAAGCCGAAGCCCGCGAGCAAGCCCATCATGGTGTCGCTGAGCTGGAACTCCTTCTTGATCGGCTCGATCAGCACGTTGAAGATCGTGCGGTCGAGGAAGTTCAGCGCGTAGATGATCGTGAGCAGGCCGAGCACGTAATAGCGCCGTGCCGAGGGTTTTGTCGCGGCGGCCGTTTGCACCGACATTTGTGACGTCACATCGACCATCGCTTCCCCCAAATTAGTCTTTGTTATCGTTGTCGGTCCAGCTTTGATTGGCGTTGGCCGCTTCACGCGTCGCGGATGTAGTTCCCCGCTTCGAATTCGACCGGAGGCGCGCTCAAATCGAACGAGAGTCCGATCGGATCGCGGCCTGCTTCCATCGTCTCGAGCTGCTCGGTCAGCATGCGCCGGATCATGAGGATGCCGCGGTCGCTCTGGCCGAAATGCTCCTCGGAATGGATCGTCTGCGGTCCCTGGCCGACCTGGGCTTCATAGTCGCCCGGAAATTGCTGGTGCTCTTCCTCGGTCATGTCCCACCAGAACTTGCCGTTGAATTTCGAGCGCATGCGGCCGATGTCGCCGGGGTTCTTGACGCGGCCGGCGACGTAGATGCGGAACGAGGTGTCGTCGATCGGCAACGTCCAGCCGATCGACTCGACGCGGGCGAACTGCGCCACGCGCGGGTTCGGCACGACGCGCAAGGTGGGGAGCGCCGCCTCGGTGACGCGGTAAAACACACGGCCGTCATCCTGCTTGCGGATCGAGCGCACGGCGATGCCACGCGGGGTCTTGTCGAACGTCACCTCCGGCATCGATGCCATCATGTTGGTGAATTGCGGACCCGAGAACGAGCCGTGCAGCACCGGCACGTGGTAGGGATCGACCACGTTCTCGAAATGCTGGAGCCAGTTGCAGGGGATCATCGCGGGACCACCGCCGCCGATCGAGGAATCGTCGGCCTCGACGAACTCGCCGTCGTCCATGGTCTCCAGGCATTGATAGGCCGGCAGCACCGGGCGTTTTTCGGCCGGGCCCATATAGGCGAAGATCAGCCCGTAGCGTTCCTCGACCGGATACCAGGGCTGCCGCACCTTGTCCTTGAACTGGCCGCCCTCGGGCTCGCAGGGCTGCTCCAGACAGTGACCTTCGGCGTCGAACTTCCAGCCGTGATAGCAGCAGCGGATGCCGTCCTCCTCGACCTTGCCGTAATAGAGCGTGGTGCCGCGGTGGCAGCAGCGGGCGTGCAGCAGGCCGGCGCGGCCGTGCTTGTCGCGGAACAGCACCAGGTCCTCGCCCAGCGCGCGAACCTTTTTTGGGGTGTCGGTGGCGTCGCTGATGAGCCCGACCGGATGCCAGTAACGTCGCAGCAGTTCGCCCATCGGCGTGCCACGCACGACCGAAGTAAGCTCGGTGCGGGTGTGCGTGGGCTTCATCGCATAGGCCGTGCCGAGATCGCGATCCCGCTGGGTGATGGTCATGCAGATCCTCCCGCTGTCGGCCTTGCTGGCTCGGCTTGTGACGCCTGAACACCAGTGAAGGGCCGATTGATGACAATGTCAACGAATTTCCAAATGCCTCTTAGTCGCATTCGGATCGGGCTGGGGAGGTTGCGCTACCAAGACTTGGCACGCCGCGGCTTTCTTGGCAGAGGTGGATCATGAGCCAGACATCAAGCAGGGCCGGGCGCACATCGTCCGATGCGGACGAAAGTCGGTCGCCGGCGCCGATCACCGTCATGCTGTCGTCTCGGCTGATGGTGCTGGCCAATCTGCTCAAGCGTGGCGCCATCCTGCGCTACAAGCGTCTTGCCGGATTGTCCTCGGTCGAGTTTGGCCTGGTCGCCTCGCTCGGCCGGCGGCCGCCGATGAGCGTGGCGCGGCTTGCGGAAGCCGTCGGCCAGGACAAGGGGCAAATCAGCCGCGCGCTTGCGGAACTCGTATCGCGCAAGCTGATCGCGAAATCAGCGAACCCGAAAGACAGCCGCGAGGTGCTGGTCTCGCTGACCGCGACGGGCCTTGCGGCGCATGATGCGATCGTCGCCGGTGCGCAGGAGCGCAATCGGCGTTTGCGCGAACATCTGAGCGAAGCCGAGTTCGAGACGCTGCTGCAGCAGGTCGATCAATTGACGAAGATCGCCGCCGAGCTGCTCGAGAGCGAGAAGATTTCGCGCTGACGTTTCGGCAACCCGGGACATGTTGGATCGCTTCCAAGACTCTTTCTAAGACTCTTTCTAGGACTCTCTCTAAGAGGCTTTCAATTAGGGAATTCGCGCGCGCTCCCCTAAGCGTCACCGCAAGCGCATGCCGTCATGGGACTGACGGCATGTGCAAATCAAAATACGCAGTTTTGGGGTTGCGCGTTGAACAGTCTTGGAATGCTGCGGTCGGCCGTACTGGCGACCGCATCCGCTTGGGTTTTGCTGCCGCAGGCATCGCTTGCACAATCTCCTGCGCAGAGTGGCGCGCAGAACATTCCGTCGGTGACCGTCACCGCGCCGGAAGCGCGCCGCCGCGCCACCTCCGCCCAGCGCCGCCCGCCGCGATCATCCCAGCAGACAGCCAACCGAAGCAGGCCGCAGCCGCCGCGCAATATCGGTTTCGTCGAAACCCCGCTCGGCCCGGTGCACGGCTACGTCGCTGGCCGCAGCTCGTCCGGCACCAAGACCAACACACCGATCATGGAGACGCCGCAGGCGGTGTCGGTGATTGGCGCGGAGCAGATCCGCGACCAGAAGCCGAACAAGCTCGACGAGGTCCTGCGCTATACTGCCGGTGTCCGCGCCGGGACCTTCGGCGCGGACACGCGCAACGACTGGTGGCTGATCCGCGGCTTCAAGTCCGACGATGTCGGACTGTTCCTCGACGGCATGCAGCTGTTCTCCACGTCCTATGCGAGCTGGAAGCTTCAGACGCCCAACATGGAGCGCGTCGAGGTGCTGCGCGGTCCGTCGGCCGTGCTCTATGGCGGATCGAGCCCGAGCGGCATCGTCAACGTCATCAGCAAGATGCCGCCGGCGGAGCCCGTCCGTTTCATCGAGACCGGCGTCAACAATTTCGGCAACGCCTTTGTCGGCTTTGATGTCGGCGGTCCGGTCGCGACGAGCCCTGAGAACGGGAAGCTGTTCTACCGCGTCGTCGGCCAGGTCCAGAACGGCCCTACGCAGGTCAATTTCACGCCTGATGACAACTACTTCATCGCGCCGTCGGTGACCTGGAGGCCAGACGCCGACACGACGTTCACGGTACTGGCTTCAGCGTCCCGGCAGGAAACCCGTGGCATCAACTTCCTGCCCTATGAGGGCACGGTGACCAACGCACCGTTCGGCAAGATTCCGACCAGCTTTTTCGCCGGCGATCCCAGCGTCGACAAGTTCACGCGCGAGCAGGAGATGCTGGGCTATCAGTTCGAGCGCAATCTCACCGACGATTTGACGTTCCGGCAGAATGCGCGGTTTGCCCATGTCGACGTGAGCTATCGCGGCTATGTCGGCAATAATTGGGCTGACATCAACACAGCTAATCTCGGTCGCTATAATTGGTATGCGAAGAACACCGCCAACCAGGCCAATCTCGACAACCAGCTGGAGTACCGCTTCAACACCGGCGCGGTGCGGCACACGATGCTGTTCGGGGTCGATTTGAAGGGGTATCAGATCGACGACTATCAGGCTTTCAACTTCGGCACTGTCCCTTCAATCAACGTCTTCAATCCCGGCTACGGGTCTGACATCCCATTGACGGGCGCACCGTTCCGCAACTTCCAGATCACGCAGAAGCAGGCCGGCACCTATCTTCAGGACCAGATGAAGCTCGGCAATTTCACGCTGGTGCTGAGCGGCCGCAATGATTGGGTCGAGACGACGCAGGCTGCCCGCGATACCGGCGCCACGCTCGCCAGCCGCGACGACAGCCGATTCAGCGGACGCGCCGGGCTGATCTACAATTTCGACAATGGCATCGCGCCCTATGTGTCCTACGCCACGAGCTACAATCCGATCATCGGCCTCAACGCGCAAAACCAGCTGTTCCTGCCGGAGACCGGCCAGCAGGCCGAAATCGGCGTGAAGGTCGCGCCGAGGGAATTTAACGGCTATTTCACCGCCTCGGTGTTCGACCTGAAGCGCCAGAACGTGGCAACCACTGATCCTGTCGTCCCGACCTTGCAGAACCAGACCGGCGAGGTGACCTCGCGCGGCATCGAGCTCGAAGCGGTGGCGAACGCCACGCGTGAGCTGAAGCTGATCGGCTCGTTCACGGCCTACCATTTGTTCAACAGCAGGGATCTGGACCCATCTTTGGTCGGCAAGACCCCGACCAACACGCCTGAGCTCCTGGTGTCGGGCTGGGCGGACTACACCTTCAAGGACGGGCCGCTCGCGGGGTTCGGCTTCGGCGGCGGTGTCCGCTATGTCGGTTCGTCGTGGGCGGATACCGCCAATACCCTCGAGGTTCCCGCAGTCGTGCTCGGCGATCTCGCGCTCCACTATGAGTGGCAGAACTGGCGCACCGCGCTGAACGTGGTCAATTTGACCGACAAGATCTACTTCGCGAGCTGCGCGGCGGCGTCCTCTTGCTTCTACGGCGACCGCCGGCGCGTGACCGCCAGCGTCTCCTACAAGTGGTGAGGCAGATGACGAGAACGGGCGAGGGAAGGCCGTCGTGAGAGCCTGACCGGCCCGTCACCGGCTTTCGCCACGAGATCGATGAGCTCGCGGGCCATGCCCCCCGGCCCGAAGCTCATGCGAGCGCGGCGCGCGACGAGTTAGCCAACGTTGCCGCCGCGCTCGCCGCTGATTTTCCTGGGCGGCAGAAGCGGGCGCCGCCCGCCCGACGCATTCGCCAGACGGGCCCGGGTCCGATCGTGATGCATGGCTCCCGGATCGCTCGCCCGAGAATGGGTGCGCCTGTCGTCGTTGTAATCTGGACTTTGCTGCGCCGCGGCCTAGATAAAGTGAGCCTTCCCAAGAACGGACGTCACGACCCAGCGCGTGTGGACTGATCGGGGCGCCCTTGCTGGGGCCGTCGATCTGCTCCATACCAGCCGCGGGGTGATTCCGGGATTTCCACCGTTCTGAGGGCGACAAAGGGCCTAAAAAGAGCGTGTCTTGCGCCCATTGGTGCACTGCGCTAAGGCTCAGAACAATTCCAAACTGGACGAATCCGTGGCTGTCCCGAGGCTGCGGGAAAAAGGGCTCGTCAATGAGCGGCATTCTGCAGAACTATCTTCCACTCGTCGTCTTCATAGGGGTAGCGGGCCTCATTGGCCTGGTGCTGCTGATCGCGCCGTTCATCGTGGCGTTCCAACAGCCTGACCCGGAAAAGCTGTCGGCGTATGAGTGCGGTTTCAACGCCTTCGACGATGCCCGAATGAAGTTCGACGTCCGCTTCTATCTCGTCGCCATCCTCTTCATCATCTTCGACCTCGAGGTGGCGTTCCTGTTTCCCTGGGCGGTGGCGTTCGGCAAGCTCGGCGCGACCGGCTTCTGGTCCATGGTGGTGTTCCTTGGCGTGCTGACGGTCGGGTTCGCCTATGAATGGAAGAAAGGCGCACTGGAATGGGATTGAACCCTGTGTCGTCCGCCGGTCCGGTGCTCGCGCCGGCCCCCAAGGGCATCCTGGACCCGTCGACCGGCAAGCCGGTCGGGGCCAATGATCCGTTCTTCCTCGAGGTCAATTCGGAACTGTCCGACAAGGGCTTCTTCGTGGCCGCGACCGACGACCTCATTACCTGGGCGCGTACCGGCTCGCTGATGTGGATGACCTTCGGTCTCGCCTGCTGCGCGGTCGAGATGATGCAGGTCTCGATGCCGCGCTACGACGTCGAGCGCTTCGGCTTCGCGCCGCGCGCTTCGCCGCGTCAGTCGGACGTGATGATCGTCGCGGGGACCCTGACCAACAAGATGGCGCCTGCGCTGCGCAAGGTCTACGACCAGATGCCCGAGCCGCGTTACGTCATCTCGATGGGCTCCTGCGCCAATGGCGGCGGCTATTATCACTATTCCTACTCGGTCGTCCGCGGTTGCGATCGTATCGTGCCGATCGACATCTACGTGCCGGGCTGCCCGCCCACAGCGGAAGCGCTGCTCTACGGCGTGCTGCTGCTGCAGAAGAAGATCCGCCGCACCGGCACCATCGAACGCTAAGGTTTTACGTCATGGACGACGCCAAGCTCGACGCCCTGGGGCAGACGATCGTTAGCGCGCTTCCGGGCGCCGCCATCGGTCATTCGGTGGCCTTCAACCAGCTCACGGTGGATGTCGAGGCCAGCAAGATCGTCGAGGTGATCAAGTACCTCCGCGACGACCCGAACTGCCGCTTCATCAATTTCACCGACATCACAGCGGCGGACTATCCCTCGCGCGAGAAGCGCTTCGACGTGATCTATCACTTCCTGTCACCGACCCTGAACGCGCGGGTCCGGCTCAAGGCCCAGGCCGACGAGACCACGCAGGTGCCGTCGCTGATCGAGGTGTTTCCCGGCGCCGACTGGTTCGAGCGCGAGGCCTACGACCTCTACGGCGTGATCTTCGTCGGTCATCCCGACATGCGCCGCCTCCTGACCGATTACGGCTTCGAGGGTCATCCGCTGCGCAAGGATTTCCCGACCACCGGCTTCCTCGAGGTCCGCTATGACGACCAGGAGAAGCGGGTCGTGTACGAGCCGGTCAGGCTCAACCAGGAATTCCGCAAGTTCGACTTTTTGTCCCCGTGGGAGGGCGCCGACTATCCGGTGCTTCCGGGCGATGAAAAAGCGGGGCCGAAGGTCTGAACATGAACGAGCAACCGCAAGAACTCCGCAATTTCACCATCAACTTCGGTCCGCAGCATCCGGCCGCGCACGGCGTGCTGCGCCTGGTGCTGGAGCTTGACGGCGAAGTCGTTGCCCGCGTCGACCCGCATATCGGCCTGCTTCACCGCGGCACCGAAAAGCTGATCGAGCAGAAGACCTATCTGCAGGCGATCCCTTATTTCGACCGCCTCGACTACGTCGCGCCGATGAACCAGGAGCACGCCTTCTGCATGGCTGCAGAGAAGCTGCTCGGCATCGAGGTGCCGCGCCGCGCGCAGCTGATCCGCGTGCTCTATTGCGAGATCGGCCGCATCCTGTCGCATTTGCTCAACGTCACCACGCAGGCGATGGACGTCGGCGCGCTGACCCCGCCGCTGTGGGGTTTTGAAGAGCGCGAAAAGCTGATGGTGTTCTACGAGCGCGCCTCCGGCAGCCGCATGCACGCAGCCTACTTCCGCGTCGGCGGCGTGCATCAGGACCTGCCGCAGAAGCTGGTCGACGACATCGACGCCTGGTGCGATCCGTTCCTCAAAGTGGTCGAGGATCTCGACCGGCTGCTGACCGCCAACCGCATCTTCAAGCAGCGTAACGTCGACATCGGCGTGGTGTCGCTGAAGGAAGCCTGGGAGTGGGGCTTCTCCGGCGTGATGGTGCGCGGTTCGGGCGCGGCGTGGGATCTGCGCAAGTCGCAGCCCTATGAATGCTACGCCGAGATGGATTTCGACATCCCGATCGGCAAGAACGGCGACTGCTACGACCGCTATCTGATCCGCATGGAAGAGATGCGCCAGTCCGTGCGCATCATGAAGCAGTGCATCCAGAAGCTGAATGCGCCGGACGGCAAGGGCCCCGTCGTCGTCGAAGACAACAAGGTCGCGCCGCCGCGCCGTGGCGAGATGAAGCGCTCGATGGAAGCGCTGATCCATCACTTCAAGCTCTACACCGAAGGCGTCCACGTGCCCGCGGGCGAAGTCTACGCCGCGGTCGAGGCGCCCAAGGGCGAGTTCGGCGTCTTTCTGATCTCGGACGGCACCAACAAGCCGTACAAGTGCAAGATCCGCGCGCCCGGCTTTGCGCATCTGCAGGCCATGGACCACATCTGCCGCGGTCATCTGCTCGCCGACGTTTCCGCGATCCTCGGCTCGCTCGACATCGTGTTCGGAGAGGTCGATCGGTGATGGCGCAGGCGCCGATCCAGTTTGACCGCGCCTCGGGGGCCCTTGAAGGGGCTAACCTGTGGGAGCGGACGGCTGCCTTGGCGCTGGTGACGGGATCGAAGATCTCCTCGCATTTCTCGCATATGGGCTACATCGCCTGCGCCAATCTGCTGCGCAAGACGCTGCCCGAGCGCAACATCGCGATCAAGCTCAACCCCGACGCCGTGTTCGAATTTCCCTACGGCGACGGCTATTGGAGCAAGCTGCTCAACCGCTCCTACAATTACGAGGACGAGCTGGAGCTGTTGTTCGCCGACTCCATCGACGTCGACTATACGCTGCTCGATTGCGGCGCGAATTACGGCTATTGGTCGGTGCTGGTGTCGAGCAAGCCGTTCGGTTCGCACAAGGCGATCGCGATCGAGCCGTCGGGGCAGAACCATCCGAAGCTCGCCAATAACGCCCGCATCAACGGCAGCCGCTTCGAGACCATGAAATGCGCGATCGGCGCGGCCCGTGGCACCGCGCGTCTGTCAGGCACCAAGCACGAGGCCTTCAGCATCGCCGGCGACGCGTCGGCAGGCGGCGAGGACGTGCCGGTCATCGCGCTCGACAATCTGATCGACGACGGCAAGATCGTCGCGAGCGGCAAGTACCTGATCAAGCTCGACGTCGAGGGCGTCGAGATCGAGGCGATCAAGGGCGGCGCCCGGCTGCTCCAGGCCGACAGCGTCGTCATGTGCGAGGAGCACGGCAGCGACCGCTCGCACGCGGTCTCGCGCTACATCCTCGAACACACCCCGCTGAAGCTGATCGTCTACGATCCCAGCACAAGGCGTATGGAAACGGTGACCGAGCTGTCGATCCTCGACCGCATCAAGGTCTCCACCCACGTCGGCTACAATGTTTTCGGCACCGCAAGCGCATTCTGGCAGGACAGGATCAATGCCCTGAATGCGAAAACCGCGCGCCGCGTGCAGTGAGAGATTGAAGAGATGTCCGTTCGCCGATTAGCACCGAAGGAAGTCCAGCCCGCGAGCTTTGCGTTCACGGAGGAGAACCTCGCGTTCGCCAAGCAGCAGATCGCGAAATATCCGGCCGGGCGCCAGGCTTCGGCCGTCATCGCCATCCTCTGGCGCGTTCAGGAACAGCACGACGGCTGGGTGTCCGAGGCCGCGATCCGCGCTGTCGCCGACATGCTCGACATGCCCTATATTCGCGTGCTCGAGGTCGCGACCTTCTACACGATGTTCCAGCTGGCCCCGGTCGGCAAGAAGGCCCACGTCCAGGTCTGCGGCACCACGCCGTGCCGCCTGCGCGGCGCCGAGGATCTGATCCACGTCTGCGAGCACCGCATCCATCACGAGCCTTTCCATCTCTCCAAGGACGGCAATTTCAGCTGGGAAGAGGTGGAGTGCCTCGGTGCCTGCGTGAATGCGCCGATGGTGCTGATCGGCAAGGACACCTATGAGGATCTGACCAAGGAAAGCTTCGGCAAGGTGCTCGACGGCTTTGCGTCTGGCAATCCGCCCAAGCCCGGTCCGCAGAACGGCCGCCAGTTCTCGGCGCCGACCGGTGGGCCGACCACGCTGAAGGAGATCACCTGATGCGTGATCTCTCGCCGCCAGTTGAAGGGAGCAGTGTTGTGAAGAAGTGGGGCTTCGTCGCAATGCATTCCGCCGTGGCGGCCACGTTCATTTTCCTGCTTCAGCGCTTCGCCCTGAACGCGTCGCTGGAATCCAGTCTGCTCTGGGCGCTGACCTTCGCCGTCTGCGCCGCCGGGCTTGCCTACAAGCAAGCCAACCGTTGATCGGAAAGCACTGACATGCTCGAGGACAAGGACCGCATCTTCAAGAACCTCTACGGCCTCCATGATTGGGGGCTCGAGGGCGCGCGGCGCCGCGGCGCCTGGGATGGTACGAAGAACATCATCGACAAGGGCCGTGACTGGATCATCAACGAGATGAAGGCGTCGGGGCTGCGCGGCCGCGGTGGCGCCGGCTTCCCGACCGGCCTGAAATGGTCGTTCATGCCGAAGGAATCGACCGACGGACGGCCGAGCTATCTGGTCGTCAACGCCGACGAATCCGAGCCCGGGACCTGCAAGGATCGCGAGATCATGCGGCACGATCCGCATCTGCTGATCGAGGGCTGCCTGATCGCGAGCTGCGCGATGAACGCGCATGCCTGCTACATCTATGTCCGCGGTGAGTTCATTCGCGAGCGCGAGCATCTCCAGGCAGCGATCGACCAGGCCTATGAGGCCAAGCTGGTCGGCAAGGACAATGTCAACGGCTGGCCGTTCGACATCTACGTCGCCCACGGCGCCGGCGCCTATATCTGCGGCGAGGAAACCGCGCTGCTCGAGAGCCTCGAAGGCAAGAAGGGCCAGCCGCGTCTGAAGCCGCCGTTCCCGGCCAATGTCGGCCTGTATGGCTGCCCGACCACCGTCAACAATGTCGAGTCGATCGCGGTTGCGCCGGACATTCTGCGCCGGGGCGCGGCGTGGTTCGCCGGCATCGGCCGTCCGAACAATGTCGGCACCAAGCTGTTCTGCATCTCCGGCCATGTCGAGCGGCCCTGCAACGTCGAAGAGGCCATGGGCATCCCGTTCCGTGAGCTGATCGAGAAGCATTGCGGCGGCATCCGCGGCGGCTGGGACAACCTCAAGGCCGTGATCCCCGGCGGCTCCTCGGTGCGCATGGTGCCGGCCGAGCAGATCATCGACACGCCGATGGATTTCGACTCGTTGAGCAAGCTGCGCTCGGGCCTCGGCACCGCGGCCGTGATCGTGATGGACAAATCGACCGATTTGATCCGCGCCATCGCCCGCATCTCCTATTTCTACAAGCACGAGAGCTGCGGCCAGTGCACGCCGTGCCGCGAGGGCACCGGCTGGATGTGGCGCGTCTTGACCCGCATGGCCGACGGCCGCGCCCACAAGCGCGAGATCGACATGCTGCTGGAAGTCACCAAGCAGGTCGAAGGCCACACCATCTGCGCGCTGGGCGACGCCGCGGCGTGGCCGATCCAGGGCCTGATCGCGCATTTCCGTCATGAGATCGAAGCGCGCATCGACCAATATTCGCACAAGGCCGACATCGACGATGCCGGCGTCCGCGATCCCGTGAACATGGTCGCGGCGGAGTAGAGACAATGACCAAGCTCATCATCGACGGCAAAGAGATCGATGTCCCCGCCGAATACACGCTGCTTCAGGCGTGCGAGGCGGCCGGCGCCGAGATTCCGCGCTTCTGCTATCACGAGCGGCTGTCGATCGCCGGCAATTGCCGGATGTGCCTCGTCGAGGTGAAGGGCGGCCCGAAGCCGGTCGCGAGCTGCGCCTGGGGCGTGCGCGATTGCCGTCCGGGTCCCAAGGGCGAGCCGCCGGAAATCTCCACCCGTTCGCCGATGGTGAAGAAGGCGCGCGAAGGCGTGATGGAATTCCTTCTCATCAACCATCCGCTGGATTGCCCGATCTGCGACCAGGGCGGCGAGTGCGACCTTCAGGACCAGGCGATGGGCTACGGTGTCGACACCAGCCGCTTCGCCGAGAACAAGCGCGCGGTCGAGGACAAATATCTCGGCGCGCTGGTCAAGACGTCGATGAACCGCTGCATCCAGTGCACCCGCTGCGTCCGCTTCTCGGCGGAAGTGGCCGGCGCCCCCGAAATGGGCGCGACCGGCCGCGGCGAGGACATGGAGATCACGACCTATCTCGAGCACGCGCTGACGTCTGAGCTCCAGGGCAATCTCGTCGACATCTGCCCGGTCGGCGCGCTGACCTCGAAGCCCTACGCCTTCGCCGCGCGCCCGTGGGAGCTCGGCAAGACCCAGTCGATCGACGTGATGGACGGCTTGGGCTCTGCGATCCGCGTCGACACCCGCGGCCGCGAAGTGATGCGTATCCTGCCGCGCATCAACGAGGCCGTGAACGAGGAGTGGATCTCCGACAAGACCCGCCACGTCGTCGACGGCCTGCGCACCCAGCGCCTCGACCGGCCCTATATCCGCGAAGCCGGTAAGCTGCGCGCGGCAAGCTGGCCCGAGGCCTTTGCCGCGATCGCCTCCAAGGCGGCGCGCACCGACGGCAAGCGGATCGGCGCCATCGCGGGCGACCTCGCCGGCGTCGAAGAGATGTTCGCGCTGAAGGATCTGCTGGCCAAGTATGGCTCGGGCAATCTCGCGGTGCAGGGCGGCGACGCCTTCGAGCCCGCGCTCGGCCGCGGCTCCTACATCTTCAATCCGACGCTGGCCGGCGTGGAGCAGGCCGATGCGCTGCTCATCATCGGCGCCAATCCGCGGAAAGAGGCGGCCGTGTTCAACGCCCGCATCCGCAAGCGCTGGCGCGCCGGCGGCTTCAAGGTCGGCGTGATCGGCGCCAAGCCCGATCTGACCTACGATTATGACCATCTCGGCGCAGGCACCGAGACCCTCGGCGAGCTCGCGGCCGGCAAGCACTCCTTCATGGACGTGCTGAAGAACGCCAAGAATCCGATCATCATGGTCGGCGCTGGCGCTGCCTCGCGCCACGACGGCGCCGCCATTCTCGCAGCCGCCGCCAAGCTCGCGCTCGACGTCGGCGCGCTCAAGGACGGCTGGAACGGCTTCGGCGTGTTGCACGAGAGCGCCTCGCGCGTCGGCGCGCTCGACATCGGCTTTGTCGCCGGTCAGGGCGGGCTGAACGCGGCGCAGATGACGACGTTCGGGACGCTCGATCTGCTGTTTCTGCTCGGCGCGGACGAGATCAAGCCGTCGGACGGCACCTTCGTCGTCTATATCGGCACCCACGGCGACCGCGGCGCCCATCGCGCCGACGTGATCCTGCCGGCCGCCGCCTATACCGAGAAGTCGGCGATCTACGTCAACACCGAAGGTCGCGTGCAGATGACCGGACGGGCCGCATTCCCGCCGGGCGAGGCTCGCGAGGACTGGGCGATTGTCCGCGCGCTGTCGGAGGCGCTCGGCAAGAAGCTCGGCTATGACTCGTTGTCGGCCCTGCGCCAGGCGATCTTCAAGGCGGTGCCGCATCTGATCCGTCTCGACCAGATCGAGGCCGGCTCGGCCGACCAGATCAAGAAACTCGCGGGGAAGGGCGGCACGACGGAGAAGGCTCCGTTCAAGCCGGTCGTCGAGGACTTCTATTTGACCAACCCAATCGCGCGTGCGTCCGCCGTGATGGCGGAGTGTTCGCGGCTTGCCTCCGGGCAGATGCTGACCGCAGCGGAGTGAGCTGATGGAATTCTTCGAAAGCGCATTCTGGACCGGGTTCCTTTGGCCGCTGATCATCATGATCGCGGAGAGCGTCCTTGTGCTGGTCGTCCTGCTCGTGGCGATCGCCTACATCCTGCTCGCCGACCGCAAGATCTGGGCAGCGGTGCAGATCCGCCGTGGCCCGAACGTGGTCGGGCCCTGGGGTCTGCTGCAATCCTTCGCCGACCTCCTGAAGTTCGTGCTGAAGGAGCCGATCATCCCGTCCGGCGCCAATAAGGGCGTGTTTCTCCTGGCTCCCCTGGTCTCATGCGTGCTCGCGCTCGCTGCCTGGGCGGTGATCCCGACCAATCTCGGCTGGGTGATCTCCGACATCAATGTCGGCGTTCTCTTCATCTTCGCGATCTCGTCGCTGTCGATCTACGGCATCATCATGGCCGGCTGGTCGTCGAACTCGAAATATCCGTTCCTGGCGGCGCTGCGCTCGGCGGCGCAGATGGTGTCCTACGAGGTCTCGATCGGCTTCGTCATCATCACGGTGCTGCTCTGCGCCGGCACGCTGAACCTCTCGGCCGTGGTCGAGGCGCAGCATGTCCGGGGCCTCGCCAGCCTGATCGGGTTGCCGCAGCTCACGATCCTGAACTGGTACGTCTGGCCGCTGTTTCCGATGTTCGTGATCTTCTACGTCTCGGCGCTGGCTGAAACCAACCGTCCGCCCTTCGACCTCGTCGAAGCGGAATCCGAGCTCGTCGCCGGCTTCATGGTCGAGTACGGCTCGACGCCGTATCTTCTGTTCATGCTCGGCGAGTATGTCGCGATTGCCACGATGTGCGCGATGGCGACGATCCTGTTCCTCGGAGGCTGGCTGCCGCCGGTGGACCTGCCGCCCTTCAACTGGGTGCCGGGGATCATCTGGTTCTCGCTGAAACTGTTCTTCATGTTCTTCCTGTTCGCGATGGCCAAGGCGATCGTGCCGCGCTACCGCTACGATCAACTGATGCGCCTCGGCTGGAAAGTGTTCCTGCCGTTGTCGCTGGCGATGGTGATCGTGGTGGCCGGTGTGCTGCACTTTGCCGGCATCGCGCCGAAGTGAGGGCCGTCATGGGTATCAACATCAACGCCACTGCACGCTCGCTCCTGCTGTCGGAATTCGTCTCGGCGTTCTTCCTCGCCATGCGCTATTTCTTCCAGCCGAAGCCGACGCTGAACTATCCGTTCGAGAAGGGCCCGATCTCGCCGCGCTTCCGCGGCGAGCATGCGCTGCGCCGCTATCCGAACGGCGAAGAGCGCTGCATCGCCTGCAAGCTGTGCGAGGCGGTCTGCCCGGCGCAGGCCATCACCATCGAGGCCGGCCCGCGCCGCAACGACGGCACCCGCCGCACCGTGCGCTACGACATCGACATGGTGAAGTGCATCTATTGCGGCCTCTGCCAGGAAGCCTGTCCGGTCGATGCCATCGTCGAAGGTCCGAACTTCGAGTTCGCGACCGAGACCCGCGAGGAACTGTTCTATGACAAGGCCAAGCTGCTCGCCAATGGCGACCGCTGGGAACGCGAGATCGCGAAAGCGATCGAACTCGACGCGCCGTACCGGTGAGATGAGAGCATGATCCTTCCCGCGCTGTTCTTCTATCTGTTCGCCGGCGTCTGCGTCGCCTCGGCGGTGATGGTGATTGTCTCGCGCAATCCCGTGCACTCCGTGCTGTACCTGATCCTGGCCTTCGTCAACGCCTCCGGCCTGTTCGTGCTGATGGGCGCCGAATTCCTGGCGATGATCCTGATCGTCGTCTATGTCGGCGCGGTCGCGGTACTGTTCCTGTTCGTGATCATGATGCTCGACGTCGACTTCCTCGAGCTGCGCGAGGGCTTCATCGAGTACCTCCCGGTCGGCCTCGTGATCGGCGGCATCTTCCTGTTCGAGCTGCTCCTCACCGTCGGCTTCTGGGTCATCAACCCCGGCGTCGCCAAGACGATCACCGCGGCGATCCCGACCAACGTCTCCAATACCGAGGCGCTGGGCCTGGTGCTCTATACCAAATACATCCACTACTTCCAGCTCTCGGGCATGGTGCTGCTGGTCGCAATGATCGGCGCCATCGTGCTGACGCTGCGGCACAAGGCGAGCGTCAAGCGGCAGGACATCAACGTTCAGAACGCGCGCACGCCCGAAATCGCGATGGCGATACGCAAGGTGGCGCCGGGGCAGGGGCTCCAGGACTCTGACGCGGCGGAGTGGGTGAAATGACGATCGGGCTCGGACACTATCTTGCGGTCGGCGCGATCCTGTTCACGCTCGGGATCCTCGGCATCTTCCTGAATCGCAAGAACATCATCGTCATCCTGATGTCGATCGAGCTGATCCTGCTCGCGGTCAACATCAATCTCGTGGCGTTCTCGACCTTCCTCGGCGATATCGTCGGGCAGGTCTTCGCGCTCCTGGTGCTCACCGTCGCGGCCGCTGAAGCCGCGATCGGTCTCGCCATCCTGGTGGTCTATTTCCGCAACCGCGGCTCGATCGCGGTTGAGGACGTCAATCTGATGAAGGGCTGATCGCATGATCCGGAAAAGTGGATACCGGTTTTCCGACCAGATCGTGCGGAAAGATTAAATCATGGTCCAGGCAATCGTCTTTCTGCCTCTGCTGGGCGCTATTCTGGCCGGCCTGATCGCGCTGTTCGGCGCGCATGCCCGCAACCCTTCGGGCGACACGGTCGAGCATCACGATGATCACGGTCATGGCGCGCACGCCCATGCGTCCGACACGATCACCGACGATGCGTCGGTCATTCACGAGACCCATCACGAGCCCGGCGACGGCCACGATGACCACCACGTCTCCGAGCCGCCCGCGGCGGGCTCGCGCGGCGCCGAGCTGATCACCACGGCGTTGCTGTTCGTGTCGGCGGCGCTGTCCTGGATGACGCTGGTCGATGTCGGCTTCATGCACCACGACATGCGCATTCCGCTGCTGCCGTGGATCCTCTCCGGCGATCTTCAGGTCTACTGGACGCTGCGGGTCGACACGCTCACCGCCGTGATGCTGGTGGTCGTGACCACCGTGTCCTCGCTCGTGCACCTCTATTCCATCGGCTACATGGACGAGGACCCGAACCGGCCGCGCTTTTTCGGCTATCTGTCGCTGTTCACCTTCGCCATGCTGATGCTGGTGACCGCCGACAACCTCGTGCAGCTGTTCTTCGGCTGGGAAGGCGTGGGTCTGGCGAGCTACCTCCTGATCGGTTTCTGGTACCAGAAGCCCTCGGCGAACGCCGCCGCCATCAAGGCCTTCGTGGTCAACCGCGTCGGCGATTTCGGCTTCGCGCTCGGCATCTTCGCGATCTTCCTGCTGGCCGGCTCGACCGATTTCGAGACCATCTTCCACGCTGCGCCAGGTCTCACCGGCAAGACCATCAACTTCCTCGGTTGGCACGCCGACGCGCTGACCCTGACCTGCCTGTTGCTGTTCATGGGCGCGATGGGCAAATCGGCGCAGTTCCTGCTGCACACCTGGTTGCCGGACGCGATGGAAGGCCCGACCCCGGTGTCGGCGCTGATCCACGCCGCGACCATGGTCACCGCCGGCGTCTTCATGGTGGCGCGCCTGTCGCCGCTGTTCGAGCTTGCGCCGAACGCGCAGGCCGTCGTGATGTTCTTCGGCGCCACCACGGCGTTCTTCGCGGCGACCATTGGCCTCGTCCAGAACGACATCAAGCGCATCGTCGCCTACTCGACCTGTTCGCAGCTCGGCTACATGTTCGTGGCGATGGGGGCAGGGGCCTATTCGGTCGGCATGTTCCATCTGTTCACGCACGCCTTCTTCAAGGCGCTGTTGTTCTTGGGCTCCGGCTCGGTGATCTACGCGATGCATCACGAGCAGGACATCCGCAACATGGGCGGCCTGTGGCGCAAGATCCCCTACACCTACGCGGTGATGGTGGTTGGCACGCTCGCGCTCACCGGCTTCCCGCTGACCGCCGGCTATTTCTCCAAGGACGCGATCATCGAGTCCGCCTACGCCTCGCACAATCCTTTCGCGATGTACGGCTTCCTGATGACGGTGGTCGCGGCCGGCCTGACCTCGTTCTACTCGTGGCGGTTGATCTTCAAGACCTTCCACGGCGAGCCGCATGACGATCACCATTACGAGGCCGCGCATGAAGCGCCGATCTGGATGCTGATCCCGATCGGTGTGCTCGCGGTCGGCTCCATCCTGGCCGGCTTCCCGTTCAAGGAGCTGTTCGCCGGTCACGGCATCGAGGAGTTCTTCCGCGAATCCGTGAAGATGAACCCGCACATCATCGAGGATATGCACCACATCCCCGAGACCATCGCCTTCCTGCCGACGGCGATGATGGTGCTGGGCTTCCTGGTGTCGTACCTGTTCTACATCCGCCGGCCCTATCTGCCGGTCGAGCTCGCGAACACGCAGCCGATGCTGTACAAGTTCCTGCTCAACAAATGGTACTTCGACGAGCTCTACGACATCATCTTCGTCCGTCCGGCGAAGTGGATTGGCTACCAGCTCTGGAAGAAGGGCGACGGCTTCATCATCGACGGCCTCGGTCCCGACGGCGTCTCTGCCCGGGTGTTGGACGTCACCCGCAACGTCGTGAAGATCCAGACCGGCTATCTCTACCACTACGCGTTCGCCATGCTGATCGGTGCCGCCGGCCTGATCACCTGGTTCATGTTCGGCTTTGGGGGCCAGTAAAATGACGACCTGGCCAATTCTATCCGTCACGACGTTCCTGCCGCTGGTCGGCGCGCTGATCGTCTATCTCAGCCGCGGCGATGACGAGGCTAGCAGGCGCAATTCGCGCTGGATCGCGCTGTGGACCACGCTGATCACCTTCGCGGTGTCGGTGATCCTGGTCATGCGGTTCGATGCGTCGAGCGCCGACTTCCAGTTCGTCGAGAAGGCGAACTGGCTCGCTACCGGCATCACCTACCACATGGGCGTGGACGGCATTTCGCTGCCGCTCGTGATCCTGACCACCGCCATCATGCCGTTCTGCATCATCGCGAGCTGGAAGGCGATCACCAACCGCGTCCGCGAATACATGATGGCGTTCCTGATCCTGGAAACGCTGATGATCGGCACCTTTTCGGCGCTCGATCTCGTGCTGTTCTACCTGTTCTTCGAAGGCGGCCTGATCCCGATGTTCCTGATCATCGGCGTCTGGGGCGGTCCGCGCCGGGTCTATGCGTCCTTCAAGTTCTTCCTCTACACGCTGCTCGGCTCGGTCCTGATGCTGCTCGCCATCATGGCGCTGTACTGGAACGGCGGCACCACCGACATCCCGACCCTGATGCACACCGCCGTGCCGCGCAGCTTGCAGACCTGGGCGTGGCTTGCCTTCTTCGCCTCGTTCGCGGTGAAGATGCCGATGTGGCCGGTGCACACCTGGCTCCCCGACGCCCACGTCGAGGCGCCTACCGCAGGCTCGGTGGTGCTGGCTGCGATCATGTTGAAGATGGGCGGCTACGGCTTCCTGCGTTTCTCGCTGCCGATGTTCCCGCTGGCCTCGCACGACTTCGCGCCGCTGATGTTCACGCTCTCGGCCATCGCCATCATCTACACCTCGCTGGTGGCGCTGATGCAGGAGGACATGAAGAAGCTGATCGCGTACTCCTCGGTGGCGCATATGGGCTTCGTCACCATGGGCATCTTTGCCGGCACCATGCAGGGCGTCGCCGGCGGCGTGTTCCAGATGATCTCGCACGGCATCGTCTCCGGCGCGCTGTTCCTCTGCGTCGGCATCGTCTACGACCGCATGCACACTCGCGAGATCGCGGCCTATGGCGGCCTCGTCAACCGGATGCCGCTCTACGCGCTGACCTTCATGGTCTTCACCATGGCCAACGTCGGTCTGCCCGGCACCTCCGGCTTCGTCGGCGAGTTCATGACGCTGCTCGGCACCTTCAAGGTCTCGATCGCGACCGCGTTCTTCGCCACCTTCGGCGTGATCCTGTCGGCTTGCTATGCGCTCTGGCTCTACCGCAAGGTCGTGTTCGGGGCGCTGGTCAAGCCGTCGCTGGCGAGCATGAAGGATCTCACCTTCCGGGAGGGCCTGACGCTGTTCCCGCTGATCGCGCTGACGATCCTGTTCGGCATCTATCCGAAGCCGGTGCTCGACATGTCGGCGGCCTCGGTCCAGCAACTCGTCAACAATTACAACACCGCTGTGACGGCCGTGAAGGCCGCCGCACTGCTCCAGTGAGCGGGCAGGTCAGGAAATCGCCATGAGCTTTGAGACTGCAGGTTATCAACTGGCGCCGGTGCTGCCCGAGCTCGTGCTCGCGGTCGGGGCCATGGCACTCCTGATGCTCGGCGCCTATCGCGGGCAGGAGACCACCAAGACGGTCACGACGCTCGCGGTGCTGCTCCTGATCGTGGTCGGCGTGCTCGAATACATGTTGCCCGCGGGCAAGCACGTGACCTTCGGCGGTAGCTTCATCGTCGATGATTTTGCCCGCTTCATGAAAATCCTGGCCCTGATCGGCTCGGCCGTGACGCTGGTGCTGTCGACCGAGTTCCTGTCGGATCCATCGCGCCGCATCTTTGAATACGCGATCCTGGTGCTGCTCTCGACGCTCGGCATGATGGTGCTGATCTCGGCCGGCGACCTGATCTCGCTCTATCTCGGCCTCGAATTGATGTCGCTGGCGCTCTATGTCGTGGCGGCCTCGAACCGCGACAACGCCAAGTCGACCGAAGCCGGCCTGAAGTACTTCGTGCTCGGCGCGCTGTCCTCGGGCATGCTGCTCTACGGCTCCTCGCTGATCTATGGCTTCACCGGCACGGTGGCCTTCACCGGTATCGCGGCGGCCGCGACGATCTCGAATGTCGGCCTGGTGTTCGGCCTCGTTTTCCTGCTCGCCGGCCTCTGCTTCAAGGTTTCGGCGGTGCCGTTCCACATGTGGACGCCCGACGTCTACGAGGGCGCGCCGACGCCCGTGACAGCCTTCTTCGCCTCGGCCCCGAAAGTGGCCGCGCTCGCGGTCTTCACCCGCGTTACGCTGACCGCATTCCCGGGCATCGTCTCGCAGTGGCAGCAGATCCTGGTGTTCGTGGCGATCGCCTCGATGGCGCTGGGCTCGTTCGCCGCGATCGGGCAGAGCAACATCAAGCGCCTGATGGCCTATTCCTCGATCGGCCATATGGGCTTTGCCCTGGTCGGTCTTGCCGCCGGCACCGTGGAGGGCGCTCAGGGCGTCTTGATGTATATCGTGATCTATGTCGCGATGACGCTCGGCTCGTTCGCCATCATCCTGGCCATGAAGCGCAACGGTCAGCCGGTCGAGCAGATCAGCGATTTCGCAGGTCTCTCGCGCACCAATCCGCTGCTCGCCTTCATGTTCGCGATGCTGCTGTTCTCGCTCGCCGGCATTCCGCCGCTCGCCGGCTTCTTCGCCAAATGGTACGTCTTCGTCGCCGCCATCAAGGCGAATTTGTTCACGCTCGCTGTGATCGGCGTGCTGACCAGCGTGGTCGGCGCCTACTACTATCTCAGCATCGTCAAGACGATGTATTTCGACGAGCCGGCCGGGCAGGTCGATCCGGTGCGCGTCGAAGTCAAGACGGTGCTGGCGGTCGCGGGCCTGTTCAACATCCTGTTCGCCCTGTTTGCGGGCCCGGTGGTGAGCGTCGCCTCCGCCGCCGCCAAGTCGCTGTTTTAGGATGGCATTCGCGCTCGGTCCTCGTGCGGCGTCGGCGGGCTACAAGCTCGCAGCTTTCGAACGGACCGGCTCGACCAATACTGAGGCGATCGAGCACGCGAGGCGCGGCGAACGCGGCCCGATGTGGTTCGTGACCTCGGAGCAGACCGCCGGCCGTGGCCGCCGCCAGCGCGCCTGGATCGCGCCAAGGGGTAATCTTGCCGCCAGCGTGCTCGAAGTCCTCGACGTCGCCCCTTCCGTCGCCGCGACGATCGGCTTCGCGGCCGGGCTGGCCGAGGAGGCCGCGCTGGAGAAGGTCAGCCTGGAGGCGGCGCTGCGCCTCGGCGAGGGCCGTCCCCGCTACACCCTGAAATGGCCGAACGACGTGCTGGCCGGCGGCAAGAAGCTGGTCGGCATCGGCCTGGAGGCCGAAGCCATCGGCGAGCGTCTTGCCATTGTTGGCGGCATCGGCACCAACGTCGTCGCCGCGCCCGAGGGTACGCCCACGCCGGCGGTGTCACTGGCCGCGCTCGGCGTCCAGATCAGCGCGGAGGAGTTGTTCTCGGCGCTCTCGGACGCCTGGGTGGAATTCCGCGGTATCTGGGACAATGGCCGCGGCTTTGCCGACATTCGCAAATTGTGGCTGGAGCGCGCCGCCGGCCTCGGCGAGCGGGTCGCGATCCACACGGGAGTGATGACGCTGGAAGGCATTTTTGACACGATCGACGACACCGGCTGCCTGATCGTCCGCACCGCGGAGGGTCGGCGCGTGCCGGTGGCCGCGGGCGAGGTGTTCTTCGGCACGGCCGCCTCCGTGGGAGCTGCGTGATGGCGAAGCCTGAAGAACTGGTATTTGCCCCGCTCGGCGGGGTCGGCGAGATCGGCATGAATTTGTCGATCTACGGCCTCGGCAACCGCCAGCAGCGTGCCTGGCTGGCGATCGATCTCGGCGTCTCCTTCGGCGACGAGGAGCATCTGCCGGGCATCGACCTGATCATGCCCGACATCAGCTTCCTGGAGAAGGAACGCAAGAACCTGATGGGGCTGGTGCTGACTCACGCCCATGAGGACCATTTCGGCGCCATCATCGACCTGTGGCCGAAGCTGAAATGCCCGATCTACGCGACCCAGTTCAGCGCCGCGCTGTTCGAGGCCAAGTGCGCCGCCGAGCGCAATGCGCCGAAGATCCCGGTGACGGTGGTGCCGTCAGGCGGGCGCGTCGATATCGGCCCGTTCAACGTCGAGTTCATCCCGGTCGCGCATTCGATTCCGGAGTCGCATGCGCTGGCGATTCACACCGATGTCGGCACGGTGCTTCACACCGGCGACTGGAAGATCGATCCGACCCCGATCATCGGCCGCCCGACCGACGAAAAGCGGCTGCGCGAGCTCGGCGATGCGGGCCTGCTCGCCCTGATCGGCGATTCCACCAACGCCGTGCGCGACGGCCGCTCACCGTCGGAAGCCGAGGTCGCCAAATCCATCACCGAGCTCGTCAAGGCCGCCAAGGGCCGCGTCGCGGTCACGACCTTTGCCTCCAACGTCGCGCGCCTCAAGGCGGTCGCCATCGCTGCGAAGGCCGCCGACCGTGAGGTCGTCGTGGTCGGCCGCGCCATGGAGCGCGTGGTGCAGGTCGCGCGCGAGACCGGCTATCTCGACGGCGTGCAGAGCTTCCGCTCCCCCGACGTCTACGGTCATCTGCCGCAGGACAAGGTGCTGGCGCTCTGCACCGGCAGCCAGGGCGAGCCCCGTGCCGCGCTGGCGCGCATCGCCAATGACGACCATCCCGAGATCACGCTCAACCGCGGCGACAGCGTGATCTTCTCCTCGCGCACCATTCCCGGCAACGAGAAGGCGGTCGGCGCGATCATCAATGGCCTGGTGTTGCAGGGCGTGGAGGTCATCACCGACCGCGACCAGCTGGTCCATGTCTCCGGTCATCCCCGCCGCGACGAATTGCGCGACATGATCGCCTGGACCAGGCCGCAGCTCCTGATCCCGGTCCATGGCGAGGCCCTGCACCTGAACGAGCACGCCAAGCTCGCGCGTGCCGCCGGCGTGCCGCGCGTGCTGGTCTGCCGCAACGGCGATCTCGTCAAGCTCGGCCCCGGCGATCCCGGCATCATTGGGCAAGTGCCTGCAGGCCGTCTCTACAAGGACGGCACGATTCTGGAGGACTCCAAGTCCCGCGCGGTGGTCGAGCGGCGTCGCATGGCCTTCTCCGGCTGCGCCTTTGTCGCCATCGCCATGACGGAGCAGGGCGAGCTTGCCGACGATCCCGCGGTCGAACTCGTCGGCATCCCCGAGAAGAACAAAGCGGGCGAGCCCTTCGACGACATCGTCTTCGACGCCGTGGTCTCCACTGTCGAGGGCCTGCCGAAGGCGCGCCGTCGCGACGCGGATGCGCTGGCGGAGTCGGTGCGACGCGCTGTCCGTTCCGTGATCAACGAACATTGGGGCAAAAAGCCCCCCTGTCTGGTACACGTCCTGACAGTGTAACGGGAGAAGAAACATGCTGGGCCGGCTCAACCATGTCGCGATCGCGACCAAGGACGCCGTCAAGGCCGCCAAAATCTATGGCGCCGCGTTCGGGGCCCAGATCTCGGAGGCCGTCGCGCTACCCGAGCATGGCGTCACCACCGTGTTCGCGACGCTGCCCAACACCAAGATCGAGTTCATCGAGCCGCTCGGCGAGGCCTCGCCGATCGCTAAGTTTCTCGATCGCAACGCCGACGGCGGCATCCACCACGTCTGCTACGAGGTGGTCGACATCATCGCCTCGCGCGACACGCTGGTGAAGGAGGGCGCAAGGGTGCTCGGCGACGGCGTGCCGAAGATCGGCGCCCACGGCAAGCCGGTGCTGTTCCTGCACCCGAAGGATTTTTCCGGGGCGCTGGTCGAAATCGAGCAGGCATAGGCCGAAGCCATGGCCATCCAGATCTCAACCGCAATCGCGATCTACTTCGTCATCTGGTGGGTCGCGCTGTTCCTGACGCTGCCGTTCGGCGTGCGCAGCCAGCACGAGGACGGCGTCGGAGTGCCGGGCAGCGACCCCGGCGCGCCGATCCTGACGCGAATGAGGAGCAAGCTGATCTGGACCACGATCATCTCGGCGATCATCTACGCCATCGCCATGGTCGCCTATCACGCCGGCTATCTCTCGATCGAACGCCTGTCGAAATTGATGGGCATGCCGTTCTAGGAATTTTTGGTTGGCTTTGTTGGGGGACCAATGACTTTTCAGCGGATCGTCGTCGCGCTTCTGGTGCTGATCGTCGCCGGCCTCGGTGCCATCGGCTATTTCGAGTGGAAGATGGCCGTGCAGGTGCGCACCCTGAAGGCGTTCGTCGAGGGCTACGTCTTCAACGAGGCCGTCATCGCCTGCGAGCAGGCCAAGAGCTCGACACCGTTCAAATGGAACGGCGGCAAGAGCACCTCGGTGATCGGCCTGAACTCGGTCAAGACAGACAAATACACCGTCAGCGCCAGCTACACGCTGGTGGCGGACAGCGTCTATTGTGATTACGATCCGATCAAAAGAAAGGCCGAGATCGGCTCGAGCTTCCTGGAGCGGGAGTAACGATCCGGCCCATACAGGAGCATGATCCGGAAAAGTGTGAAGCGGTTTTCCGACAAGATCATGCTCAAATAACAATGGGATGGGATCGTCATGACCGGAGACCGGGCAGGGGATTATCGGATTCTGCATGAGGCTGACTTGCGGGATTATCTCGCAGGGGTTCCGGACCTCGCAGGGACGCTCGGTGGCGAGCCGGCCTCCTGGTCGATCACCGAAGTCGGCGACGGCAATCTCAATCTCGTTTTCATTGTCAAGGGCGGCCGTGGCGGCGTCGCCGTGAAGCAGGCGCTGCCCTATGTCCGCCTCGTCGGCGAGAGCTGGCCGCTGCCGCTGTCCCGCGCTCATTACGAATATCTCGCTTTGTCGCGGCAGGCCGAGCTCGCGCCCGGCCTCGTGCCGGCGCTGCTGCATCATAACGAGGCCCTGGCGCTGACGGTGATGGAACTGCTCGAGCCCCACATCATCATGCGCAAGGGGATGGTTGCGGGGGCGCGATATCCGCGCTTTGCCGATGACATCACCACCTTCATGGCGCGGACATTGTTCTTCACCTCCGACCTCGCGTTGTCGGCGGCCGAGAAGAAGCAGGGCATCGCCGCCTTCGCCGGCAACCATGCGCTGTGCAAGATCACCGAGGATCTGATCTTCACCGATCCCTACCGCATCGCCGAGCAGAACCGCTGGACCGCGCCATATCTCGATGCGCTCGCCGCAGAGCTGCGCGAGGATATGGACCTGCATGTCGCGATCTCCCGGCTGAAGCTGAAGTTCATGGCCAGCCCCGAGGCGCTGCTCCACGGCGACCTTCACACCGGCTCGATCATGGTCACGGTCGGCGAGACGAGGGTGATCGACCCCGAATTTGCATTCTACGGCCCGATGGGTTTCGATGTTGGCGCCGTGCTGGCCAATCTGCTGATGGCCTATTTCGCCTCCGCGGGTCACGAGCGCTCGCCGGGCGAACGGGCGGCGTTTGAAACGTGGGTGCTCGAGGCGGTCGAAAAGGTCTGGAGCGAGTTCGCGCGCAAGTTCCTCGATCTCTGGCGCGCCGGAGCGACTGGCGACGCCTATCCTGTCTCACTCTTTGCCGGCGAGAAGGGGGCCGCGCGGCTGGAGACGGAACGGCAGGCCTACATGCAGCGGCTGTTCACTGACACCGTGGGCTTTGCCGCGGCGAAAACCATCCGCCGCATCTTCGGTCTCGCCCACAACATCGACTTCGAGCTGATCGAGGATCCGAAGCAGCGCGCGGTCAGCGAAGCCCGCGCGGTGCGATTGGCGCGTACGACGATGGTCGAGGCAGCGGCGTTTCGGACCATCGCCGAGGTCACCGGCGCCGCGCGAAAGCTGCGGGATTGGCAGCCGGAATTATCGAACTGAGGTCGTCGCGCAATGACGCGGTGAGGGCACATCAATAGAGCCGCACCGGGAGCAGGACGCCGTCCGTGCCTGCCAGCAGACCCCAGGTCTCGTTGGCCGCAAGCACGAACTCCCTGCTCTGGACCGTGCCGTCCTCGACCTTGAGGATGACCTTGTACTTGCCGGGCGGCACATCGATCTTTTGGCTGTCCGGCAGTTGGCCTGCGATACAGTCGGAGCTCGCCAACTTTTCGCCGGCATGCGCCGCCAGCTTGATCGTCTGCTCGGCGACGGTGATGACCGCCGCTTCATCCGTCTTGTTGCCGAGCATCAGCCTCACTTGCCCCGGCTCGGGCAGAAGGCCGTCAGTTGCGTGGCCGGATTTGCGCCTCGACAGCTCGGCGATTGTCTTGTCATCCTGACGGGAGAGCCGGAGCAGGGTCGGTCCGCGGGCCGTCGTGAAGGCGATCTCCGCCCGGTCCGAGGCGACCACCGCACCGTCTTGCTCCGTCCAGCCGCGCTTGCCGAGTACGTCGCGATAGAAGCCGAGCACAGAAGCGAGATCGCGCGGCGTCTCCGCGTAGACCGACGTGATCAGCGGCGAATTTTTCGCGGTCGCAAGGGCCCAGCCGTCGGGCAGCGGCAGGCCGGTACCCTCGGAGAGCTTGGCCTCGAAACTCACGCCTACGCGCCGCGCGAGCGTCCCGACGGGGATGCTGAGCAGTCGCTCGACGAAATTATTCGCCGTCTCATGGCTCCGGACCGCCCACCATGCCTGGTCGACATCGTCGTCCTGATCGGAGGTGCTGCTCCAGCCAATCCGGATGCTGTCTACCTCGCTGTTCCGGCCAAGGCTTGCGGCGACCGGGCTCGCCAGCAGAGCCATGGTGGCGACCAGGCCGCCGGCAAGCAAAACACCTAACGTTCGGCTTTTCATCTGTCGGATTCCCACGTTCGCGAGATCACCGGGCTATGGCCCTTGTCCTGATCTTGGTCGCATCGATTGGGGATCACGTTCACGGCGTGTAGATCGCTGTTTCCGCTCTGATTCCCACCGGGTTGAGGATTTTGCCGCAATGCACGACCTCATCTTGAGGGCTCGGCCCTGGGGCGATCACTCAAGGATGGGCTGCAAGGAACTGCGGCATCCAAGACGAAAAGAGAAGCTTGCGTTCGACGTGCGCTGAATGGTCAACTCGCCGGACTGGAATACGCCTGCGTTGCCGGAGGGGACCATGATGTTGAGAAGAGTGGCGATCGTCGCGGGTTTGGCACTGGCACTCGCCGCCTCAGCAGAGGCCCAGACCCCGCGCAAGGGCGGAACCATCCGCATGACCGCGCCTTATGGCTCGAGCTTCACCAGCCTGGACATTCATACGACGCAGCGCGCCCAGGACGAGATCTACGCCAAGGCCCTGCACCGGTCGCTCTACATCTGGAATTCCGCGGAAGGCAAGCCGGTTCTGGAGCTCGCCAAGGAGGACGTCGTCTCGGGCGGCGGCCTCGTTCACACCTTCAAGCTGCGCGACGACGCCTATTTCCACAACGGCCGCAAGATGACGGCCGACGACGTCATCTGGACCTACAACCGCATCATGGACGGCACCAAGGCCTATCCCGGCGCGCGCTATGTCCGCGTGATCGAGGGCGCTGCCGCGGTCGAGAAGGGCCAGGCCAAGGAGATCTCCGGCCTCAAGAAAATCGACGACTTTACGATCGAGATGAAGCTGACCGAGAAAGTCGATCCGGGCTTCTATTTCTGGAACGCGATCACATCGATCTATCCCGCCGACGAAGCCGCCAAGGAGAGCTTTCTCCAGAAGCCGATCGGCCTTGGACCTTTCAAATTCGTCGAGCACGTGCCGGGATCGCGCATCGTTCTGGAGCGGTGGGACCGGTTCTACAGGCCCGGCAAACCCTACGCCGACAAGATCATCGTGTCGGTCATGGGCGAGGCCGCGGCCCGCGATGTCGCCTTCCGCAACAAGGAGATCGACACCTCCGTGCTGGGACCGGCGCAATATGTCGCCTATCAGAACGACGCCGACCTCAAGGGCACCGTCGTCGAAGTCGCCGAGGTCTTCACCCGCTACATGGGGATGAATCCAACGTTCAAGCCGTTTGCCGACAAGCGGGTCCGGCAGGCGATCAACTACGCGATCGACACCGACCTGATCATCAACAAGCTGGTCAAGGGCAAGGCCTACCGCGCCACCAGCTGGCTGCCGCTGACCTCGCCAGCCTACGACAAGTCCATGAAGCCCTACGCCTTTGATCCCGCCAAGGCCAAGCAGCTGCTCGCCGACGCCGGCTATCCCTCGGGCTTCGAATTCGAATGGACCACCAGCCAGAACGAGAGCTGGGGCCTGCCGATCGTCTCGGCCGTGATCCCGATGCTGGACAGGGTGGGCATCAAGGCGAAGGTCAAGCAGGTCGAGACCGCGGTGCTGGCGGAGGTGGTTCGCAGCGGCGACTACCAGGCCTTCATCTATTCCCAGGCGAGCGGCCCTGATCCGCAGGCTGCCCTCAAATGCTTCCACTCGGCGACGCCGCAACCCGCCTGCAACTACATGAACTTCAAGAATGCCGAGTTCGACAAGCTGATCGACGAGGCCGGGCAGGCGGACGATCCGGCCAAGCGCACCCAGCTGCTGCGAAAGGCCAATGCGCTGCTCTACGAAGAGGCGCCGGTCTGGTTCTTCAACTACAACAAGGCGGTCATGGCGGTGCAGCCGTGGCTCAAGGGAATTCAGCTGAACGCCACGGAACTCACCCATCAGAACGTCGAAGACCTCTGGGTCGACGAGACCTCGCCCGCGAAGTGATACGCGCTCTCGCGCTCCCTCCGTCGCCATGAACGACGGAGGGAGAGAGGAAAAGTGCCGATGCTCTCCTTCCTGTTCCGCCGCCTGCTGCAGACCATTCCGACCGTGCTCGCCGTGGTGGCTCTGGTGTTCGTGCTGTTCAGCGTCGTTCCCGGCAGCATCGTCTCGTCCATGAGCGACGATGCCGATCCGCAGGTCGAGCTGCGCATGAAGAAGCAGCTCGGCCTCGACGATCCCGTCTATGTCCGCTTCGGCGTCTACATCGCCAAGCTTGCGACCGGTGATTTCGGAACCTCGTTCCGGACGCGCGAGCCTGTGACGTTCATGATCGCCAAGCGGATATGGCCGACGCTCCAGCTCATCTTCGCGGCCATGGCGTTTTCTGTCGTGATCGGTGTTCCCCTGGGTTTCATCGCCGCGCTGAAGCCGGGGGGCATCGTCGACACGCTGGCCATGGTCGTGGCGGTGTCTGGACTTTCGATCGCCAAATTTTGGCTCGGATTGGTGCTGATGTACTTGTTTGCGTTGAAGCTCGGCTGGCTGCCGAGTTTCGGCTATGGCGATGGCGGACTGAAATATTTGATCCTGCCTGCCGTGACGCTTGGCGTCTCGCCGATGGCGCTGTTCGCCCGGACGACGCGCGCCGCGGTCCTCGAGATCATGACCGCGGATTTCGTCCGCACCGCGCGCTCCAAGGGCATGAGCGAGACCCGGGTCGTGAAGTGGCATGTGATGCGCAACGCGCTTGTCATCATTCTCACCACCGTCGGCCTGCAGTTCGGCGCGCTGATGGGGCAGGCGGTCGTGGTCGAGAAACTGTATTCCTGGCCGGGCATCGGCTCGCTGCTGGTCGACAGTGTCCTGCAGCGCGACATTCCGGCCGTCCAGGGCTCCATTCTTGTCGTGGTGCTGTCCTTTCTCGCGATCAATCTGCTGATCGACGTGCTCTACGGCGTGATCGATCCCAGGATCAGATACGCATGAAGCTCCGCGCCAATCTCGTCATCGGTGGCGCGCTGTTCGCGCTCGCGATCCTGGTCGGCCTGCTCGCGCCCTGGCTGGCGCATACCGATCCTGTCCTGGACGCCAATCTGCTCAACGCGGAAGAGCCGCCGAGCTGGACCTGGTGGTTCGGGACCGACGACCAGGGCCGCGACATCTATTCCCGCGTCGTCTATGGCGCGCGCGTTTCGCTGACGGTCGGCATCGTCTCGCAGCTCATCAACAGCGTCATCGGCGTAGCGCTGGGCCTGAGCGCCGGCTATTGGGGCGGCTGGTGGGACGATGTCGTCAACGGCCTGACCAATCTCATGCTCGCGATCCCCTCGCTGATCTTCGCGCTGGCCATCATGGCGGTTCTGGGACCCGGCCTGACCAGCCTTCTGATCGCACTCGGCTTGACCAACTGGTCCTTCACGTGCCGGATCGCGCGGGCCTCGGCGCTGTCGCTGAGGAGCCAGGGCTACGTGCAGGCCGCGACCGTGCTCGGCTACGGCGATCTGCGCATCATGATCACCCAGCTGCTGCCGAACATGCTGGGGCCGATCGTCGTCATCGGCACGCTCGGCATGGGCAGCGCGGTGCTGTCCGAAGCCGCCTTGTCGTTCCTCGGCCTCGGCGTCCGCCCGCCGTTTCCGAGCTGGGGCAGCATGCTGTCGGATGCCCGCGACCAGATCACGACGGCGCCGTGGCTCTCGGTGTTTCCCGGCCTTGCGATCTTCCTGACGGTGCTCGGCCTCAATCTGCTCGGCGACGGCCTGCGCGACATTCTCGATCCCCAATCGCGGAGCCGCCGCACATGACCGGCGCGCCGCTGATCGAGGTCGAGAATCTCAGCATCGATCTCGACGATGGATCGCGGCGCGTCGCGGCGGCCGAGGGCATTTCATTCCGCATCGATCGCGGCGAGACGTTCGGCCTGGTCGGTGAATCCGGCTGCGGCAAGAGCATCACGGCGCTCGCCTTGATCGGCCTGTTGCGGCAGCCGTTGTCGATCGGCGGCGGCGCCATCCGGTTTGAGGGGCGGGAGATCCAGCACCTTTCGGCCGCCCGGCAACGCGATCTGCGCGGCAATCGCATCGCCATGATCTTCCAGGAGCCGATGACGGCGCTGAACCCGGTCTCGCCGGTGGGCCGGCAGATCGCCGAGATGTTCGTGCTGCACAAGGGCAAGAGCTGGCGGGAAGCCGACAGACTGGCGGTCGAGGCGCTGGCGAGCGTCCGCGTTCCCGCGCCGGAGCGGCGCGTGAAGGACTACCCGCACCAGCTCTCAGGCGGCATGCGCCAGCGCGTGATGATCGCCATCGCGCTCGCCTGCGGTCCGGATCTCCTGATCGCCGACGAGCCGACCACTGCGCTCGACGTCACCGTGCAAGCCGAAATCATCGAGTTGATGCGGAATTTATGCGCCGAGCGAGGAACCGCCATCCTGATGATCAGCCACGATCTCGGGCTGGTCGCCAATGTCTGTCG
The DNA here is from genome assembly GCF_055811715.1 of Bradyrhizobium sp. WSM4872. NCBI lineage: Bacteria > Pseudomonadati > Pseudomonadota > Alphaproteobacteria > Hyphomicrobiales > Nitrobacteraceae > Bradyrhizobium > Bradyrhizobium sp. WSM4872. The sequence goes on along the minus strand of NZ_JBVVPT010000003.1, from coordinate 135,247 downwards.
CCGCGTGGCCGTGATGTATGCCGGCCGCATCGTCGAGGAGCGAGGCTCGGCCGATATTTTCCGGGCACCCTCGCACCCCTATACGCGAGGCCTGGTCGCCTCGTTGCCGCGGCTCGGCAGTCGCGCAGCCCTTGGCCGCACCCGGCTGACGGAGATCGCGGGCGTCGTGCCGGCCATCACGAATTTCCCCGACGGCTGCCGGTTCAATCCACGTTGCGCGCAGGCGACCGATATTTGCCGGACCACCGCGCCGGGAGCGGATGTGCTGGAGGCCGGCGGCCTGGTCAGGTGTCACCACCATGCATGAGCCGCAAGACAGGGTGGGTGAGACACGGCCGAACGACGATGTCATTCTCAGCGTTGAGGATCTCGCGGTCCATTTTCCGCTCGGAGGTGGCCTGCTGGGGCGCGGCCGTCGGCTGCTCCGTGCCGTCGACGGCGTCGATCTCACCCTGAAGCGCGGCGAATGCCTCGGCCTCGTCGGCGAGTCCGGCTCCGGCAAGTCCACGGTCGCATTGTCGATCCTTGGCCTCTTGACGCCGACGCGCGGCCGCATCGTGCTGGACGGACAGGTCGTGACGAACCGGCCATCCGGGGATCGGAAGGCGCTGGCCCGCATCGTGCAGATCGTGTTTCAGGATCCCTACGCCTCGCTCAATCCGCGCCAGACCGTTCGCCGCACGCTGGAGGATCCCCTGCGTGTGCATGGCGTCACGGCCAGGAGCGAGATCGAGGACCGCGTCGCGAAGATGCTGCGGCATGTGGGCCTGCGGCCGGAGCAGGCCGACCGCTACCCCCATGAATTCTCGGGCGGCCAGCGCCAGCGCATCGGCATTGCCCGTGCGCTGATCCTCAACCCGAAGATCGTCATCTGCGACGAACCCGTCTCGGCGCTCGATGTCTCGATCCGCGCCCAGATCATTAACCTGCTGCTGGAATTGAAGGAAACCCTCGGTCTCTCCTACATCATGATCAGCCACGATCTCGGCGTCGTCGAACACATGAGCGACAAGGTCGCCGTGATGTATCTCGGCCGCATCGTCGAGAACGGCCACTGGCGCGAGATTTTCGAGCGGCCCGCGCACCCCTACACGCAAGCCCTGATCGCCGCCATCCCCGATCCCTTGCGTCACGCACCGCTGGCGACGACAGGCGGCGACCTTCCCAACCCGCTCAATCCGCCGAACGGATGCGCCTTCAGCCCGCGATGCCGCCACGCGGAAGCTGTGTGTCGGAGCGAGCCGGGGCCGGTGCTCGAAACGCGTCCAGATGGGCACGCGGTGAGGTGTTGGCGAAGCGAGGAGATTCGTGGAGAGAGCGTCGCTCTATCACCGTCACCCTGAGTGGCCGCTTCGAAGCTCCGGATGAGGTGCATTCGCGTTGCTCGCGTCGTCCCTTAGCGATCACGACTTCGCGGTTGCGCCGGAAGGATCGTCTTCGCTGGCCCCAACGAGTAGATGGCGCTGGTGGCCGTATGAGTGTTGTTGCCCAATTTGCGTGAACGAATTCTTGGACCCACTCCGGCCAGATGTGTTCGTCAGTGAGCGGTCGGCCGTCACAGAAGATGCACCGCCTGGGCGGTCGGGCTGCGCGTCTTGTCATCGGAAATCAATGCTGCCTTGCGGTTGAAAGGCCGAAGTCCAGCACGTTTCCCTGATGCACGTCCACTCCCTTCAGGAAAGGGTTGCGCCAATCAACTCTCTTTTTGCGTCGGTACGAGGTTGACGACCCGGGACATAAGTTGGCCGGGGGGGATAAGGCGCCCAATATCCTTTAGCGCGAAAAAGGCGTCGTTGTCTTCATCAGGAACGAACTCGGGCTCGGGAATGACTATCACTGCATTCGGGGAAACCCAGTTGCTATGAAGGGCCAAGTCCTTCTGAATGATGTCGATGATCATAGGATTGCTCATCCAAGTCCCCGTCACGGCCCATAGGAAAGTCTTTCTATTCATCATACGTTCGCGCAGGGGCGTGAGATAAGCGTCCAAGGGCATTCTCGCCATGGCGATAATATTCCAATACTTCTCTGAAACAATCTTCTCGCGAATGATGCGGCCCTCGCGGCCGTAATAGACTGTTCTGGCCTCCTTGTGCACTTCCGTCCAAGTGCCGTGTAGCCATTGGTTCCGCAACTCGGTCATGTTAATCATTTCCTCCCGGGAGAATTGACAGACCATGTCGTTGACGAGCGCGATATGAGCAGAAAACACAGGCAAATAGTGCAAGACAGATCGCGAGCTCAGCTTCTGCGCTTCCTTCTCCAATCCGTTGAGCCGTACCTTGAATTCCCAAGATGCATCGAGCATTCCGTTGATCAGCAGCACGAACAGTTTGTTTCTAAGTTCGGGCTGAGTCTCGAAGTCCTGGTGCCATAGGGGCAGCGACCACGTGTTGATCACGCTCGAGACTGCCAACCCAATGCTCATAGCTCTCGATGCAAGGTCTTGCTCCTTGGTTTTCGGCATGTGGATTGTCCTCTCATCAGACCATAGCCCGTCTGCATACCGCCCAAATTAAGCGCCGCGCACTCCCAGTGCTGCCTTCAGGTGAAGCTACGTCTTGTGCCACGAACCACGGCACGGCAAGAACTGTCGAAGACCGGTTGTTTTGTCGACGCGGGAGCTCAAGTAAAAGCAGAATTCGGACCGATACGTAGCCCAAGGCCACCAGCCGCTCCTGTAAGCAGCGCATCCGTGTAAGAAGTAAAGGCGCTTGCCGGCTATGATTGTCGGCTCGGCATTCCACGGTCGCTGCACGAAGACGGGCTGGGACTTCCCCTTTGCGATAAATGGAAACCCGCTTTGTGGTTTGACGGCTTGGCAGGCATCTATTGCTGATCCTCGATAGGGGCCAGTCTCGAGCTGCTGTGCGGCCTCCTGATCAGTGAAGGGAAATGTGATGCCACCAGAGATGTTGTCAGAGTAGACGTCCTTGGCGTCCGCATCGCCAGTATTTTCTAGCGTTACGGTGACCTTGATCGGCTGATTGACCTCAAGCGGGCCATCCAAGGCCGCGGATGTCGCCGATAGGTCTCCATGCTGGTAATTGAGCCAAAGTCCGAGGGCGCTCAACAAGAACGGCAACAGAAACTGCGTCAAGGTCGCCCATCGTGGTAGGGATTGAGTGGCGGCCCAGAAGCGGCCGACGTTTGAAAGCCAGGGAGCTATTCGCTTCTTCATCGGTTGTGAAGTCGGGGCTGCCAGTGGCGATTGCGCTGTTTGAGCGCTTTTAGGTTTGGCGCGCGGGCCTTTGCTTTTCCCCATAGTCTGAATTCAACCACGGCGGGCGAACGAGAGTCTAGCTGCCCTCGTCAATCCAACCACTTTCTCAGGAGGTGCTGCCACTGACGCCACGCCCGCTATGATGAGATCGTGCCCCTGTTTCGCCCGACCCATCAAACCGCGGCCCCGGCAAGGCAATGGATTGCCGGTCAGGCCTATCGTCTGACACCGACCAGACGAGGGCGGCGATTCGCTGCTGAGTTCTCGGCCGGCAGAGCGCGCAGCCAATCACGAAAACTGACGACCTCCGAGCAATCCGCGGTGCCTTCAGGCGCAACCAGCCAATCACCCAAACCCGATCCCTCATCGATCCGGTCGCAGCGATAGCCTGGATGGTGGCCGAGGCCGCGGGCGATCAGCAGGTTGACCTTGCCCTCGACCAATTCGTGCAGGCCCGCCGGATGCAGCACCCGCAGGCCGATCTCCGCATGCGTGCTGCGAAACGCCGCCAATGCGAGGCGGCGGAGGTCGAAGCTGCCATGGACCCCCAATTGCAGCAGCACCGCACCTGCCGGTCTCAATTGCGAGGTCGCCTCCGCAATGTGGCGAAACCCTTCGGAGACCCCGGGCAGATAGGCCTGACCGGCCGCGGTGAGGATGAGCTGCTTGTGCAATCGCTCGAACAGCTGCACGCCGAGGCGCGCCTCCAGTGCCTTCACCTGCTGCCCCACGGCGGCCGGCGTCACGTGCAGCTCGTGCGCGGCGAGCTTGAAGCTGAGATGCCGCGCGGCGGCTTCGAACGCGCGGAGCGCGTTGAGTGGGGGAAGGGCGTAGGTCATCGCGCCCATTTTGACACTGATGGGCCATGGCCTTGCAATAGATTTTCTTGCGCTGAGCTGCAGCAATGATGCTTTGCGAAGCTGTGATGGCGCCGGATACGGTCGAACCCGCAATCCGGAGAAACTCCATGCCGCCAGCTCACATCGTCAGCCACAATCCCGCAACGGTCCATCCGCCCGCCGGCGGCTACTGCATGGGACTTGAACTGACGCAGCATCGCCGTCTGTTGTTCATCAGCGGCCAGGTGCCCCAGAGATCCGACGGCACCGTGCCCGAAGGTTTTGAGGCGCAATGCGAGCAGGCCTGGCGCAATTTGATCGAGGTGCTCGCCGCCGCCGGCCTTGGCGTCGCGCATCTGGTCAAGGTCACCACGTTCCTGACCGACCGCAATCAACTCGTGACCAACCGCTCCATTCGTCGCGCGATGCTGGGCGAACACCAGCCCGCGCTGACGGTCGTGATCGTCGAGACCGTCGACAGCCAATGGCTGCTGGAGATCGAGGCGATCGCCGCGGAGTAAAACCGGCCGACATTGCAACGAGCCAATCATATCAGGTGTCCCATGGCTGAGATCATCCATCCGTTCTACGAAGCGCATCGCGGCGCCATGGAGGCTGCCATGCGCGAGCGGCTCGACCTGGCCGAACCGATGTTGCGCGAGCGCGCGCAGCTTTCCGCGATCGACGGGATCAGGCGGGAGGTGATGGACGAATTCGAGATCGTGCTCACCCAGATGCCCTATGTCGGCGGCGCGGCAAGCCGCATGAGCGATTTCTTCATGCGCCTCATGGGTTTCATGGCCATCAGCCGGGTGCTGCGGCGCCACGGCGTGCCGGTGCCTGTGATCGGCGAGATCGAGCAGGAAACCTACAAGGCGCAATTGCTGACCGTATCGGTAGCGGAACGTCTCGCCTCAGGTCGTCAGTTCATGTCGCCGGAGAACCAGGCCTTGCTACGCGAGCAAGCGGCAAGAAGCGCGACCGAAAGCCATCAGACCGAGTTTCCGGACGATTTCGTCTATGATTTCGTCGAACCCGGACCAGGCGACAGTTTTGAATTCGGTATCAACTACAAGGCTTGCGGCTTCTGCAAACTCGCGGCGCGTTATGGTGACAAGGAGATCCTGCCGAATATTTGCGGGCTCGATTTCGTCGCCTACGCAGCGCGAGGCATCCGCCTGGAGAGGACACAGACGCTCGCGGGCGGTGCCAGCCATTGTAATTTCCGGTTCTCGCGGCTTGGGTCGGATGAGAAAGCGGCGAGTTAGACCGCGGTCCTCATGCTCTGCGATGAAGGTTAGGCTCGATTGCCCCTGCTGTCACCTCGTCATTGCGAGCGCAGCGAAGCAATCCAGAATCGTTCCGCGGCGGCAGTCTGGATTGCTTCGCTGCGCTCGCAATGACGGAGGTTGGGGCGCTGTCTGGAGTCCATCCGCGCACACCGCCATGATGACATCCTGCTCCTGTTTTGCCCGACGAGTCAAACGCCGCCACGGTCGCAGCCTCGAAATTTCGGCTTTTTGTAAGTCGTTGAATTCCCTCACAGTCTCTACTGTGCATGGGGTTGTTTTCGCACTTTTTGTTTTGAGGGCTGTCTACTCCACCGCCTTTTCCCTCAGCCGCTGCGCATAGACGTTGATGACCAGCGCCGCCAGCAGGATCAGGCCGCGGATCAGGATCTTCAGGAAGCTGTCGATGTTGACGTGGTCGAGGCCGTTATTGAGAACGCCGAGAACGAAGAGACCGACGATGGTGTTGCCGATACCGCCGCGGCCGCCGAACAGGCTGGTGCCGCCGACCACGACGGCGGCAATGGAGTCGAGCAAATAGGTGTCGAACTCGTTCTGCTGCGCGCTGCCGAAATGGGCGACGCCGAGCATGCCGCCGATACCGGAGCACACCGCCGAAATCACCATGACGGCGCCGAGGATGAGCTTGACGTTGAGGCCGGAATATTCGGCCGCCTCGCGGTTGCCGCCGACCATGTAGACGTAGCGGCCGAAGCGCGTGTAGGTCAGCACCAGATGCCCCAAGAGCAGCATGATCGCGGCGACGATGACGATCCAGGGAATGCCGCCGATCGATCCGGAGCCGAGCGTGGTGATCACGCCGGGGACCTTGTAGGCGATCTGGCCGCGCACCAGCAGCGCCGAGATGCCGGCCGCGATCTGCATCATCGCCAAGGTCATGATGAAGGAGGGGATGCCGATCACGGTCAGCCCCAACGCATTGACGAGGCCGAGAAACGCGCAGAGCAGAATGGCCAGCAGGATCGCCGCGGCGCCGGGCAGGGGAATGTTGGGAATGTTGACGTAGGATTCCTGGAGCGTGAAGTAGGCGACCGCGATGCCGGTGACGTTGGCGATGCTGGCGATCGAGAGGTCGATCTCCGCGCAGAGGATCACGAAGGTGAGGCCGACGGCGATGATTCCTGTGACCGACACCTGGGTCAGGATGTTGCCGAGATTGTCCAGCGTCGCGAAGGATGGGCTGGCCAGCGCGAAGAAGCCGGACAGGAAGATCAGCGTCAGGAACGGCGCAATGTTGCGCATCTGCGAGCGCAGGAACGGCGCGAGCCCTCGCGCCCGCTGCCCCGCCGCCAAAGCCGTGTCACTGCTCGCCATGGTGCTTCTCCGTCACGCCGCTTCCAGCAGGCGGTCCTTGCTGACCGGCTCGTTCGTGAATTCACGCACCAATGCGCCGCGCTTGAGCACGAGGATGCGATCGGCCAGCGACAGCACCGTTTCCGGCTCGGTCGACAGCACGATAATCGCGAGCCCTTTGGCGCGGAGATCGCGGACGATGTTGATGACGTCGTTCTTGGCGCCGACATCCATGCCGCGGGTGGGCTCGCACAGCACCAGGAGTTTGGGCGGATAGGTCAGCCATTTCGCCAGCGCGACTTTCTGCTGATTGCCGCCGGAGAGCATGCCGAGATCGAGCCCGACCACCGGCGGTCTGATCTGGAGCTGCTCGACCTGGCGCTGGGCAATGTCGCGCTCCTGCGCCGGCTTGAGCAGCAGCGCCGAGATGCGATCGAGAATGCTGATCGAGATGTTCTTGTAGACCGGCTCCTGGTGAAACAGCATGTCGCGCCGGCTCTCCGGCACCAGCGCCACGCCGGCGCGCCGCGCCGCTGCCGTGCTGGCGAAGGTCTTGGGCTTGCCTTCGACCGCAAGCGTGCCGCCGTCCGGCTTCAGCTTGCCGAACAGGATGCGGGATAATTCCTGCTGGCCGCAGCCCATGAAGCCGTAGATGCCGAGCACTTCGCCGGCGCGGGCCTCGAAGGAGATGTCCTTCAGGCTGCGCGCCAGCGACAACTGGTCGACCTTGAGGACCACCGAGCTATCGCTCGGTTGGGGCAGCATCAGATCGTCGCTGTAGCTGTGCTCGAGCGCTTCGCCGGCGCGGCCGATCATGGCCTCGATCAGCGCGCCCTTGCTGGTCGCAGCACTTGCCGTTTCCGCGACCTTCCGTCCGTTGCGGAACACGGTCACCGTGTCGGAGACGCGCAAGATGTCCTCGATGAAATGCGAGATGAAAACGATCGCCGTGCCTTCCTCGCGCAGGCGCCGCAGCGTTGCGAACAGTCGCTCGACCTCGGGTGGGGAGAGGGCGGAGGTCGGCTCGTCCAGGATGACGATGCGCGCGCCGGAGAACAGCACGCGCGCGATCTCGATCAGCTGCTGGAGTCCGATCGGGAGATCGCCCAGCCTGCTCATCGGATCGACGTCGATGCCGAAGCGGGCGAGCTGCTCGCCGGCCTCGCGCGCCATCCGCCGCCATTGCACCAAGCCGAGCCGGTTGGTCGGCTGGTTGCCCAGAAACACGTTCTCCGCCACCGTGAGGTCGGGCGCGACCGAGAGCTCCTGGTGCACCATGGCGATGCCGGCGCTGTGCGCGTCGCGGGCGGAGCGGAAATGCATCTCCTGTCCGTCGATCAGGAAGCGGCCGGAGAATTCGGTGTGCACGCCGGCGATGATCTTCATCAGCGTGCTTTTTCCCGCGCCGTTCTCGCCGACGAGACCGTGGATCTCGCTCGCGTGGAGCGCGAAGTCGACACCACGAAGCGCCTCGACGCCGCCGAAGCTCTTCGTGATGCCCTGCAGTTCCAGGATGGGCGAACGATCCTCTCGCATGGAATTTCAGATCTTGGAGGCTCAGATCAGGAAGTGATCCTGCATCCACTGCATGCCTGCGGCGTTGGCCTTGGTGACGACCGGTCCGTCGGTGACGACGTTCTTGGGGATGCCCTGTCCGCTCTTTTCGCCCCCGACCACGGCGGAAACGCCCGCGATGACGGCGCCGCCGTGGATGCGGCAGGACGGATTGCGGACGGTCGCGAACATGCGGCCTTCGCTGACCGCCTGGATCGCCGGCGGCATCGCGTCCACGCCGCCGATCAGGATGTTGGTGCGGCCCCGCGCCTTCATGATATTGGCGGCGGCGAGCGCCATGTCGTCATTGTGGAAGAACGCCGCGTCGATCTGCGGATACTTCGTCAGGTAGGTTTCCCAGAGACGCGCAGTCTTCGACACATCCCAGTCGGCCGGCTGGGTGTCGAGCACTTCGATCCCGGGGAATTGCTTCACGACATTGTTGAAGCCCTTGGCGCGGCCCTGCGCGCCGGTGTGGCCGAGGGCTCCTTGCGTCATGATGATCTTGCCCTTGCCGCCCATGGCGTTGCACAGCGCCTGCGTCACCGAGGCGCCCATGAACTCGTTGTCGGGGGCGAGAAAGGAGTGGACGTTGATCTGGTCCAGCGGCGCAATCAGCGTGTCCATGTCGATCACGGGCGTGCCGGCGTCGATCATCTTCTGCACCGGCTGGGTGAGGGTGCCGATGCCGAAAGCCTGGATCGCGACGAAGTCCCATTTTTGCGAAGCCATGTTGTCGATCGCCGCGCGCTGCTTCACCGCATCGAGCTGGCCGTCGAACCAGGTGACCTCGACGTTGAACAGCTTGCCCCAGAATTCCGCGGCCTGCTTGCCCTGCGCGCACCAGGTCGCCTGGAGGCCTGCGTTGGAGAACGCCGCCTTGAGCGGCTTCTCGCTGCGTCCGACTTCGGCTGCAAGGGCGGGGTTAATGCCCATGCTGCCGAGGATGGCAGTCGCCGCGCCGGCGGTTGCTGCCGCCTGAAGAAGATCGCGCCTCGTCGTCGAGAAATCTTTCGTCCCGGACATCGCTCGCTCCCATACAATTTTATCTCGGCGCGTCATTGATTGCGCGACCGATGTCCGAAAGTGTCTCACAAGAGTTGGTGCCACTCAATCCGCAATCAACGGCGGGTCGCCGCGAGCCCGTGTTGGTGCAGCGCAAAGCGTCAGGCCGGGACACCCGCGAACGCGTCGATCTCGATGAGCAGTCGGTCCCACGCCTGCGCGATGTCCGGCGACCAATCATCGCGGAGAAGATCGCGCAGCGTATCCCGGATGACGGCGAAGAAGGCGGTGAACAGCTCGCGCGGCGTGCCGTAGCCATCGTGCGACACGACCTCGCACGCGATCAGCCGGAATTGCCCACGGCGATCACCGGCGAAGTCGAGAATCGCCTCGATCGTGAGTGCGAGCATCGATCCCATCACGAGCTCGCTGCCTTGCGTGCGGAACATCGCCCGCGTTTCGGGATGCTGTTCGAACAGCCGCTGATAGACCTGTGGGGTGAGATCGGTGCAGCGCGAGGCTGCAAGTTCAAAGCTCTGTTCGATCGGATTGGGAGAAGCATTCATCGGTGCTTTAGCCCCGCAGACAAAAAAAGAGCGGGGCCCTAGCCCCGCTCAAAAATTGTGTCGACCCTATTATCCCCGATTCTAAGATTTGATCTTGATTGGCGGGGCGACGCTGCATTTTGCGCGTCAGGGGCTCCTCCCGAGACTTGGACCACCAGACTTCGACCTCGCGGCCAGCCTGAGCAAGGGGATGCTAGATCAACTTTTCTCACTTGTCATCATTTTCGGCAACGAATGTTCAAAATTCGAGCATTTGACGAAATGATCGGGTGGCCGGCCGTGTAAGCATATGACAAATATAAGAAATCTGTGGACGGGGCAGGGCTCGACTGCCTCAAATGCCGGAGGTTCCCTGCTGGTGGCGTCCGGACCACAGTTTTTCGGGGAATTTGCGCTGCATTAAAAAGGCGGCGGAACCGGGCTCGACTCGGCCATCTGTGCGGTGTTTAGTTAGTAGACGAACGAATGGTTCGGCGGATGCGCGCACGGCTGCAAAAATTCCTACCTCTGGTCCTGCTCGCCCTGGCGATGCAGGTGCTGGCGCCGATTGCCGCCTGTCTGGCGGCCGGCCAGGCCGTGGCCGATCCGCTTTCCGCCGCCGTCATCTGTCACAGCGCAGGCGAGCAAGGCGGCCTGAACGATCCGGCGGGTACGCCGGTCGCACATGCCGGTGCATGCGCCCTCTGTTGCTTGGCGCAATTGGGCGCGTCGCTCGATTCGCCGTCGCACGCCGCGCTTTCCGTTCCCTTCCGCCACGCCGAGTGCGTGGTATGGCACGCCGTGGAGGCATCCGCCGGCGCGACCCATAAAGGCACAAACGCCCAGGCGCGCGCGCCGCCTCAATTTTCCTGACGACTCTCATGATCGCCGCGGTCCGCCGCAGGCGATTGATGCTGTCGAATGGCCGGAGAGAAAGCCCGGCGTCAGGAATGCCCCATGTTATGTTGTCATGCCCGCCGTGGCGCGAGCGTCGTCGCCGTTCAGGCCGCGCTGCTTGCATCGTCGAGCGGAGCCTTTGCCCAAAGCGGCAATACCGAGCTTCCCGCGGTGACTGTCGTGGCCCCGCAGGCTGCCCGTCCCAAACCAATAAGCCGACCGTCGAAACCGCGCTCCGCATCGGTGGGCCGTGCGGCAAGGCCCGTGACGCCAAGCGCAAGCGTCAGCGTATCCACCCAAAACAGGGCCGTGACGGCCAGCGCTGCCCGCGATGGCGTCAATCAGGCGCCGGCCGGTCAGACCGCGACGACCATCGATCGGAGCCAGTTCGACAACCGCCCGTCGTTTTCGGTCAGCGACGTCCTGCGGGATAGTCCGGGTATTTCGATCAAACAGGGGAACGGTCCCCGCGATTTCGGCATCTCGATCCGCGGATCCAACGCCCGGAACGGTTTTGGCATCCGCAATCTCGTGATCTTCGACGACGGTTTTCCGGTGACGCAACCGGATGGCCTGTCGCGCAGCGATCTGATCGATCCGCATGCCTATGGGGCAATCGACGTGGTCCGCGGTCCCTCGTCGGCTCTCTATGGAAACTACGCGACCGGCGGCGCGCTAAATTTCCGAACCCGGCCCGGTGGCACGATCGACGGCGTCGAGTATGGCGTCGACGGCGGCAGCTACGGCTATCTTAACAACTACCTGGCGGCCGGAAAGAAGGTCGGTAATTTCGAGGGATCGCTGTTCGCAAGCGACACGCGGGGCGACGGCTACATCGGCAATAGCTGGTTCAATACGCAGACTGTCAACTTCCTCGGCACGCTCAAGGCCACGCCGGACGACCGCTTTACGGTCAAGATCATCAACAATGACCTGAGTGCGCGGTTGCCGCTCCGGCAGTCGCTGAACCAATTCTACACCAATCCCTACCAGCAGGGGTGTACGAGCGGTACGGCGGCGGCCGCCGGATGTCCCACCGTGTCTCTCTTCAAGAACGGCTTCAACGGCGGCAAGGACAACGAGACAGCGACGCAAGCCGGTCTCGGGCGAAACGATCGACGAACCATTGTCGGAGCACGATGGGACCACGACTTCGACAATACGACCACGTGGCGAAACCAGTTCGTTTTCGACGACAGGAACATCAGCCAGCCGACCGGCGCGACCAGCGCCATCGGCGATTTCCCCTCCTACAACTACATGAGCGACATTACGAAGCGTGGCGAAATCTTCGGCGTGGAGTCCACCACATTGGTCGGCGCCTGGTACAATACACTCGTGGCGTCAAGCGATACGCGTAACGTCATGCCAGGCGGAAACGCCACACTGGGACTGATCTCGGCCAACACCTTCAGCGATACATCCAACTACGGAATACGGGCGAGGGAGGAACTGAAGCTCACTCCTGATTTGACGGCGATAGCCGGAATCGGTTGGGAAACTACAATTCTGAGAGGCGTCAATACCCTCTATAAATACAACACCTTCAATGTTCCGGTAGCGACGATACCGGTGCCTACCGCCGCCGATCGCAAGATCGAGAACACGGCTCCTGAGTTGGCGCTGCTCTACAGGCTCGATCCAGAATGGCAGTTTCGCGGACGTGTGGCGACCGGATACGGAACGCCGCAGGTCTCGAATCTGTTCGTTCTTCCGAACGGTGATTTTGGCAACAACACGCAGCTCCAGACGCAAACCAATGTCGGATACGATCTGGGCTTCGACTGGACGCCGAGCAGTGCGGTCAAACTGAGCGCGACGGCCTTTTACGAGTTTTTTCGAAATGAATTGGTGAGTCAGGCCGTCAGTAACCCGAGCGCGAGCAACGCGACTTACATGTTCAACGCACCGCGATCCGAGCATCGGGGCGTCGAACTTGCTGCCGATTGGAAGTTCCATCCGGGCTGGCGGTTCATGGCGGCGTATACCTATCTCGACGAGGTCTACACCGAGTATGTGGAGAACATCACCAATGTCGCAGTGTTCAGCTTCAACCGGGCAGGCAACAAGATCCCCGGAATCTCGCCGAACGAGCTGACGGCCAGGATCGGCTACGACGAATTCGCGGGGTCGCTGGCGGGGCTCGGGGGTTTTGTCGAAGTCCAGTGGAAGGACTCCTTTTACATGGACAATGCAAATCTGCTGAAAGCGCCGGGCTATGAGCTGATCAACGTGAACGTCCACTACAAGACGGACCTGGTGTCAGACACCTTCAGATCCCTCAACCTGTTTCTCGAAGTCAGGAACGTATTTGATCGCACTTATGTTGCGTCGGCAAACAACATCACCAATACGGTGACCACAGCCGGACTTCCAAATCTTGCCAGCGTGCTGGCGAACACGACGGGATCGATTTACGCGGGCTCGCCGCGCACGTTCGTCGCGGGTATGAAGGTGGCGTTCAAATGATGCGGGCTCTCAAAGGGAGTGCGGCTGTGGTCCGAACTGGCTTGTTGGCGATACTCGCCCTCGCCTTTTTGCAAGGCGCGGCACTTGGACAGATGCACGCTCAGCATGCGTCGGAGGCCGCTTGTGACGAGCCGACGCTGCGTTGCGCGACCAAGACGACGCCTGCATTCGGTCCGGATGGAACGCTGTGGCTCGTCTGGATGGCGGGCGGGCAGGTTTCAGTTGCGAGTTCGCAGGATGCAGGGCGGAGTTTTTCGCCTCCCACCCAAGTCACGACAAAGCGGCCCAACCTTGATTGGGGGCCGGATGCCCGGCCGAAGATCGTGGTCGATCGAAATGGGGGCATCGCGCTGGCGTTCTCGATCTTCAGGGATGAAGCTTTCAACGGCCAGGTGCTCTACACCCGCTCGTCAGACGGCGGAAAGCACTTTGCGGAGCTGAAGCCCATCACCGCAAACAACGAGAGCCAGCGTTTTGAGGCGCTCGCGCTCGATCAGGATGGAACGGTGTTTGCGGCCTGGCTCGATAAGCGCAATCGTGTTCCTGCAAAGGAGGCGGGGCGAAAATACGAGGGGGCAGGGTTGTTCTTTGCCTCGTCGCGCGATGGGGGCGCCACTTTCGCGGATGCTGGTCTCGCGCGTGACAACACCTGCGAATGTTGCCGATTGGGGCTGACATTCGCAGCGGCAGGCCGGCCGGCCGTGATCTTCAGAAACATCTTCGAGGGCGGCGTGCGCGATCACGCAGTCATGACCTTTGCCGACATCTCGACACCAGGCGAGATCCATCGCGTCAGCAACGACGACTGGCAGATCAACGCCTGTCCGCATCACGGGCCGAGCCTCACGGTTGCGCCGAACGGGACCTATCACGTTGCCTGGTACACGAACGGAAAGGTGCGGAAAGGACTGTTCTACGCCCACTCGCGCGACGAAGGCCGCACCTTTTCCACGCCGATGGCGCTGGGGCAGCCGGGGCGCAACCCGACGCGCCCGTTCTTGCTCGCAGGCCCGGCGGGAACCCTGATGGTCTGGAAAGAGTTCGATGGTGAGAAGACCTCGGTCCAGATGACGATCTCCCGCGACGATGGCGAGACGTGGTCGCTGCCGAAGACGATATCGAGCACGACCGATACATCCGATCATCCCTTGCTCGTTTCCAATGGCCGACAGACCTACCTGTCATGGATGACGAAGGCGGACGGCTATCGTTTCAGGGCAATCGAGGACCAACCATGAAACGTCGGTTTGTGGGCCTTCTGGGCCTCGGTATCTTAATCGCATCAGCGTCAGCGCTAGGAGCGGCGCCGGCCCTTAAGCCCTTCGAGCGGGGCACGTGGCAAAGCGTGCTGAGGGGGCATGCGGGTCGCCCGACGCTCGTGCATTTTTGGGGCGTAACCTGCGGGCCCTGCAAGGTCGAGCTGCCGCTGCTCGGGCAATTTGCGAAGGATCATCCCGGGATCGACGTCGTCACGATCAGCGCGGATCTCGTGCCGAACCTGCCGGCGGCGACGCAATCGATGCTCGATAAAGCGGGGCTGTCGACGACCGAAAACTTCATCTTCAACGACGGTTTTGTCGAGCGTTTGAGGTTCGAGATCGACCCCGGCTGGCAGGGCGACATTCCCCGGACAATGCTCATATCGCGCGATGGAGTCATCACGACGATTGAAGGCTCGGCCGAGCTAGCCGACTTCGAAAAATGGTCTGCGCAACAACTCACCAACCACTGAAAGTCAATCTGCAAACGGGAAGACCGATATGAAGACGATGTTGAAAGATGTGTTGATCGCAGCGTTCGCTCTCGCGCTCTGCACGGCACCAGCGGCGGCCGACGACGTCAAGGCCGGCGATCTCGTCATCTCGCAGGCGTGGAGCCGGGCGACACCGGGCGGCGCCAAGGTCGCCGGCGGCTATCTGACCATCGAGAACAAGGGCACAGTGGCCGACAAGCTGGTCGGCGTTTCCGCCGACATCGCGGGGAAGGCCGAGGTTCACGAGATGGCGATGGAGAACGGCGTGATGAAGATGCGCCTGCTCGACAAGGGTCTCGTGATCGATCCCGGAAAGACAGTGAAGTTCGCCCCCGGCGGCTACCACCTGATGCTGCAAGAGCTGAAGGGCCCCTTCAAGCAGGGCGACAAGGTGCCGGTGACGCTTCAGTTCGAGAAGGCGGGCAAGGTCGCCGTCTCCCTCGATGTCCAGGGCGTCGGCGCGCAGGCGCCCGGCGACAGTGGGCACATGATGAAGAAAATGCCTGATCATTCGGGAATGAAGATGTGATGAAACAGATCAACCCTTCCATGACAATGCATCGAATCCTTGCGAGTCTGATCGCCGCGCTCGCAGCGTCGCCCGCGGCGGCGCATATCACGCTAGAGACCAAACAGGCGGCGGTCGGCTCCTACTACAAGGCCGTCTTCGCCGTGCCGCACGGTTGCAAGGGCTCGCCCACGGTGAAGATCCGGGTGCAGATTCCGGAAGGCGTGATCGCTGTGAAGCCGATGCCGAAGGCGGGCTGGACCGTCGATATCGTCGACGGCAAATACGCCAACGAGTACGACTATCACGGCAACAAGCTTTCCTCCGGCGTCAAGGAGGTGGCCTGGTCCGGCGGCAAGCTGCCGGACCACAATTACGATGAGTTCGTCGTCAGCAGCTTCCTCACCACGAGCCTGAAGCCGAACACGACGCTGTATTTCCCTGTCGTCCAGGAATGCGAGACGGGCGTCAGCCGCTGGATCGAGATCCCCGCGGAGGGGGCGAAGCATTCGCACGAGGGCAGTTCTCCGGCGCCTGGCCTGCAACTCCTGCCAAAGCCCTGATGCGCCTGCTCGCCGCGTTCGCGACGCTGCTCCTCTTTGTCGGTTTCGCGACCGGCGCCTCGGGGCACGCGGCGCTGGTCGCGGTCGAGCCGGCGAGCGGCAGCATGCTCGCGAGCGCGCCGAAGGCCGTGGAGCTGCACTTCAACGAGGCGGTCACGCCGGGCGCCATCCAATTGATCGACGGGGCGGGCAGGGCGCGGGATGATGTGCGCGTCGACGCATCGGGCGAGACCATCTCGGTCGCGATGCCGGCGGACCTGCCGCAGGGCACGGCCGTCGTCAGCTATCGCGTGATCTCGCAGGATGGCCATCCCGTCGCGGGATCGGTGATCTTCTCGATCGGCATGCCGACGGGGACGCAACCTCCCGCAACCGCCGATGCCGGATTGAACGTACTGATCTGGCTGGCGCGGGTCGGTCTCTACCTTGGCCTCTTCGTCGGCGTCGGCGGCGTGTTCTTTGCGCGCTGGGTTGCGTGGTCGATGACCGGCATAACCGTGCCGTGCGTGGCGCTCGCTATCGGCGTCCCGAGCGCGGTGGTGTCCCTTGGTGTGTTGGGGCTGGATCTCCTCGGGCTACCGCTATCGGGTCTCGCGACGATAGCTCCCTGGAAAGTTGCATCCGGGACGAGCGCGGGCCCAGCCTTGCTCGTGGCCATCGTCGCGATGCTGTTCGCGTTGCTGGCGCTAGGCAACGCGTGGTGCGCGCGCGCTCTGGCGATCATTGCCTTCGTCGGAGTCGGCTTGTCGCTGGCCATGACCGGGCACGCCGCTACGGCATCGCCTGAACTATTGACCCGGCCGGCAATCTTTCTCCATGGTCTCGGTGTCGCGTTCTGGATTGGTGCCCTCGCGCCGCTGGGCGCCCTGTTGTCGAAGCGGGCTGCCGCGGCATTGCCTGTCGTGAACCGCTTTTCTCGCATCGCCGCGCCGATCGTTGGCGTTCTCGCATTGACCGGCCTCGCGCTCGCCTTCGTCCAGCTTGAAAAGCCGTCTGCGCTGGTCGAGACCCGCTACGGACTGATCCTCTCGATCAAGCTTGCGCTGGTCCTCATGCTGCTGGCGCTTGCCGCGCTCAACCGCTTTCGCCTGACCCCGGCGCTGGCGGGGGATCACAAGACCGCGCAGAGCCTGAAGCGCTCGATTGTGCTCGAATGCGTCATCGCGCTCGGCATCTTCGGCGTCATGGCCGGCTGGCGCTTCACGCCGCCGCCGCGAACCATCGTTCCGGAGACGCCGCTGGCGATCCACATCCACACCGACCGGGCAATGTTCCAGGTCCTGGTCTCGCCGGGTAAGGTGGGTATCGACGATTTCGTGCTGCAGCTCATGACCGGCGAGGGGGCGGTGCTCGAGGCCAAGGAGGTGACGCTGACGCTGAGCCTGCCCGAACGCGGCATTGAGCCGATGGAGCGGAACGCCTTGCTGGGGCCGGACAGCTATTGGCACGTGCGCAAGGTCGAGCTGCCCTTTGCCGGCCGCTGGCATGTGCGGATCGACGCTCTGGTGAGCGATTTCGAGAAGATCACGCTGGAGGACGAGCTCGAGGTGTCGGCGCCCTGAACCCGGCTCTTCGGCACCTCGCGTCGAACCTGAAGTCGACGGAAAAATGACAGGAATTCCGCTGTGTTAGCGGCTTTTCCTCGTTCCCGGTCTTGTGTTTTGGCTCCCAATCCGGTTTCACTGCAGGCCATCACTGATTCCTCGAGTATTGCCATGCGGTTGTCGCGGTTCTTTCTGCCCATCCTGAAGGAAAATCCGAAAGAGGCGGAGATCGTCTCGCATCGGCTGATGCTGCGTGCCGGCATGATCCGGCAGGAGGCCGCCGGCATCTATGCCTGGCTGCCGCTCGGCTTCCGCGTGCTCAAGAAGATCGAGCAGATCGTGCGCGAGGAGCAGGACCGCTCCGGCGCGCTGGAACTGTTGATGCCGACGCTCCAGCTTGCCGACCTCTGGCGCGAGAGCGGCCGCTACGACGCCTATGGCCCCGAGATGCTGCGCATCGCCGACCGCCACAAGCGCGAGCTGCTATACGGGCCGACCAACGAGGAAATGATCACCGAGATCTTCCGCGCCTATGTGAAGTCCTACAAGAGCCTGCCGCTGAATCTCTATCATATTCAATGGAAATTCCGCGACGAGCAGCGTCCCCGCTTCGGCGTGATGCGCGGCCGCGAATTCCTGATGAAGGACGCCTATTCGTTCGACCTCAACGAGGCCGCGGCACGCGTCGCCTACAACAAGATGTTCGTGGCGTATTTGCGCACCTTCGCGCGGATGGGGCTGAAGGCGATCCCGATGCGCGCCGAGACCGGCCCGATCGGCGGCGATCTCAGTCATGAGTTCATTGTGCTCGCCGAGACCGGCGAATCCGGCGTTTTCATCAATCGCGACGTGCTGGACCTGCCGGTGCCGGGCGAGGACGTCGACTATGAGAGTGATTTGACGCCGATCATCAAGCAATGGACCTCGGTCTATGCGGCGACGGAAGACGTTCACGACGCCGCGCGCTTCGAGCAGGAAGTGCCCGCGGACAAACGGGTGAACACCCGCGGTATCGAGGTCGGGCAGATCTTCTATTTCGGCACGAAGTATTCCGATGCGATGAAGGCGCTGGTCGCGGGACCCGACGGTGTCGACGTGCCGATCCACGGCGGCTCCTACGGCGTCGGCGTCTCGCGCCTGCTCGGCGCCATCATTGAGGCCTGCCATGACGATGCCGGCATCAAATGGCCGGAGGCCGTTGCCCCGTTCCGCGTGTCGATTCTCAACCTCAAGCAGGGCGATGCCGCGGTCGATGCGGCCTGCGAGAAGCTCTATGCGGAGCTGTCCGCCAAGGGCGTCGACGTGCTCTACGACGACACCGACCAGCGCGCCGGAGCCAAATTCGCCGCCGCCGACCTGATCGGGATCCCCTGGCAGATCATGATCGGGCCGAAAGGGCTCGCCGACGGCAAGGTCGAGCTCAAGCGGCGAAGTGACGGCGCCCGCGAGACCATGTCGCCTGCGGACGCGGTCGCAAGACTTGTGGGCTGATAAGGCTGGTCGGCTGAATATTGTTCATCGCCCGAGATCGCGGCCGCCAATCCGGCCACATTTGACCCCGAATCATGGGACTATCAAGCGATGGATGAACCCATGACCGAAACCGTTCAAACCGCGCCTTTTGCGCCATTCGAGTGGATGCTGTCGGCGCGTTACTTACGCGCGCGCCGCAAGGAGGGATTCATCTCGGTCATTGCCGGGTTCTCCTTCCTCGGGATCATGCTGGGCGTGGCGACGCTGATCATCGTCATGGCCGTCATGAACGGCTTCCGCAAGGAGCTGCTCGACAAGATCCTCGGGCTCAACGGCCACATCCTGGTGCAGCCGCTGGAATCGCCGCTGACCGACTGGAAGGACGTCGCCGACCGCCTCAGCCAGGTCCAGGGCATCCGGCTCGCAGCGCCCGTGGTGGACGGTCAGGCGCTGGCGTCATCGCCGTGGAACGCCTCCGGCGTCCTGGTGCGCGGCATCCGCTCCGACGACCTCAACAACCTCACCTCGATCGCCAAGAACATCAAGCAGGGCTCGCTCGAGGGTTTTGACGACGGGCAGGGGGTCGCGATCGGCCGGCGCCTCGCTGACCAGCTGTCGCTGCACGCCGGCGACAGCATCACGCTGGTGGCGCCGAAGGGCGCGGTCACGCCGATGGGCACGACACCGCGCATCAAGCCGTACAAGATCGCAGCGGTGTTCGAGATCGGCATGTCGGAGTATGATCTCGGCTTCGTGTTCATGCCGCTCGCGGAGGCGCAGGCCTATTTCAACCGCAGCAACGACGTCACCTCGATCGAGGTCTTCACCACCAATCCGGATCAGATCGTCGCGTTCCGTCAGGCCGTGACGGAGGCGGCGGGGCGGCCGGTGTTCCTGGTCGACTGGCGTCAGCGCAACTCGACCTTCTTCAACGCGCTCCAGGTCGAACGCAACGTGATGTTCCTGATCCTCACCATGATCGTGCTGGTCGCGGCGCTCAACATCGTCTCCGGCCTGATCATGCTGGTGAAGGACAAGGGCAGCGACATCGCGATCCTGCGCACGATGGGGGCCTCGCAAGGCTCGATCATGCGCATCTTCCTGATCACGGGCGCCTCGATCGGCGTGGTCGGTACGATGGTCGGCTTCATCGTCGGGCTGGTGATCTGCCTCAACATCGAGTCGATCCGGCAATTCCTGTCCTGGCTGACCAGCACCGAACTGTTTTCGCCAGAGCTGTATTTCCTGTCGAAGCTGCCCGCCGAGATCGACATCGGCGAAACCTCGGCCGTCGTCATCATGGCGCTGACGCTGTCGTTCCTGGCGACGCTGTATCCATCCTGGCGCGCCGCGCGCCTCGATCCCGTCGAAGCGCTGCGGTACGAGTGAGGGGCTGATGGAGAGCCAGGGGGCGGAAGATGTACCGGTCATTTATCTCCACGAGATAAAGCGGCAGTACTTGCAGGGAGAGGTGCCGCTGACGATCCTCGACGGCGCCAAGCTCGCGCTGTGGGCAGGCCAGTCCGTCGCGCTGGTGGCGCCGTCCGGCTCGGGCAAGTCGACGCTGCTGCATATCGCGGGACTGTTGGAAGCGCCCGATTCCGGGGAGGTCTACGTCAATGGCGCGCCGACCTCGCAACTGCCCGACATCGAGCGCACCCAGCTTCGCCGCACCGACATCGGCTTCGTCTACCAGTCCCACCGGCTGCTGCCGGAGTTCTCGGCGCTGGAGAACGTGATGATGCCGCAGATGATCCGCGGCCTCAAGAAATCAGAGAGCGTCAAGCGCGCCAAGGAGATCCTTGGCTATCTCGGCCTCGGCGAGCGCATCACGCATCGTCCGTCCGAGCTGTCGGGTGGCGAGCAGCAGCGCGTGGCGATCGCGCGCGCGGTGGCCAATGCGCCGCGGGTGCTGTTTGCGGACGAGCCGACCGGCAATCTCGATCCGCACACCGCGGACCACGTCTTCCAGGCGCTGATGCAGCTCGTCAAGGCGACCAAGGTCTCCATGCTGATCGCGACCCACAACATGGAGCTCGCCGGCCGCATGGACCGCCGCGTGTCGCTGTCGAACGGCCAGGTGGTCGAGCTCGAGTAAGACACGCGAAAACAACCCCATGCACAGTAGCCAAGTGCTTGGCCGGACTGACGAAAAAAATGGCGCCCCCCGGAGCCCTCAAGGCCGGATCACCGTCAATTTGAACGGTCCGCCATTGGTGGCGGCAT
This sequence comes from Bradyrhizobium sp. WSM4872, assembly GCF_055811715.1. Classification (NCBI taxonomy): domain Bacteria; kingdom Pseudomonadati; phylum Pseudomonadota; class Alphaproteobacteria; order Hyphomicrobiales; family Nitrobacteraceae; genus Bradyrhizobium; species Bradyrhizobium sp. WSM4872. Next base: position 114,045 of record NZ_JBVVPT010000003.1, on the reverse strand, counting down.
GGTCCACCGCCTCGTTGGCATGGTCGAGATCGAAGGCGGTGGCCTCGTACTCCTCCAGCCTCAGCAGTCCCGCGCGCACCAGCGCGATCAGGCGGCCTGCCGCATCCGGCGGGTACATCCAGACGCCGTGGATGCTGATGCAGTTGCGCATGATCCAGGGGTAGGGCAGTTCGAGCCCCGCGCCGCCCGCCATGCCGACGCCGCCCATCAGCACGACGCGGCCGTAAGCGCGCACCGTCATGATCGCCGCGCGCACCACATTCGTGCTCACCGAGGGCGGCATGATGTCGAGCACGCAGTCGATGGGCCCTCGCGCCGCGCGCTTCATGCTCTCGCGGTCGTCGTCCTCGTTGCCGGAGAGACTGACCGGCTTGACGCGATCGCCGAAGCGGCGGACGAGGTCGGCCAGGATCTTGTCGTTGCGGCCGGGCGCGACCACGCAGGCCGCGCCCATCGCGAGCGCGACCGAGACGGCTGCGCTGCCGAAATTGCCGGTGGCCCCGCTCACCAGCACGGTCTCGCCCGGCTGAAGATTGGCGGCAAGGAAGCCGCCGTAGGGCACCAGCAGCGTCCCCAACGCGCACCATCGCGTGGCTTCGTCGGACGTGATTTGGCCAAGACGCTTCGCGTTCTCCGTCGGCACCCGCATCTGCTCGGCGAACGAGCCGTGGCGAAAATGCTGTTGCAGGCGCATGGCGCCGGCACCGGGTGCGGTGAGTCCTTGCAGGGCAATGTCGGGCGCTGCGGCGTCGTCGCGCGAGCGCACCGTCGGATCGCAGAACACCCAGTCGCCAACGCTGAGCTTTGTCGCGTCCGGGCCGACGGCGCGGACCCGGCCGATGCCGCCTGGCCCCGGGATGATCGGCAGGTCGAGCGCATAGTTCCGCTCGCCGCTGAAGACCTCGTTCATGTAGGACAGCACCCGCGTTGCGATGACGTCCACGATGACCTCGCCCGTGCCGAGTACAGGCTCCGCGGCTTCCTCAATCGCAAGCGGCGATCCAAACGATTTCAATACGGCAGCTTTCATGATCTCACCTCATGTTCGGGTGAGGCCCATATGCGCCGGCTTTTCAGGTCCGGGAAGGCCTGGTATTATCCTAGTATTCCCTGGGCCCTCCATCGAGGCACGTCACCATGGCCGACCCACGCCGCGTTGAATTCGGCGACTTCCTCAGGTCCCGCCGCGAAAAGCTGTCGCCGAAGACCGTCGGGCTTCCCGCGGGCCTGCGGCGCCGCACGGCGGGCCTGCGCCGCGAGGAGGTCGCGCAGCTCGCCGGCATCGGTGTCGACTGGTACATCCGGCTCGAGCAGGGCCGCACCGTCAGCCCCTCGGTCACCACGGTCGACGCGCTGGCGCGCGCGCTCCGCCTCAGCAAGACCGAGCACGCCCATCTCAAGGCGCTGGCGCGCGACGGCGACAGGCGCGCGTTCACGCGCGAGATCGTGCCCCCGCCGGTTCGGCGGATGATCGAGAGCCTGGCGCAGCCGGCCTACATCACGGGGCGGCGCTGGGACGTGCTGGCCTGGAACGCGGCGGCCGAGGAGATCTTCGGGTTTGGACAATTGCCCGAGCAGGACCGCAACACGCTGCTGCTGGTGATGACGAACAAGCAGACGCGAAAATTCTACGGTGCCGGCTGGGCGGATGTCGCGAAGAGCATGGTTGCGATGTTTCGCGCCACTCACGACGTCTGGGCCGGCGATCCTGCCTTTACGGAATTGCTGACGCGGCTGCGCCAGGGCAGTCCGGAATTCGTCAAATGGTGGGAAGCGCACGAGATCCGCAGCACCGCCGCGGGCCTCAAGACCATGAACCATCCGACCAAGGGCGTGCTCCGGTTCGAGCACACCAGCTTTCAGGCCAATGACGATCCGGCGCTGAAGCTCGTGATCTACACGCCGGTGTAAGGGAGTTGACGATGAGCTGAGTACCAACAAGGCTGCTCATCGCGCCCCTTGCGACGGCGTTGCCGAAGGCGTTGTCCCGCCGCTCGGGACAGGATTGGCTGTCACCGGCCAGGCAGTCGATTGCCAAGGGACTGCCGGCCAGGAGCCTTTCGGAGCCGATGCTACTGACGCGCACGAGGCGACAAGTTGCGTCCACACAGACGTCAGGCCCGTCAAGTCGATGTTGAACTGCGAGATATCCGCCTCGTCATCGGGCATCAGCGTGGTTTCGCGGACATGCAGCGAGCGGGACGCCAGTATCACCCTGACCATGTCAGGATCGATGCTGCCGCGCCACACTTCGTATTTTCCGGCCCGCAGCGGAGATCCCCCGGCCGTCTTGTCCGGCTCGGCGTCCGCCGTCACCAGGATGGTGCTCTTGCCGGCAGCCGTCTCGTCGACTTCGCTGGCGAATGTCAGCGGAACGCGCTTCCCGCTTTCGCAGGACAGGCGCCATTCCATCGTCCGGAACGAAGCGCCGTTCTCCTTCTTCAGTATCGCGAACTTCCGGACGAAGGGGCGCGCCTCCTTTTCCAGTTTCCACGCTGTCTCGGCAAGCGAACGCGTGTCGATGCCGAAACGATAGAGCTCGTCGCGCGTCAGCATGTGCAGGTTTTCGAACTTCACAGTCCGGATCAGATCGTCAAGCTCGCGGCTGATCCCCATCGCCGCGATGAACTCAGCGCGATCGCGATCGGCCCTGGCGATCCGGCGCTGCCTGTATTCCGCGACGGCCGCCGGAGGCGGATGCCCGTGAAAGGCAAGGACCAGCCTGGAATTATGGACCGCCACCGCGGCGTCGGGGGCGACCTCGCGCGATGTCGCTCCGAGAAACAGGTAGCCGCAGGCCGAGTTGCACATCGCATGGTAAGTGGTGAGTTCGGCTTCCACCTCACCGCCGGCGTTTTTGATTTTCAGGCACGCGGCGTCCACCTGCGTGCCCGCGGCGCACGCCGTCGCGATGGTTCGGCCGACCCGGGCGATCGCCTTGCGGCTGCGCAACAGCCGCCCGATGACATAGGACTGCTCCACGTTTCCGCCGGGCGAATAGAGGTAGATCGGACGCTGCGTGTCCTTGACGCCGGCGAGGAAGCGGCGAATGCGCGGCGCAGCGTCCTGGTCGATATCGCCCTCGATGGCGATCCAGCGGTCGCAGCCCGGCCCGCACGCGTCAGGTGACCCCTTGGCAAGATAGATCGTCAGCCTGGACGCAAATCCAGCCTTCTCGGCCGGCGTCCCTTCGGCATGCAATGCGCCGGGAAGCAACAGCGAGGCCAGGACAAGCAGACTACGGGCGAGCATGAAACGACGGGGACCACGCGGTGAAAAGCAGAGATGGATGCTACACGACGATCCGCACTGCCACAACTTGAAGTGGCGCGTCCGCGCGGCTCTGTCCACGGGGCCTGGATTGGCAATCGGGCGGCCACGTGGAAGCAGGCAGAACGGCAATCTGCCAGGGACAGTGATGACGGGAACCTAAATGCCATCATGCGGTTATCGCGCAGACAATCTGCGCGACCCGTCTGCATCACTCGAAGTTCAGGCGGGCTAACTGAAGCGAACAGCAGCGGGACGATCAGGCAGCTAGCTCATCGTGGAGCTAGGGAAGTGGCAGGGGAAGACCAATGACGACAGCGACCGGGGTCCGCTCGGCCGATCGCAATTCCGTCTTAGCCACACTCGGCGATTACATCCGAGAGATCAGCAATCCCGACGATCTCGCCTATGCTGCGGCGGAACTGCTCGGCCGTAGCCTCAACGTCAGCCGGGCGGGCTACGGCACGGTCGACACCTCAGCCGAGACCATCACCATTGTCCGCGACTGGAACGCACCGGGCATCCTGAGCCTCGCAGGCGTCCTGCGCTTCCGCGACTATGGCAGCTACATCGAAGATCTCAAGCGGGGCGAGACCGTCATCTGTGCCGATGCGGAAAAAGACCCTCGCGTCGGCGATCGTGCCGAAGCTCTCGAGGCGATCTCGGCGCGCGCGCTGGTCAACATGCCGATCTCGGAGCCCGATGGGGTCGTGGCGCTGCTGTATTTGAACAATGCCGGGCCGCGCGAATGGAGCCCTGAAGAGCTGGAGCTTATTCGCGACGTTGCCGAGCGCACGCGCACGGCGGTCGAGCGCCGCCGTGCGGAGACGGCCGTGCGGGAGAACGAAGCCCGGCTGGTTTTCCTGGACGCACTCAACAAGGAGACGGCCAGGACTCGCGATGCCGACGGCGTGATGGCGGTCACGACCAAAATGGTCGGCGAGCATCTCGGCGTCTCGAACTGCGCCTATGCCGACATGGACCCGGACCAGGACGGCTTCACGATACGCGGCGATTGGGCCGCGCCCGGCGCAATGCATATCCTCGGTCACTACAGTCTGGCCGACTTTGGCAAGAAGGCGGTGCGAGAGTTGGGCGCGGGCAGGCCGCTCATCATCAATGACAATTTGAGGGAGATTGCGCCGGACGAAGCCGCCACTTTCCAGAACATCGGGATCGGTTCGACGATCTGTATGCCCTTGGTGAAGGAAGGACGACTGACAGCCCTGATGGCGATTCATCACCGCGGCCCGCACCGGTGGACGCCGCGCGAACTCGCCTTGCTCACCGAAGTGACCGAGCGATCGTGGGCCCACATCGAGCGCGTCCGATCGGAACAGGCGGCGCGGGAGGCCGCCGAACGACTGACGCTTGCAAACAAGGCGGCCGGTATCGGCACCTGGGACTACGACCCGGTCAACAACGTCCTTCGATGGGATAGCCGCTGCAGGGAGGTGTTCGGTCTACGGCCGGACGCCGAAGTCAGCTATGAAGGGTCGTTCCTGAAGGGCCTTCATCCCGAGGACAGGCAGCGCGCCCACGAGGCCGTCTCCGCAGCCCTGACGCCGCACGCGCCGACGACCTACAATATGGAATACCGAACCATCGGCATCGAGGATGGGGTCGAACGCTGGATCGCCGCGACCGGTCAAGCCATCTTTGCCAATGGCCAGGCTGTTCGGTTCATCGGAACGGTTCTGGACATCACCGCGCAAAAGAAAACCGAGCGTCATCTTAGACTGCTGAATGATACCGGGGCTTCGGTCTCTCGCGAACGCGATCTCGAGAAGATCGTCCAGATCGTAACGGATGCCGGCGTCGAGCTGACTGGCGCTCAGTTCGGGGCCTTCTTCTACAATGTCGTTGCGCCGGATGGCGGCAGCTACATGCTGTATTCGCTGTCCGGTGTGCCGCGGTCGGCTTTCGAGAACTTTCCGATGCCCCGCAACACCGCCGTGTTCGAGCCGACGTTCAAGGGCACGGGTGTGATGAGGTCCGATGACATCCTGCAGGACCCGCGCTACGGCAAGAACGCGCCGCGGAAAGGCATGCCCGCGGGGCATCTTCCGGTCCGATCCTACCTGGCGGTCCCCGTGATCTCGCGAACCGGCGAAGTCCTCGGCGGACTTTTCTTCGGTCACGCCGAGACGGGCAAATTCCAGGCCGAGCATGAGGCCGCATTGCTTGGTATTGCGGGCCATGCCGCAACCGCTATCGACAACGCCCAGCTCTTGACCCGGCTGGAGGCGCTCAATGCCGGATTGGAGCAACGTGTTGCCGACGAAATTGCCGAGCGCATGAAAGCCGAAGAGCAGCTGCGGCAATCCCAGAAGATGGAAGCCGTCGGGCAATTGACCGGCGGCATTGCCCACGACTTCAACAATATGCTGGCCGTTATTCTCGGCAGCCTGAACCTTGCCAAGCGGCGGCTCGGCAGGGGAGAGGTCAGCATAGACCGCTTCATCGAGGGCGCCATCGACGGCGCAAATCGCGCAGCCACGTTGACGCAGAGGCTCCTCGCGTTCTCGCGCCAACAGCCGCTCGCGCCTGAAATCGTGGACATCAACAAGATGGTCGGCGGGATGAGCGAGCTGCTCGAGCGCTCGCTTGGCGAGCTGATCCGCCTCGAGACGGTGCTGGCGGCTGGCCTCTGGCGGGTCAAGGCGGACCCGGCCCAGCTCGAAAGCGCCATGATCAATCTCGCGGTCAACGCGCGCGATGCCATGCCAAAGGGGGGCAGGCTGACGATAGAAACCAGCAACGCCTCGATCGATCGAAAATATGCTCGCGAGTATGCGCTCGCACCTGGGCAGTACGTTCTCGTCGTCGTGACGGACAACGGCACCGGAATTCCGGCCGATGTGCTCGGCAAGGTGTTCGATCCGTTTTTCACGACCAAGGTCGTGGGCAAGGGGACCGGCCTCGGCCTCAGTCAGGTCTACGGTTTCGTGCGGCAGTCGGGCGGCCATGTCAAAATCGACTCGGAAGTCGATGTTGGCACGACCGTGAAGATCTACCTTCCACGCTTCGCCGGCGAGGAGGCGGGCGAAGATCTGTCGCTGGAAGCGATACCTGCCGGTGCAAGCCATCAGAACGAAACCATTCTCGTCGTGGAAGACGATGAGCGCGTCCGCAGCATGTCGTCCGAAAGCCTGCGCGAACTCGGCTACACCGTCATCGAGGCAGCCAGCGCCAAAGACGCGATCAGGACGATCGAGAATGGCTTCGTTCCAGATCTGCTGTTCACGGATGTCGTCATGCCCGATATGACCGGCGCCGAGCTTGCGGCCGAGCTGTCGAGACGATACCCGGGGCTGAAGGTGCTGTTCACCACCGGCTACACACGCAATGCAATCGTTCACGATGGCGTGCTCGATGCCGGCAAGCATCTGCTTCCGAAGCCCTTCGCTATCGAAGACCTGGCTGCCAAGGTCCGCATCTTGCTCGACGAGATCTGAACGCGCTTTGCAAACGATCTCTCCCGTTTGCAAGCCGCCTCCACAAGGGCTATGTCCCGGCTTTCGGAAGAGCACGACATGACAATCTCGGACGACAACGACCTCGCGCGCCTGAAAGAAATCGGGCGCATCGTCGCCAATATCCTGGAGGCAATGGGAAAGGCGCTCGAGCCGGGCATGACCACCTCCGAGCTCGACCGGATTGGCCGAACGCTGCTGGAGGCTGCCGGCGCACGTTCGGCTCCGGAGCTGGCCTACGACTTCCCCGGGGCGACCTGCATCAGCGTGAACGAGGAGATCGCTCATGGCATCCCGGGCGATCGGCGGATCGCGCGTGGGGACCTCGTGAACATCGACGTGTCAGCCGAGAAGAACGGCTTCTTTGCGGATACGGGAGCCTCATTCGCCGTTCCACCCGCAACCCGCGCGGTCGAACGTCTTTGCAGGGATGGCCGGCGCGCGATGTGGACGGGCCTGCAGCAGGTTGGAGCCGGCAAGCCGATCGCCGGTATCGGCCAAGCCATCGGGACCTTCGCGCGGAAGAACGGTTACAGCCTGGTCAGGAACCTTGCCAGTCACGGCGTCGGCCTGTCGCTCCACGAGGAGCCGACGGAGATCGCAACATGGCCGGACCGCTCCGAACGCCGCGTCATGAGCGAAGGCCTGGTGTTCACCGTCGAGCCGTTCCTGTCCCTTGGCGCCGAATGGGCACAGGATGGCGATGATCCGTGGACGCTCTACAGCAGCCCCGAGGCGCCGACCGTTCAATACGAGCACACCGTGATCGCAACCCGAAGCGGACCGTTGATCGTTACGATGGCTGGTTAAGAGGCGTCCTCAAGCCACCGGATCTCGGGCAGCATCCGAATGGCTTCGACTTCGATTATCCCGCGCCAGCGGCGGTGCTTAGTCTCGCCGACCAGATTGCCGAGCGTGGCGCCGGAAGCTCAACGCGAGGCGGGCCGCATATCAGCGTCCCGATCTAATTGACGCGCCGCGAGCGGCGAGGGGGCTTCTTCTGCGCAAAATACGGGTTCGCCTCGCACGCCGCCGACCGACCGACGGCTAAAAATCTGCACTGCTCGAGCGAGGTGTAGCGGCAATCGAAATAGCCGACGGGACCGTAGATATGCATGCAGACCGGATAGCTCGGATCGTAGGTCTGCGCGTGCGCAGGCGCGCCCGCGAGGAGCAGGCCGGTCGCAAGGAGCGCGAGGCGCATCTCAGCGCGGCACGTAGTAGCCGGGTGAATAACCCGGCACCTGCGCGCGCGGCCGGTTCTGATACGCATAGGGATCGTCGCTCTGGCCCGCGAAATACGGGTTCGCGATGCAGGTGAGGGCGCGGCCTGACGAACTCGCTTGGCACTGCGCGTAAGTGTCGAACGTGCAATTGCTCAGCCCCGGCCATTCATCGCCGGTGAGACAAAAGGCATGGTGAGTGCCGAACGCGCGCGCCGGCGTGCTTGCGTCGAGCGTCAGCGCAAATGTGGCGAGTGCGAGCGAAAATGTGGCGACAATGGGGAGAGCAGTTCGTCTGCGCATTCAATTCTCCAATCACGCGAACGTGCGCGCGACGTTGTCACGCGCTCGTGCTGCAGATGTCGTGTAGCCGACGATGGAACTCATGAAAACACTTGTTTCAAAGGGTTTCCCGCGCGCGGTGGTAAATCTTCATTAATGAAGCGCGATCCTTTGGCGCGGACTGTGGCGTCGAGGTTACAGCAATTCCGTCGAGCGCTGTTTATGACGACGCCACGGCCCGGGGGCCTAACGACGAAACTGGAACGGGAATCAAATGAACAAGAATCTGTTGCTTGCTGCTGTGAGCCTTGTCGCGCTCGGCGCGGCTGCACCGGCAGTGGCTGCTGACCTCGCTGCGCGGCCTTATACCAAGGCGCCGGCGATGGTTGCCGCGATCTACGACTGGAGCGGCTTCTACATCGGCGTCAACGGCGGCGGCGGTTCCGCCCATTCGACTTGGGATCTCGTCGGCGGTGGCCGCGAGGGTTCGCACGACGCGACCGGCGGCACGGTCGGCGGTCAGATCGGCTACCGCATGCAGTCGGGCCAGTGGGTGTTCGGCATCGAAGGTCAGGGCAACTGGGCTGACTTCTCGGGCGACAACGTCAGCGCGATCCCGGGGTTCGGGACTCGCAACCGCTCGAAGATCGACTCGTTTGGTCTGATCACCGGTCAGATCGGCTACGCCTGGAACAACGTCCTCGTTTACGCCAAGGGCGGTGCGGCTGTCGTCGGCGGCAAGTACGAAGTCTCGACCATTGGCGGTGCGCTGCTCTCGTCGGCCGACCAGACCCGCTGGGGTGGTACGGTCGGTGCAGGCCTCGAGTACGGCTTCGCGCCGAACTGGTCAGTCGGCGTCGAGTACAACCACATCTTCCTGCAGGACAAGGACGTCACCTTCGCGCTGGTGCCCTCGACCGACCGCATCCGTCAGGACGTCGACATGGGCCTCGTCCGCCTGAACTACAAGTTCGGCGGCCCGAGCCTCGGCCGTTACTGAGCAGAAGCCTGATATCGATCGCTCGACTTCGAGCGGTCGGCGAAAGCCCCGGCCATCGGCCGGGGCTTTTTTGTTGTTCAAGTTCAGCAGGTTAACCATTCGCTTTCGAGATGGCGAAGATGGCTTGACTCCCGAGAACGAAATGAGAACAATGTTCTTTATACGTTCTCACCATGGAGTAAGCCATGTTCAGGATTTTCGTCGAAGAAGCCGCCGCGCTAGCCTCGATCGCGCTGTTTGTCGGGATGATCGCGATCTGGGCCCAGGTGCTCCCGCAGCTCTAGGCGCGGCCAGGTTGGGGAAAAGCAGGACGACGCGGCCGATCGGCCGTTCCGGCGTGGACTCTGGCACCATGACGCCCCACCATTGTGAGGCGAGTCGGCCGGGCGAGTGCAGGATGCCTCCCGTGCCGGTGACCGCTCCATCTCATCTGCAAGAGGCCGTCACGCGACCATGCCGAGCGCCGGATTTGTCCACCTTCACGTTCACTCGGCCTATTCGCTGCTCAAGGGCTCGATCAAGATCGCCAAGCTCGCGGAGCTTGCCAAGAAAGACCATCAGCCGGCGCTGGCGCTGACCGACACCGATAACATGTTCGGCGCGCTGGAGTTCTCCGACAAGATGGCGGGCTCCGGAATCCAGCCGATCGTCGGCTGCGAAATCGCGATCGAGTTCGGCGACCAGGACCCCACTGCCCGCAACGCGCTTCTGCCCTCGCGCGTGGTGCTGCTGGCCGCGCAGGAGCGCGGCTATCGCAGCCTGATGCGGCTGAACTCGCGCGCGTTCATGGAGACGCCCGACACTCATGCTCCCCACATCAAGTTCGACTGGCTCGAAGGCGAGACCGAAGGCCTGATCGCGCTGACGGGCGGTCCGGACGGGCCGATCTCGCTGGCGCTTGCCGGTGGTTATACCGAGTTGGCGACAGCGCGTTGCGAGCGTCTCGCCAGCCTGTTCGGGGACCGCCTCTACGTCGAATTGCAGCGCCACAACATCGAGAAGGAGCGGCGGGTCGAAAGCAGCCTGATCGACATCGCCTATACCAAGGGCCTGCCGCTGGTCGCGACCAACGAGCCGTATTTCGCCGCGACCGACGATTACGAAGCCCATGACGCGCTGCTCTGCATCGCCGGCGGGCGGCTGATCGCGGAGACCGAGCGCGAGCAGCTTACGCCCGATCACCGCTTCAAGACCCGCGCCGAGATGGCGGTGCTGTTCGCCGACATTCCGGAGGCGCTGGCCTCGACGGTCGAGATCGCCGAGCGCTGCTCGTTCCGGCCGATGACGCGCAAGCCGATCCTGCCGTTCTTCACGGTCGGCGCCGCCGCAAGCTCCGATGCCGCCGCGGTCGAGGCGGCCGAATTGAAGCGGCAGGCGGAGGAGGGGCTCGCCAACCGCTTGCGCGTGCACGGACTGTCGCAAGGCACGACGGAAGAAGATTACAGCGCGCGGCTGGCGTTCGAGCTCGACGTCATCATGCGCATGAAATACGCGGGCTACTTCCTGATCGTCTCCGACTTCATCAAATGGGCTAAGGGCCAGGGCATCCCGGTCGGGCCGGGCCGCGGCTCCGGCGCAGGGTCGCTGGTGGCGTGGGCGCTGACCATCACCGACCTCGACCCGATCAAGTTCGGCCTGCTGTTCGAGCGCTTCCTCAATCCGGAACGCGTCTCGATGCCGGATTTCGACATCGACTTCTGCCAGGACCGCCGCGGCGAGGTGATCAGGTACGTCCAGGAGCGCTACGGTCGCGACCAGGTCGCGCAGATCATCACCTTCGGTACGCTGCAGGCGCGCGGCGTGCTCCGCGACGTCGGCCGCGTGCTGCAGATGCCCTATGGCCAGGTCGACAAGCTCACCAAGCTCGTGCCGCAGAATCCGGCCGCGCCGGTGACGCTTGCGGCTGCGATCGAGAGCGAGCCGAAACTCCAGGCATTCCGCGACGAGGACCCGGTGGTGGCGCGCGCCTTCGACATCGCGCAGCGCCTCGAAGGCCTAACCCGTCACGCCTCGACGCATGCGGCCGGCATCGTGATCGGCGATCGCCCCTTGAGCGAACTCGTGCCGATGTATCGCGATCCCAAATCCGACATGCCGGTGACCCAGTTCAACATGAAATGGGTCGAGCCGGCCGGCCTCGTGAAGTTCGACTTCCTCGGCCTGAAGACGCTGACCGTGCTCGACGTCGCGTGCAAACTGCTCAAGCCGCGCGACATCCATGTCGACCTCGCGACGCTGCCGATCGACGATGCCGAAAGCTACCAGATGCTGGCGCGCGGCGAGGTGGTCGGCGTGTTCCAGGTTGAAAGCCAGGGCATGCGGCGCGCGCTGGTCGACATGCGCCCCGACCGTTTCGAGGATATCATCGCGCTGGTCGCGCTCTATCGACCGGGTCCGATGGCGAACATCCCGACCTATTGCGCGCGCAAGCACGGCGACGAGGAGCCGGAATATCTCCACCCCGTGCTGGAGCCGATTCTCAAGGAGACCTTCGGCGTCATCATCTACCAGGAACAGGTGATGCAGATCGCGCAGGTGATGTCGGGCTATTCGCTCGGCGACGCCGACCTGCTGCGCCGCGCCATGGGCAAGAAGATCCGCACCGAGATGGAGAAGCAGCGCGAGATCTTCGTCGCAGGCGCAGTGAAGAACGGCGTGCCGAAGGGGCAGGCCGACACCATCTTCGAACTGCTGGCGAAATTCGCCGACTACGGCTTCAACAAGAGCCACGCGGCGGCCTATGCGCTGGTGTCTTACCACACCGCCTACATGAAGGCGCATTACCCGGTGGAGTTCATCGCGGCGTCGATGACGCTCGATCTCAACAATACCGACAAGCTGTCCGAATTCCGCGCCGAGGCGCAGCGCCTCGGCATCAAGGTCGAGCCGCCCAACGTCAACCGCTCCGGCGCGACTTTCGAGGTCGGCGACAAGACCATCTACTACGCGCTCGCGGCGCTGAAGGGCGTCGGGATCGCGGCCGTCGAGCAGATCATCGCGGAGCGGACCAAGAACGGCCTGTTCACCTCGCTCGCCGACTTTGCCGCGCGGGTGTCGCCGCGCGCGATCAACAAGCGCATCATCGAAAGCCTCGCCGCCGCGGGCGCCTTCGACACGCTGGAGCCCAACAGGGCGCGGGTCTTCGCCGGCGCCGACTCGATTCTCGCCGCGTGCCAGCGGGCGAACGAAGCTGCAACCATCGGCCAGAACGACATGTTCGGCAGCTCGGCCGACGCGCCGACGATCATGCTGCCGCAGATCGAGCCCTGGTTGCCGGCCGAGCGGCTGCGCCGCGAATACGACGCGATCGGCTTCTTCCTGTCGGGACATCCGCTCGACGATTACGCCACCGTGCTGAAGCGGCTGCGGGTGCAGTCCTGGGCCGAGTTCTCGCGCGCGGTGAAGACCGGCGCCACCGCCGGCAAGGTCGCGGCCACCGTGGTGTCGCGCATGGAGCGGCGCACCAAGACCGGCAACAAGATGGGCATCATGGGGCTCTCTGATCCCACGGGTCACTTTGAGGCGGTGCTGTTCTCCGAAGGACTCGCGCAATATCGCGACGTGCTGGAGCCGGGCGCCGCGGTGCTGCTCCAGCTCGGCGCCGAGCTCCAGGGCGAGGACGTCCGCGCGCGCGTGCTGCACGCCGAACCGCTGGACGAGGCCGCGGCCAAGACGCAGAAGGGCCTGCGCATCTTCGTGCGCGACACCAAGCCGCTGGAATCGATCGCCAAGCGTCTCGCCGGCCCCGACATGGCCGCTTCGAACGGCGCCGCGCCGAAGGTCGGCAGTCCGGGCATCGCGCCCCGCTCCAACGGCGACGGCGAGGTCTCGCTGGTCATGATGCTCGACCTCGAGACCGAGGTCGAGATGAAGCTGCCCGGCCGCTTCAAGGTCTCGCCGCAGATCGCCGGCGCCATCAAGGCGGTCGCGGGCGTCGTGGACGTGCAGCAGCTCTAGCAACGCGCACGGTGTTGCAGGCAGTTGCATGTCTTGCGCGGGACATGCTGCGGCCCTGTTGCAACCTGTCGCTGTTTTCGGTTAGCATGCACTCGGGGAAAATCTGGGGGCGTGATGCTGTTGCGTGGGCTGGTATTGCTCGTGGCTGCGGCACTGCTGTGCGGCTGTGAGACGGCGAGGAGCGGGCTCGGATATTCGGAGACGGTACGAAAGCTGGGTCCGCCGAAAGCCGGGCAGGCCCGCGTCGTCGTGTTTCGCGAGAAAGGCTTCGGCGGCATCGGCGATCCGGACTGGGAATTCTCCCTCGACGGTACGCCGATCAAGGGTCTGAAGACCGGGACATATGTCTATGTCGATCGCCCGGCAGGCCAGCACCAGTTCGTAGCAGAGGAGGCGGCGCTCGGCGTCACGCGCGTGGACTTCTCGGCTCAGTCGGGGCAGACCGTGTTCTTCGTAGCGCGCTTCAGTCAGCGCAAGAGCGCCATGATCGCGAACGCGAGCACGGGGGTGCTGGGCTGGGGTCTCACGCTTGCGATGACGTCCGGCTATAAAAATCAGGGGCCGCTGGATTTCCTGCCCTTGGATGAATCGGCCGCCAGGACGACGATCGCAGAGCTTCGGTTGGCGGAATAGCCCCGCGCGAATTCGGCCCCGCCCGCACCGTCATTTGTGGTGTCGTCACATTGTTGCGGCTATGATCGCAGTAAGGCCGTTCGTCCATCGTGCCGGGAGGTAACGTGACATGTGCGACAAGTGCAATGAATCCCCACATGAGAGGATCGCGCCGTCGCGACGATCCGCGATGTTGTTTGGTGCCTCGGCGCTCGGCCTCGCCCTCACTGGCAGAGCCTTCGCCAAGGAGACCAAGGCGCCGCCCAAGCCGCAGAACGTGCTGTCGCCCGACGCATCATTGAAGCGGCTGACGGAAGGCAATGCCCGCTATGTCGACGGCGTGTCGCGGCGGCACGATTTCAAGCACGAGCGCGAGGCATTGGTCGGCGGACAGAATCCGTTCGCGGCCGTGCTGAGCTGTGCCGATTCGCGCATCGCGCCGGAATATGCCTTCGACACCGGCCGCGGCGATCTGTTCGTTTGCCGCGTCGCCGGAAATTTTGCCGGCACCGAAACCATCGCCAGCATGGAATACGCGGTGGCCGTGTTGAATACGCCGCTGATCCTCGTGCTCGGCCATGACGCTTGCGGCGCGGTCGATGCGACGCTCAAGGCGATCAAGGACAACAAGCCGCCGCCGGGCCATATTCCCTCGCTGGTCGATGCGATCACGCCCGCAGCCAAGGCTGCGATGCAGCAGGGTGGGGACGTCCTTGACAAGGCGATCCGGCAGAACGTCACCGACAACGTCACGAAGCTGAAGTCGGCAACGCCGATCCTCAATGCGGCGGTGGAGCAGGGCAAGCTGAAGGTCGTCGGCGGCATCTATCGGCTCACGACGGGAACGGTCGATCTAATCGCGCAGGGCTGAACCGGCTGACTCGCCTCGCACCGGTGCGTCGCCGCGTCACTTGCGCGGAGCTGACGCCGGCGCGGGGTGGCCATGCCGCCGCCTCAATCCAAGCCTTCGTTATTTGGAAGCCTTTCGTTCAAGTGCCATTCAGCTGGCGGCGCGTCTGATGCGTGGTGGCACCTCAACAACAAAAACGGGCAAGCAAGCCATGCGTGGGACGCTCAGAGTCTTCATTTGCCTTCTCCTGCCAATCGCGGTCCTTGCCGCGGGCGCGCCGGAGCCGGCGCGTGCGCAGCAGCAGGAAAAGCGTATCGCGCTCGTGGTCGGCAACGGCGCCTATGCCAAGTCGCCGCTGGCCACGACGGCAAACGATGCCGGCCTGATCGCGCAGACGCTGCAGGCGGCGGGCTTCGACGTCGTCGGCGCCCGCGATCTCGACGGCGACACGCTGCGCAAGAGCTTTCGCGATTTCATCCAGAAGGCGCAGGCCTCAGGCCCGGGCACCGTCGCAATGGTCTATCTCGCCGGCTATGGCGTGCAGCTCGCGGGTGAGAACTATTTCATCCCGGTCGATTCCAACATCACCCGCGACACCGACATTCCGACGGAAGGCCTGCGCATCGGCGACTATCTCCGCCAGCTGGCTTCCGTTCCGCTCAAGGCCAACATCGTCGTGCTCGACGCCGCGCGGGCCCAGCCCTTCGTGGAGGGCGGCCAGCAGATCGCGAGCGGACTTGCGCTGGTCGAGCCCGAGGCCAACATGCTGATCGCGTTCAACGCCGCGCCCGGCACGGTGGCGCCCGAGGAGCCCGGACCTTACGGCATCTATGCGCAGTCGCTGGCGGAGATGATCCGCACCGGCGGCCTGCCGCTGCCTGAAGTGTTCGACCGCGTTCGCCTGCGCGTCAACGAGTCCAGCAAGGGCGCGCAGGTGCCCTGGAACGAGCAGAAGATATCGGCGCAATTCTCGTTCTTCGAGCGCGGGCCCGACGCGCCGCAGCCTGAGGCCGCGCCCGACCAGGTCGCCGCGATCCGCAACAAGCCGATCCGCGATCTCGGTGTGCAGGATGCCTATGCCGCCGCGCTCACGCGCGACACGCTGCCGGCCTACGAAGAGTTTCTGACCGCCTATCCCGGCGACCCGCTGTCGAAGCGCGTGATGGTGATCGTCGCGGCGCGACGTGAGGCCGTCACCTGGCGGCGGACCTATCGTACCGACACGCCGGAAGCTTATTGGTCGTATCTGCGTCGTTATCCGCGCGGTCCGCATGCGGCGGATGCGCGCCGGCGCCTGGCAATTCTCACCGCGCCGGCCGAGCCGCCGCCGAGCTTCACGATGATCGACTACGACGTGCCGCCACCGCCGCCGGAGGAGGTGGTCTATGTCGACCGTCCCGTGCTGTATTTCAGCGATCCGGATTTTGGCTTCGCGCCGCCACCGCCGCCGCCGGTCTACTATCTGCCGCCGCCGCCGCCGGATTTCGTCGTGCTGTCGCCGCCGATGCCGGTGATCGGCCTGTTCGTGCTGCCGCAGCCGATGTTCGTGCCGATTCCTGTGTTCGTCAGGCCGCCGGTCTATGTCGCTCCGCCGCCGAACAACATCATCTATCAGAACATCCATAACAGGACGGTCATCAACACGGTGATCAACCAGCCGCCGGCAGCGCCGGTGGGGGCGGGTGCCGGACCGGGCAATCTCACGCCGGCCATTGCCGGGCGCATCAATCCGGCTGGTCCAGCCATGCCGCAGGCGGCCGTGCAGCGCGCCGCCCTGATCCAGCAGGGCAAGGCGCCGATGCCGCCGAGCGCGACGGTGCAGCCGACGACGAGGCCAGGAACGCCTCCGGCGAGGCCCGCCAATGTCGCACCGACCGGTACGCCACCTGCCACTCCACCTGCCAGTCCACCTGGCATCCCACCGGCCAGGCTGCCCCAAGCCAACACGCTGCCGGTTCCCGGCACTCAAGGCGGCCCACCTGTACCGTCAGCGGGAGCCGGGCCACTGCAAGGCGGCAGACCCGGGCAGCCGACGGCCACCGCACCCGGCGCGCCGCTGCCGACCCATTCCGGGGCGCCTGCGGGGGCGCCGACGACTGCTGCTGGCACCACGCCGAAAGCGCATCCCGGTGCACCGACCGGCGCGCCGACGACTGCGCCCACGGCGACAAACCCGGCCGCCGTGCCCGGCCAACTGCCGAAGGCGCCGGTGGCCCAGGCCCCGCCCGGGACCGGGCCTGGGGAGCATGGCAAGTCCGCGACCCGCGAGCCGGCTGGTTCGCCGGCTGCCCGCATGCCTCCGCCTCCCGGCCTAGCTGGACGACCGGTCACGCCGCCGCCCCAGGCGGCGCGGGAGCCGATCAGGCCGCAACATCAGCCGACCGCTGCTCCCGCCCAGGCTGCCCGGCCGTCGGCACCACCACCGCGGCCTCAGGCCGTGGCGCGGCCGACGCCTCCGCCTCCACCGCGTGTTGCGCCGCCGCCACCGGCACGGCCGGCTCCCCCCGCGGCGGTCGCTCGGCCGGCGCCGCCGCCGATGGCGCGACCCGCGCCGCCGCCGCCGGTCGCCCGGCCGGCACCGCCTCCGCCGCCCCGGGTGGCCGTCGCGCCACCGCCGCCGCCGCGCCCGGCAGCACCTCCGCCGCGTCCTCCGGCGCCGCCGCCGGCGGCAAAGAAGTGCCCGCCGAACCAGCCCAGATGCTAGGCAGGGGCTAGGCCGCAGCGTGGTCTTTACGGAAGGGGGCCTCTCGCGGGCGAAAGCCGCCCCGAAAGGCCCTTATTTCCTTGCTTCTGGTCGAAATCGCGCTATACACCGCGCCATCTCACACGGAAGCATGGCTCACAAGGCCGTCCGGTGGCAGCCGGGGCGACAACGCTCTGTCCTGCTCACACGCTTCCGGAGGAACCAACCGGAGAATTAGAACGATGGCACTACCCGATTTCACTATGCGTCAGCTCCTCGAAGCCGGCGTGCACTTTGGTCACCAGTCTCACCGCTGGAATCCGAAAATGGCGCCGTTCATTTTCGGCGCCCGCAACAACATCCACATCGTCGACCTCGCGCAGACCGTGCCGTTGCTGCACAACGCCTTGCAGGCGGTCAGCGACACCGTCGCCAAGGGCGGCCGCATCCTGTTCGTCGGCACCAAGCGCCAGGCGCAGGACGGCGTTGCCGACGCGGCCAAGCGCTGCGCTCAGTACTTCGTCAATTCGCGCTGGCTCGGCGGCACGCTGACCAACTGGAAGACGATCTCGGGCTCGATCAAGCGCCTGCGTCATCTCGACGACGTGCTCGCCGGCGGCGATGCCTCCTCCTACACCAAGAAGGAGCGCCTGACGCTTCAGCGCGAGCGCGACAAGCTCGACCGCTCGCTGGGCGGCATCAAGGACATGGGCGGTCTGCCCGACCTGATCTTCGTGATCGACACCAACAAGGAAGACATCGCGATCCAGGAAGCCCAGCGGCTCAACATCCCGGTCGCGGCGATCGTCGACACCAATTCGGATCCGAAGGGCATCACCTATGTGGTGCCGGGAAATGACGACGCCGGCCGCGCGATCGCGCTCTATTGCGATCTGATCGCGCGCGCAGCCATTGACGGCATTTCGCGCGCCCAGGGCGATTCCGGAATCGACGTCGGCGCTTCGGTTCGGCCGGTCGCAGAAGAGCTGCCCGCTGCCACGAGCGGCTTCCAGGGCCTTGCCGGTCCGCGCGGCACCTCCGACGACCTCAAGAAGCTCCCGGGCGTGTCGGGCGCGATCGAGAAGAAGTTCAACGACCTCGGCATCTTCCACTTCTGGCAGCTGGCCGAGCTCGACCACGACACCGCGCACAAGATCGGCGAAGAAGTCGGGCTGCCGAGCCGCGCGGACGCCTGGGTGGCCAAGGCCAAGGCGCTGACCGCGGAAGCGGAATAGTCAAAAAGAGCGATGGGTTGGCCGGACGAGTTCCGGCCACCATTCAGTTGACGCGAATTCCTGAGATGGACCGCGGCGAGGCGATCTGGCCGCGCCGCGGCAAACCGGCAGGCAAAAAGGATTTTGAACGATGGCAACGATCACAGCTGCGATGGTCAAGGACCTGCGCGAGTCGACCGGCGCAGGCATGATGGACTGCAAGGCCGCGCTGACCGAAAACGACGGCAACATGGAAGCGGCGCAGGATTGGCTGCGCAAGAAGGGCCTGTCGAAGGCCGCCAAGAAGTCGGGCCGCGTCGCCGCCGAGGGTCTGATCGGCGCGCTTACCAAGGGCAACAAGGGCGTCGTGGTCGAGGTCAATTCCGAGACCGATTTCGTCGCGCGCAACGGCCAGTTCCAAGGCCTCGTCAAGATGATCGCCCAGGTCGCATTCAACGTCGGCGCCGATGTCGAGAAGATCAAGGCCGCCAAGGTCGGCGACGTCACGATCGAAACTGCGATCAATGACGCGATCGCTACCATCGGCGAGAACATGACGCTGCGCCGCGCAGCTTCGCTTGAGGTCAGCCAGGGTGTGGTGTCGAGCTACGTCCACGGCGCGGTCGTCGAGGGCGCCGGCAAGATGGGCGTGATCGTGGCGCTGGAATCGCCGGGCAAGGCCGACGAGCTCGCAACGCTTGGCCGCCAGATCGCGATGCATGTCGCGGCCGCCAATCCGCTGGCGCTCGATCCGTCCGGTCTCGATCCGGCGGTCGTCAAGCGCGAAAAGGACGTGCTCGCCGACAAATATCGCCAGCAGGGCAAGCCCGAGAACGTGATCGAGAAGATCGTCGAGTCCGGCCTGAAGACCTATTACAAGGAAGTCTGCCTGCTCGAGCAGGCCTTCATCCACGACACCGGCAAGTCGGTGGCGCAGGCGGTGAAGGAAGCCGAAGGCAAGATCGGCGGCGCGGTGAAGATCGCGGGCTTTGTGCGCTATGCTCTCGGTGAGGGAATCGAGAAGCAGGAAAGCGACTTCGCGGCCGAGGTCGCGGCGGCCAGCGGCAAGAAGTAAGCGCCGGAACGTTCCCTCCGGCGTGCCGCCGGAAGCGGCGCCCGGACAAGGAAATTGCTCATGACTGATCCGGTCTATCGTCGCGTCGTGATCAAGCTGTCCGGCGAATATCTCGCAGGACCGCAGGGTTTTGGCATTGATCAGCCGACCATCGACCGGGTCGCCGACGATCTGATCGCAGCCCGCCATCTCGGCACCGAAATCGCCGTCGTGATCGGCGGCGGCAACCTCTTTCGCGGCGTCGAGGTCTCTTCGCGCGGCGTGTCGCGCCCGACCGGCGACACCATGGGCATGCTCGCCACGATGATGAACTGCCTCGCGCTCGAAGCCACGATCGAGCGCAAGGGCACGCCTGCGCGCACGCTGTCGGCCTTCGTCATGCCCGAGATTTCCGAGCTGTTCACCCGCACCGCGGCACACAAATACCTCGCCGAGGGCCGGATCGTGCTGCTCGGCGGCGGAACCGGTAATCCGTTCTTCACCACCGACACGACCGCAGTGCTGCGCGCCGCCGAGATCGGCGCCCAGGCGGTGCTGAAGGCGACCAATGTCGACGGCGTCTACTCGGCCGACCCGAAGAAGGACCCGACGGCGACGCGATTCGACCGTCTGACGCATTCGCAGGCGATCGAGGGCGGCTACAAGGTGATGGATGCGACCGCCTTCGCACTTGCCCGCGAGACGTCGCTGCCTATCATCGTGTTCTCGATCGCGGAGCCGGGCTCGATCGGCGCTGTACTGCGTGGCGGCGGCCACGGAACCATTGTCGCCGGCTGACGGCTTGTCGTTGCGCCCTTTAGGAAGGGGCGCGGAGAGGTCGCCGGGATTTTGAAGGAGAAACGTGATGGCCACGGATAATTTCGATCTCAACGAAGTGAAGCGCCGCATGCAGGGGGCGATCCAGTCGCTCAAGCACGAACTTGGCGGCCTGCGCACCGGTCGCGCCTCCGCCTCGATGCTCGATCCGGTGCAGGTCGACGCCTATGGCAGCCACATGCCGCTGAACCAGCTCGCCACCGTCAGCGTGCCGGAGCCGCGCCTGATCTCGGTGCAGGTCTGGGACAAGTCGATGGTCAAGGCCGTGGAGAAGGCGATCGTCGATTCCAATCTCGGCCTGTCGCCGGCGACCGAGGGCCAGGTGCTGCGCCTGCGCATCCCCGAGCTCAACGAGGAGCGCCGCAAGGAGCTCGTCAAGGTCGCGCACAAATACGCGGAAGCCGCCAAGGTCGCCGCGCGCCATGTCCGTCGCGACGGTCTCGACGTTCTCAAGAAGCTCGAGAAGAATCACGAGATGTCCGAGGACGATCAGAAGCGCCACGCCGACGAGGTGCAGAAGGCAACCGACGGCACCATCTCCGAGATCGACCAGTTGCTCGCCGCCAAGGAAAAAGAAATCCTCACCGTCTAAAGCGCGATGGATCGCGCTCTAGGTTATTGTTCGCGCATGATCTTTTCGGAAAACCGCTTCGCACTTCGCGCTAACGCGGCCCTTCGGGTCCGGATCATGCTTTAAGGCAGCCTCATGTCCAACGCCGCCGCGCCCGCAACGGAAGGACCAGATCGGTCTGATGCGCCTGCGCATGTCGCCATCATCATGGATGGCAACGGACGTTGGGCGGCCGCGCGCGGCTTGCCCCGGGCGGAAGGCCATCGCCGCGGCGTGGAGGCCCTGCGCCGCGTGGTTCGCGCGTCGCATGAGCTTGGCATCCGTTATCTCACCATCTTCTCCTTCAGCTCGGAAAACTGGTCGCGTCCGGCGAGCGAGATCGGCGATCTGTTCGGCCTGTTGCGCCGCTTCATCCGCAACGATCTGGCGAGCCTGCATCGCGACGGCGTCAAGGTCCGCATCATCGGCGAGCGGGACGGGCTGGAGGGCGACATCTGCGCACTTCTCAACGAGGCGGAGGAGCTGACGCGCGATAACACGCGCCTCACGCTCGTCGTCGCCTTCAATTACGGCTCCCGGCAGGAGATCGCGAAGGCGGCGCAGAAGCTCGCGCGCGAAGTCGCCGAGGGCCGGCGCACGCCCGACACGATCGATGCCGAGACACTGGGGACGCATCTCGACGCGCCCGACATTCCCGATCCCGATCTCATCATCCGCACCAGCGGCGAGCAGCGCCTGTCCAACTTCCTGATGTGGCAGGCCGCCTATAGCGAGCTCGTCTTCGTGCCGATTCACTGGCCCGATTTCGACAAGGCGGCGCTGGAAGGCGCAATCGCCGAATTCGCCAGGCGCGAGCGCCGTTTCGGCGGCCTGGTTTCGAAAACCGCCTCGTGAGCGAGCCCGACTCCGCACCGGCCGGCGCTCAGCCTGCCCCGAGCAATCTTGTGATGCGAATCCTCGCAGCGCTGGTGCTGGCGCCGCTCGCCATTGCGCTCGCTTATGCCGGCGGCTGGCTGTGGGCGCTTCTCGTCACTCTGGTGTCGATCGGACTGTTCGCGGAATGGCTGATGGTCGTGGGCGCAGGCTCGACCGCGCTGACCGGGACGGGGACGATCATCATCGCCACGATGGGCTTGTGCGTTGCCTTCGGCGCGCTGAAGACCGCCATCATCACCGGCCTCATTGGCGGTGCGATCGTGACGGTGATCGCGCGGGGCAAGTTCGTCTGGGCGGCCTCCGGATTCGCCTATGCGTCGGCGGCGCTACTCGCCTCGATCCTGCTGCGGAAGGATCTCGTGAACGGCTTCGCCGCGCTGATGTTCGTGCTGCTCGTGGTGTGGGCGACCGATATCGGCGGCTATTTCGCCGGCCGCGGCATCGGCGGACCGAAGCTGTGGCCGCGCGTCAGCCCGAAGAAGACCTGGGCAGGGGCGCTCGGCGGCTTTGTCGCGAGCCTTTTGGTCGCGGTCGGCTTTGCCGCTTGCGGGATCGGAAAGATAGTTCCATTGCTGCTCGTGAGCGCGGTCCTGTCGGTCGTGTCGGCCTGCGGCGATCTGTTCGAATCCGCGGTCAAGCGGCGCTTCGATGTCAAGGATTCCAGTCACTTAATTCCCGGCCACGGCGGGCTATTGGACCGCCTGGACGGTTTTGTCGCCGCCATCCTGGTGGCATGGATTATCGGCTTCCTCCGCCATGGTGTGCATAGCGCCGGAAGCGGTCTTATGGTTTGGTGAACATATGAGCGCGGTTCCTTTGCGTAACAACAAGGCTGCGGCATCGACCGTTCGCAGCGTCACGGTTCTCGGCGCCACCGGCTCGATCGGCGACAGCACGATGGATCTGCTGCGCGCCTCTCCGGAGCGCTACCGTGTCGAGGCGCTGACGGCGAACAGCAATGTCGAGGCGCTGACAAAGCTCGCGAAGGAGTTTTCCGCGCGCTTCGTCGCGATCGCCGACACCTCAAAATTTGCCGAGCTCAAGGCTGCGCTCGCGGGCACCAGCACCGAATGCGGCGCCGGCGAAAGCGCGGTGATCGAGGCCGGCGCGCGTCCGGCCGATTGGGTGATGGCCGCCGTAAGTGGCGCCGCCGGGCTGAAGCCGGCACTGGCGGCGGTCGATCGCGGCGCGCATGTCGCGCTCGCCAACAAGGAATGTCTCGTCTGCGCCGGTGATTTCTTCATGCAGCGCGCGGCGAAAGCGGGCGCCTGCATCCTGCCTGCGGATTCCGAGCACAATGCGCTGTTCCAGGCGCTCGCCTCGGGCAATCGCGACGAGCTCGTCCGTGTCATCATCACGGCTTCCGGCGGCCCGTTCCGCACCTGGAAGCCTGCCGACATCGAGCAGGCGACACTCGAGCAAGCCCTGAAGCATCCGAACTGGAGCATGGGCCAGAAGATCACGATCGATTCCGCCTCGATGATGAACAAGGGGCTCGAGGTGATCGAGGCCTCCTATCTGTTTGCGCTCTCGCCCGACGAGATCGACGTCCTCGTTCATCCGCAGTCGATCATCCACGGCATGGTCGAGTTCTCCGATCGCTCGGTCGTGGCCCAGCTCGGCGCCCCCGACATGCGCACGCCGATCGCGCATTGCCTCGGCTGGCCCGACCGCATCAAGGGTCCGGCCGCCAAGCTCGATCTGGCCAAGATCGGCCAGTTGACCTTCGAGGCACCGGATTTCGAGCGCTTCCCCGGGCTGCGCCTGGCCTTCGATTCGCTCCGGACCGGGAAGGGGGCGACCACGGTCTACAACGCCGCCAACGAGGTCGCGGTCGCCGCCTTCATCGCGGGCAAGATCCGGTTTGGCGCGATTGCCCGGCTGGTGGAGGCGACGCTGGACGACTGGGTTCG
This sequence comes from Bradyrhizobium sp. WSM4872, assembly GCF_055811715.1. Lineage (NCBI taxonomy): Bacteria > Pseudomonadati > Pseudomonadota > Alphaproteobacteria > Hyphomicrobiales > Nitrobacteraceae > Bradyrhizobium > Bradyrhizobium sp. WSM4872. The sequence continues at coordinate 90,167 of NZ_JBVVPT010000003.1, read as the reverse complement.
TGGCGGGAACCAGGCCCCGCTGACGTCGGCGGACGATGCAATCGCTGTTGACCATGTTGCGCGAAATAGGGCTGCCGCCCTATTGCCTCAAATTGCCTTAAAGGCATCCTAGATGGTTCGGGGCCAGGGCCTAGCGGCGCTGGATGAGGGAATTCGATGATCGACTTTTTCGTCCATAGTTTCAATACGTTGAGCCATGGGCTCCTCGGTTACGCGGTTCCCTTCCTGTTCGTCCTGACCATCGTCGTGTTCTTCCATGAGCTCGGCCATTTCCTGGTCGCGCGCTGGGCGGGCGTTCGCGTGTTAACTTTTTCGCTCGGTTTCGGACCTGAGCTGGTCGGTTTCAACGACCGCCATGGCACCCGGTGGAAGATTTCGGCGATCCCGCTCGGCGGCTACGTCAAATTCTTCGGCGACGAGAGCGAGGCTTCGACGCCATCGACCGAGAAGCTTGCGGCCATGACGGCCGAGGAGCGCGCCGGCAGCTTCCATCACAAGAAGGTCGGCCCGCGCGCCGCCATCGTTGCCGCCGGACCGATCGCCAATTTCATCCTGGGCGCGCTGATCTTCGCCGGCATGGCGCTGTATTACGGCAAGCCGAGCACGATCGCGCGCGTCGACGGTGTCGTCGCCGACGGCGCGGCGGCGGCAGCCGGCTTCAAGATCGGCGACGTCGTCGTCCAGATCGACGGCAAGCCGATCGAAAGCTTTGCCGACATGCAGCGCATGGTTGCGATGAATGCCGGTTCGCCGCTTGCCTTCCAGGTCAAACGCGACGGCGCCATCGTGTCGCTGACCGCGACGCCGGCGCTGCTCGAGCGCAAGGATCCCTTCGGCAACAGCCACCGTCTCGGCGTGCTCGGCGTCGAGCACAAGTCTCAGGCCGGTGAGGCCTCGACATCGCCGGTCGGCCTCGGCGAAGCGCTCAAGATCGGGGTGGAGCAGGTCTGGTTCATCATCACCAGCACCTTCAAGTTCCTGGGCTCGTTGTTCGTCGGCAACGGCAATCCGAACGAGGTCAGCGGCGTGCTTGGCATTGCCAAGATGTCGGGGCAGGCGGCCAGCGCCGGGTTCCAGTTCGTGATCAACCTCTGCGCGGTACTCTCGGTGTCGATCGGCCTGCTGAATCTGTTCCCGATCCCGCTGCTCGATGGCGGTCATCTTATGTTCTATGCGGCGGAGGTTGCCCGTGGTCGGCCCCTGTCCGAGCGGACTCAGGAGATGGGATTCCGAATCGGGCTGGGCTTGGTGCTGATGTTGATGGTGTTTGCGACCTATAACGACATCCTGCGGATGGCCGCATCCTGATAGGGGCTTTTTTGTGGCGTTGCCCGGGCGTTGCTCTTGGGCAACGTCTTGGAATGAAAATGAAATTACGGCGCGCTCGACCGTTTGCGGCGTCGGTGAAATTGTCTACAAGCGGCTTGAACTTGGGGAATCTCCAGACCGGCGTTGGGGTTGGGTCTGGTACGGAATGATAAGGGCGCGTTGCGCAATGAAGTTTGGACTGCGACTCCGGGGGGGCTTGCTCGCAACCCTGATCATGTTCGGCGCGCCGGTGCTTGCCCCGGTTGGGGCTGCCTTTGTGTCTTCGTCTGCGCTTGCTCAGACCGTGCAGTCGATTTCCGTCGAAGGAAATCGCCGGGTCGAGGTGGAGACGATCCGCTCCTACTTCAAGCCGGGTCCCGGCGGTCGCCTGGATCAGGGTGCCATCGACGACGGCCTCAAGGCGCTGATCGAGACCGGCCTGTTCCAGGACGTCAGGATCAACCGCGGCGCCGGTGGCCAGATCGTCGTCTCCGTGGTGGAAAACCCGGTGATCGGCCGCATTGCCTTCGAGGGCAACAAGAAGATCAAGGACGAGCAGCTCACCGGTGAAGTCCAGTCCAAGGCGCGCGGCACCTTCTCCCGCGCCATGGTGCAGTCCGACACGCTGCGAATCGCCGAAATCTATCGCCGTTCCGGCCGCTACGACGTCCGCGTCACGCCTGAAGTCATCGAGCAGCCGAACAACCGCGTCGATCTCATCTTCACGGTCGAGGAGGGCGCCAAGACCGGCGTCAAGTCGATCGAGTTCGTCGGCAACAACGCGTACTCGTCCTACCGCCTGCGCGACGTCATCAAGACGCATGAATCGAATCTGCTGAGCTTCCTCGCCAGCAGCGACATCTACGATCCCGATCGGGTCGAGGCCGACCGCGACCTGATCCGCCGCTTCTATCTCAAGAACGGTTTCGCCGACGTCCAGGTCGTCGCCGCGCTCACCGAATACGATCCGGAGAAGAAGGGCTTCAACGTCACCTTCAAGATCGAGGAAGGCTCGCAATACCGGGTCGGCTCGATCGACTTCCGCTCCAGCATTCCGAACTTCGATCCCACATCGATGCGCAACTATTCGCGCGTCAATGTCGGTTCGCTCTACAACGTCGAATCGGTCGAGAAATCGGTCGAGGAGATGCAGATCGAAGCCTCGCGGCGCGGTTATGCCTTCGCCGTGGTCCGTCCCGGCGGCGACCGCAATTTCGAGGCGCACACCGTGTCGGTCGTGTTCAACATCGACGAGGGTCCGCGCACCTATATCGAGCGTATCAACCTTCGCGGCAACACCCGCACGCGCGACTACGTGATTCGTCGCGAGTTCGACGTCTCCGAAGGCGATGCCTACAACCGCGCGCTGGTCGACCGTGCCGAGCGCCGCTTGAAGAACCTCGACTATTTCAAGAGCGTGAAGATTACGACGGAGCCCGGCTCGTCGAGCGACCGCGTGATCCTGCTCGTCGACATGGAAGAGAAATCGACCGGCGACTTCTCGGTCTCGGGTGGTTACTCCACCACCGACGGCGCGCTGGCCGAAGTCTCGGTCTCCGAGCGCAATTTGCTCGGCCGCGGCCTGTTCGCCAAGGCGGCGGTGACCTACGGCCAGTATGCCCGCGGCTACTCGCTGTCGTTCGTCGAACCCTATCTGCTCGACTACCGGGTCGCGCTCGGTCTCGACCTCTATCAGCGTGAGCAGAAGTCCAACAGCTACATCTCCTACGGCACCAAGACGCTCGGCTTCTCGCCGCGCCTCGGTTTCTCCCTGCGTGAAGATCTGTCGCTGCAGGTGCGCTACTCGATCTACAGGCAGGAAATCACGCTGCCGTCCTACCTGGCGAACTGTAACAACAATTTGGGCACGGCGGCTTTTAACCCGAGCCCGGCCTTCGCCAATGCAAATGGGATCGACCTAAGCTCGACGAACGGCCTCGGCTGCTACAGCGATGGCGAAGCTTCGCTGCCGGTGCGCAAGGAGCTTGCCAACGGCAAGACCCTGACCTCGGCGCTCGGCTACACGCTGACCTACAACACGCTCGACAACAACAAGAACCCCACCGACGGTCTGTTGGTCGATTTCCGGCAGGACTTCGCCGGCGTCGGCGGCGATGTCTCCTATCTGAAGACTGTGGTCGACGCGAAGTACTACACTCCTCTGGTGTCGGATATCGTCGGTCTCGTTCGCCTCCAGGGCGGCATGCTGAACAAGATGGGCAGCGATCTGCGCATGCTCGATCATTTCCAGATGGGTCCGAACCTCGTCCGCGGCTTTGCCCCGAACGGTATCGGACCGCGCGATTTGAACCCCTTCGGTACGCAGGACGCGCTTGGCGGCACCAAATATTGGGGTGCTTCGCTCGAATTGCAGATGCCGTTCTGGTTCCTGCCGAAGGAAGTGGGTCTGAAGGGCGCCGTCTACGCCGACGCTGGCGGGCTGTTCGACTATCAGGGCCCGACGACGTGGTCGGTGACGAACGAAATGACCACGACCAAGAATTCGACGTGCACGCCGTCGACCGTCAATCCAGCCTCGGCTGGAACCTGCACCGGCCTGGTGTATGACAACGGCAATGCGGTCCGCTCGTCGGTCGGTGTCGGCTTGATCTGGGCCTCGCCGTTCGGTCCGCTGCGCTTCGACTACGCCGTGCCGCTGACCAAGGGCAAGAACGACCGTACGCAGGAGTTCCGGTTCGGCGGCGGCACCTCGTTCTAATTCGAACAGCAAGGCACGATCCGGACTACGGAGCCGGTTTCCGAAAGGGATCGTGCCAATCCAGGAGATGAGGCATGATGCGGCTTGGCCGCTTCATGCCGAAGCCGGACCGCGACGGGGTGGAATGGCGCAGCCGACCTTCTTCACACAGCCGCCCGCCTCAGCGCTGGCCGACATAGCCACGCTGACCAAGGCGGAGCTGGTCGATCCCGCCAGGGGCGGCCAAATCATCAGGGGTCTGGCTTCGCTCGACGAAGCCGGCCCGATGCACCTGACGTTCTTCGACAATCTCAAATACGCCGATGAGCTCAAGGCGACCAAGGCCGGTGCTTGCCTGGTGAGCCCACGCTTCGAGGCCCGGGTGCCCGCGCATGTCGCCGTGCTGCGGGCGCCACAGCCGTTCCGCGCCTTCGTCAGGATCGCGCGGGAGTGGCATGGCGACGCGCTCCGGCCGCAATCCTGGACCGGCAACGACGGCATCGCGCCGTCGGCCGTCATCGATCCGACGGCCAGGCTCGAGGACGGCGTGATCGTCGATCCCCTGGCCGTGATCGGCCCTGACGTGGAGATCGGCAGCGGCACGGTGGTCGGTGTGGGGGCCGTGATCGGCCCCGGCGTCAAGATCGGCCGGGACTGCAATGTCGGCGCACGCACGGCCATCCAGTGCGCGCTGATCGGCAACGACGTGCTGATCCACCCCGGCTGCTCGATCGGCCAGGACGGCTACGGATTCATCTTCTTCGGCCCCGAGGGCCATCTGAAGGTGCCCCAGACCGGCCGCGTGCTGATTCAGAACAACGTGGAGGTCGGCGCCGGCACCACCATTGATCGGGGCTCCTTGCGCGACACCGTGATCGGCGAGGGGACCAAAATCGACAATCAGGTCCAGATCGGCCACAATGTGACCATTGGCCGGCACTGCCTGCTGGCAGCCCAGATCGGCCTTGCCGGCAGCCTGACCCTCGGCGACAACGTGGCGCTGGGAGCGAAGGTGGGCATCAACAATCACGTCAAGATCGGGGATGGAGCTCAGGTGACTGCCATGAGCGGCGTCAAGGACGACGTTCCTCCCAACGGACGCTGGGGTGGTTTTTTCGCCAAGCCGACCAGGCAATGGTTCAAGGAAATATTGGCGGTGGAGCGCTTGGCGCGCGACAGCAAGGCCGATCCGAAGCAGGAGGAACGGGAGTGACGGACGAAGCACCGGTCAGGTTCGAGCTTGTGGACATCAACATGATCCTGCAAACGCTGCCGCACCGTTTTCCGATGCTGCTGATCGATCGCGTGATCAACATCCGCACCGATTACAGCGGCATCGGCATCAAGAACGTCACCTTCAACGAACCGCCGTTCCAGGGCCACTTTCCCGATCGCCCGGTCTATCCCGGCGTCATGATGATCGAAGCGATGGCGCAGACCGCGGGTGTGATCGGCATCAAGTCGGTCGAGGGCACCGACAAGCCGCGCGCGGTCTATTTCCTGACCATCGACAAGTGCAAGTTCCGCAAGCCGGTGCTGCCCGGCGATACCATCGAATACCACATGCGCTCGATCGGCCGCCGCAAGGCCATGTGGTGGTTTCACGGCGACGCCAAGGTCAATGGCCAGGTGGTTGCGGAGGCCGACGTCGGCGCCATGCTGACCGACTGAGCGGGATCAACTTCTCTGGATACGCTCGCGTGCAGCACACGCGTACCGGCCACCGCTGACCTCGCGCTTGATGTTCTGCTTGAAGAACTGGCCCATGGACGGTGCGCCCAGCAGGCGCTCGACCGTGTCGATTGGCACGCCGCAATAGCGGTCATAAACGCCGTCCACTGCCACGACGAGGGCCTGCTGCGCCCGGTCGTAACAGACCCGCTGGAGCACCGTGCTGCGGGTAATGTCGCGGCATTCGAATGTCTTGAGATCGACGAGGCGGTTTTCGCCGGTCTCGATCGTCTCGGACACGATCGGCGCTGCGGCGAGCTGTGCGAGCAGAAGTGCCAGGGCCCTGACCACGATACCTGAAGCTCCGCGTGAACTTGTTGATGCGCCGGGAAGGCTGCCTCATCCGGCACTTGAAACAGGGAGAGATCATACGTCACTGGACAGATCGGGCATAGTCGCGCTAACCAGCGGAAAACCGAGCGACTTCAACACCTAATCAGACCTTCTTGATGAGTCAGATTGCTTGATGAGTAAGATTGATCCCACCGCACGGGTCGCGGACGGCGCCGTGATCGGCGAGGGCACCGAGATCGGACCCTATTGCATCATCGGCCCGCATGTCGTGATCGGCACGAACTGCAAGCTGATCGGGCATGTGCATATCACCGCGCAGACCACGATCGGTGACGATTGCACCATCTATCCGTTCGCCTCGCTCGGCACGCCGCCGCAATCGCTCAGCTATCGTGGCGAGTTGACGAAGCTCAAGATCGGTTCGGGCTGCACCATCCGCGAGTCCGTGACCATGAACGCCGGCACGGTCGCAGGCGGCGGCATCACAGAGGTCGGCGACCGCAACTACTTCATGAACTGCAGCCATGTCGGCCATGACTGCCATGTCGGCAACGACGTGATCTTCGCGACCTCGGCCACGCTTGGCGGTCACTGCGAGATAGGTGATTTCGTCTTCATCGGCGGTCTGTCCGCCGTGCACCAGTTCACCCGCATCGGCCCGCAAGTTATGGTCGGAGGCGTGTGCGGCGTGCGCGACGACGTCATTCCGTTCGGTCTCGTCAACGGCCAGTATGCCGTGCTCGAAGGCCTCAACCTGATCGGCATGAAGCGGCGCAAGTTCACAAAGCAGCGGCTTGCGACCGTGCGCGCGTTCTATCAGAAACTCTTCCATGGCCCCGCTACCTTTGCCGAACGCCTGGAGGCGGCGCGACCGCTCGCCGGCGAAGATCCTGCGATCGGCGAAATCCTCGACTTCATCGGCAAGGGCAAGCGCCCGCTCTGTCTTCCTGCCATCGCGAAGTGATGATGCGATGGCCCCGGGCATGACATCGGTGGCTTCGGAGATTTCATCGCCGGTCGGCGTGGTCGCGGGCGGCGGCGCGATGCCGTTCGCGGTTGCCGACTCGCTCGCGGCCCGCGGCATTACACCAGTGCTGTTTCCCCTTCGGGGGGCCTGCGATCCGGCACGGGTGGAAAAATTCCGTCATCGCTGGATCTCGGTCGGCCAGCTCGGCCGCGCCATGCGGCTGTTTCGCGAGGAGGGCTGCCGCGACCTGATCTTCATCGGCACGCTGGTACGGCCTTCGCTCTCGGAGGTTCGGGTCGACTTCACGACGCTCCGGCTGCTCGGCAATGTCATCCGCGCCTTCCGCGGCGGCGACGATCATTTGTTATCCGGCGTCGGGCGCATTCTCGAGCAAGGCGGCTTTCGCATGGTCGGCATCAAGGATGTCGCGCCCGACCTCTTGATGCCCGAGGGCTGCATCAGCCGCGCCTGGCCGAGCGACACCGGCAAGACCGACATCGAGCGCGGACGCGCGGTGCTGACCGCGCTCGGTCCGTTCGACATCGGCCAGGCTGCGATCGTGATCGACGGCCATGTGGTGGCGGTCGAGGATATCGAGGGCACCGATGCGCTGCTCGCGCGCGTCGCGCGGCTGCGCGAAGAGGGCCGCATCCGCGCTGCCACCCGGCGGGGCGTGCTGGTGAAGGTCCCAAAGAGCGGGCAGGACCTGCGCTTCGACCTGCCGACGATCGGCCCGCGCACCCTCGAGGGCGTCGCCGCCGCAGGGCTGGCCGGGATCGCCGTCGTTGCCGGCAACACCATCGCCGCCGAGCCGGAGGCGATGATCGCGCTCGCCGACGCCAAATATCTCTTCGTCATCGGCCTGCCGGCGTGATGCAAGGCCGCGATCCCAAGCGCAAGATATTCCTGATCGCCACGGAGGAATCCGGCGACCGGCTCGGCAGCGCCTTGATGAAGGTGCTGCGGCAGCGCCTCGGCGACGGCGTGCAGTTCGTGGGCGTCGGCGGCCACACCATGGCGCGTCAGGGGCTCGAAACGCTGTTTCCGATCGAGCAGCTCTCGATCGTCGGCTTCGCCGCGGTCGTGCAGCAATTGCCGAAAATCCTGCGGCTGATCCGCGAGACGGCGGAGGCCGTGACTGAAGCCGCGCCGGACGCGCTCGTCATCATCGACAGTCCCGACTTCACCCACCGTGTCGCCCGCCGCGTGCGGGCGCGGAATCCGGCGATCCCGATCGTCGACTACGTCTCGCCGCAGCTCTGGGCCTGGCGGCCGGGACGGGCGCGGACCATGCTCGGCTATGTCGACCATGTGCTCGGCCTGTTGCCGTTCGAGCCGGAGGAATATCGCAAGCTCGGCGGGCCACCATGCAGCTATGTCGGCCATCCCCTGATCGAGCAATTGCCCTCGCTGCGGCCGAACGCTGAGGAGCAGGCGCGCCGCGACGGCGAGCCGCCGGTCTTGCTGGTGCTGCCCGGCAGCCGCCGCAGCGAGATCAGGCACCATCTCGACGTGTTCGGCGCGACGCTCGGCCGATTGCAGACGGACGGCCGCGGGTTCGAACTGATGTTGCCGACCATGCCGCATCTCGAGGCCACCATCCGCGAAGGCGTCGCGAACTGGCCGGTCAAGCCTCAAATCGTGGTCGGCGAGAACGAGAAGCGCGCCGCCTTCCGCATCGCGCGCGCGGCACTGGCAAAATCCGGCACGGTGACGCTGGAGCTCGCGCTGTCGGGCATTCCGATGGTGACGGCCTATCGCGTCGGCGCGATCGAAGCCTTCATCCTGCGCCGCGCGATCCGCGTCTCCTCGGTGATTCTCGCCAATCTCGTGATCGGCAAGGATGTCATCCCGGAGTTCCTGCAGGAAGACTGCACGCCGGAGAAGCTGGCGCCTGTGCTGTCGCAGCTTCTGACCGACTCACCGCTGCGCCGCCAGCAGGTGGAAGCGTTCGCCCAGCTCGATACGATCATGTCGACCGGCAACAAGTCGCCGAGCGTGCTGGCAGCGGATATCGTGCTGGCGACCATGCGCAAGGGCAGGCGGGTTAGCTAGTCTAGGACGCGTACTCACAAGCGTCGGCTTGCGGCGCTAAGCGGAAGTCTCCCACGTAAAGCGCGGTCGCCGGCTTGTGACCCGAAGCTGACGTCAGGTTGTGCGGACGGAAACTTGCAGGTCGCGAATAGGTTGCTAACATGAAGCCATGCGACCATTCCTCATTTCTCATCGGATAGGCATGGCATTTCGGAGCGCCCCGATTTTCCTGCGGACGCTTATGCGGTTCTTAAGGACTAAGATTGCCGAGGCCCTATCGCGGAGGTCGTCGTATCTCAGCACCTTCGAGCGAATTGAGTTGACACGAGGGGTATACTTCCTCGTCTCAGTCCCGGAGGCGGAAGTGAAATTGATGTCAGTAGGAGATGGGGGTTCCGCAATCATACAGTCGATGACCCTCTCAATCGATGATACCAAACAAATATTCCAATCAATCGATCGCGCGTACGATTGTCGAGAATTTGCTGAAATTCAGCTCGGCGATTTGAGGTGGAAGACGGACTGTCGTGTCCGATCAAATCCGGACAGAGTGACGATCTCCTTCGAACGAGGCTGGGAGCGAACGCGCACAGATTTGAGGCGGCAAGACATAGCGGCGGCAATAGCCAGCTTTAGCGATCTGTTTAGAGCCAAATAGAGGCAGCTACCGGTAGGTCAGCTTGTGGCCCATCGCTGCCGTTTACTCAGTGCCGCTACATGTCGGGTCGGAAGGATAGACCAGAAGTTTGAACCGAGCGCCGAACCGACGCTATTGACCCAACCCGGACATGATCTATCCGGTCATGGCAATTGACAGCGTTTCTCATCTGGATCATTTTATCGTCAGGTTGATACGACCTGCTGCTTGCGCCCCTGTGGGGATGGTAAACGTATTATAGGTCTTTCACAGATCTTTGCCCGAACGAACGGGTCAGCAACGCAAGCTCCTGGCACCTCGGTTTCGTTCAAAGCAAAGGATGAAAGATGATGCGCGATTATCGCCACGCCAAAGCCATGGCGCAAACGGCTCGGGCCTTTCTCGCTGACCACGGTGCGAAGATTACCAATAGCCAAAGCCTTGAACTGATTGCCAAGGCGTTTGGCGTTGCCGATTGGAACACACTTGCAGCTGCAATTCGCGGCGAGGTTACCGCGCCGCGCATGAAGGGTGTGACGCCATCAACCACAGTCGATGCGGGGATTAAGCCTCGGCCACTTCGGTTTTCTACCGAACTTGAAATCACTCTGCAGCGCGCCCTCGGCTATGCAGATGCGCGAAAACACCAGTATACGACGCTAGAACACCTGCTGCTCGCGCTGACAAATGACGCGAATGCTTCGAAGGTGATGCAAGCGTGCTATGTCGATCCTGCGGCGCTCCAGAAAAGTCTGACTGACTACATCGACAACGAGTTGCTAGCCATCGTGGTCGAAACCGGCGCGCTCCCCGGCGAATCTCGCCCGACGGCGGCGCTTCAGCGTGTAATGCGGCGCGCTATCTCGCACGCCGAGCAAATGGGCCAGCAGGAGGTTACCGGCGATAACATGATGGTCGTTATCTTTGCCGAGCGGCTAAGCCCGGCAGTGCGACGGCTCTATAGTCAGAAGATGACTGCTCAGGATGCGGCGAACTTCGTTGAGCGCGGCATCATTAAACGAAGTGGCACCGCCGCGCCCTGATCGTTGCGGTGCCGCGCCCAATTTGGGGCTTCCGCAACTGGCCCAACTCGGACCCAGGGTGAGGTGCGCTCACGCGGCTTCTGTCGGAGACGGAGCGGACCTCTACGACAGCGGCTCGGATCACGCTCTAGCCGAGACCAGCATCGACCTGAAAACATTGCCGCGTGATGCGCTGGCTGTCGTCGGAGGCGAGGAACAGCGCCATGTTGGCGATGTCGTCGGGTGTCACCGCGTCGGGAATGGCCTGACGCGTGCGCAGCTCGGCGATCACCTGGTCGTCGGGATACCACAGCCGGCGCTGACGCTCCGTGATCACCATCCCCGGCGCTATCGCGTTGACGCGGATGCGGTCGGGCCCGAGCGACCGGGCCAGGGAGTTGGTGAAGCCGACGATCGCGGCCTTCGCCGCGGCGTAGACCGGCAGCCCCGGCGCGCCGCGCATCCAGGCAATCGACGACATGTTGATGATCGAACCGCCGCCGCGCGCCTGCATCTGCGGCACCACCGCTTGCGCGGCAAAGAAGACGTGCTTGAGGTTGACGCCGATCATCCAGTCGAACTCGGCCGGGGTGACCTCGGCCAGCACCTGACGCTGATCATTGGCGGCGTTGTTGACGAGAACCGCGGCATCGCCAAGCGATCTGTGCACCTGCGCCATGGCGCCGCGCAAGGCGTCGATGTCGAGGAGGTCGCAGGGCACGAACAAGGGTGCGGTTCCAGCCGCGGCCTTCACTTCCGCGACCAGCGCCCGGCCGGCTGCTTCATCGAGATCCAGGAACGCGACGCGAGCCCCCTGGGCTGCGAACGCCCGCACGAAGGCGGCACCGATGCCGCTGGCGCCACCGGTGATCAACACCACGCGATCCCTAAGACCGGCATAGCTCGTTCTTGTCATGCGATCAGTCGCTCCGTCTCGGGGTCGAACAGGCAGATGCGGCGCGTGTCGAGCGCGAACGGGGCGGCGGCGCCCGGTGTGGGGCGGATGTCCGGCGTGATGCGCGCCAGCGCAGGCTCGCCGCCAAGCCGCAGCAGCACGATCGTTTCGGCTCCGGTCGGCTCGACCATCTCCACCGGCGCATTGACGACGACGGGCGGATCGGCGGAGAACACGCGGCTGCCCTCGGCGATGCATTCCGGCCTGATCCCGACCACCACGTCACGGCCGACGAAGGGGGCCGCCGCGTCGTATTGGCCAAGGCGGAGGCGGACCTCGTCCGGCCGCCCCGCGCCGATCACGACCACCGGGCCGCCGGCATCGGCCTCGAGCCGTGCCGGCATCGTGTTCATCGGCGGCGAACCCATGAAACGGGCCACGAACAGATTGGCGGGATAGCGATACACGGTGTCAGGGTCGGCAAACTGCTGCACCACGCCCCGATGCATCACGGCGATGCGCGTCGCCATCGTCATCGCCTCGATCTGGTCATGGGTGACATAGACGATGGTGGCGCCGATGCGCTGGTGCAGCCGCTTGATCTCCATCCGCATCTCGACGCGCAGCTTGGCGTCGAGATTGGAGAGCGGCTCGTCGAACAGGAAGAGCAGGGGATCGCGCACCAGCGCCCGGCCCATTGCCACACGCTGGCGCTGGCCGCCGGAGAGCTGCGAGGGCTTGCGACCGAGCAGCGGCTCGATCTGGAGCAGCTTGGCGACATTCGCCAGCGCCTTGTCCTGCTCCGGCTTCGGGACGTGGCGGCATTCCATGCCGAAGGTGATGTTCTGGCGCACTGTCATCGACGGATAGAGCGCGTAGGACTGGAACACCATGGCGATGTCGCGGTCCTTCGGTGGAATGTCGTTGACGACACGTCCGCCGATTTCCACGGTGCCTGCGCTCGGAAGGTCGAGCCCTGCGATGATGTTGAGCAGCGTGGATTTGCCGCAGCCGGATGGGCCGACGAGCACGGTGAATTCACCGCTCTCGATGTCGAGATCGATGCCCTTGAGCACCTCCAGATTGGCGTAGCGCTTGGAAAGGGAGCGAATGCTTAGTGCTGCCATGACAATCCGATCATTTCACGGCCCCGGCGGTGAGGCCGCGTACGAAATACTTGCCACCGATCAGATAGATCAGCAGGGTTGGCAAGGCGGCGATCATCACCGCCGCGCTTTGCACGCCATGCTGCGGGATGTCGGCAACGGCGGCCGATAGCGCGATCAGTGCGGCGGTGACCGGCTGCTGCTGACCGGTCGTGAATGTCACGCCGTAGAGAAACTCGTTCCAGATATGCGTGAACTGCCAGATCACGGTGACGACCAGAATGGGCGGCGAGAGTGGCAGGATGATGCGCCAGAAAATACGAAAGAACCCTGCGCCATCGATGCGCGCAGCTCTTATCAAATCCTGCGGGATGGCAGTGTAGTAGTTTCGGCAGAACAAGACGGTAAAGGAGAGTCCCTGGATCGTGTGGATCACGACCAGGCCAGTTAGCGTGTTCATCAGGCCCGTGTCGCGCAACACGATGGTCCAGGGAAGCAAGCGCATCTGCTGGGGAAGGAAGAGGCCAAGGGTCACGATGCCGTAGATCCAGCTATCGCCGCGAAAACGCCAGAGCGATACGGCGTAACCGGCGACAGCACCCAGCAGAGTCGAGAAGATCGTCGCGGGAATCGTGACGAGCGCGGAGTTCAGCATGTACGGCCGGATGCCGGCGCAGGTCTCGGCGACGCAGAAGCCGCTCCAGGCGGCGGCGTAGTTGCTCCATGCCCATTGCTTCGGCCAGCCGATCATCGAGGCCTGTGCGATCTCCTCATTGGTACGGAGCGAATTCAGCACGACAACAGCCAGTGGCGCGAGCCACGCTGCAGCGACCAGCGACACCACGAGATAGATCAGTATCCGGCCTGGTGCGATGGTTCGCTCACGCATGGATCGCCCGCCGCCGCTGGACGTAACGCCACGCTGCATAGGGCAGCAAAACCGCGAGAAGAATGAGCAACATGAGCACTGCCGCCGCCGCTCCCCGTCCGAGCAGGCTGCGCTGGAACATCAGGTCGTAGACGACGAGAGCCGGCAGCTGGGTGGCGATCCCGGGCCCACCATTGGTGAGCGCGCGGACGAGGTCGAAGGTCGAAATCGCGAACTGCAGCTGGATGACGATGACGGTGATGGTGATCGGCCAAAGGGTCGGCAGGATGACCCGCCGGTACATTCGGATCGGTCCGGCGCCGTCGATCTGCGCGGCCTTGATCAGGTCGGCGTCGACGGAGCGGAGGCCGGCGAGGAACAGCGCCATGGCAAAACCGGAGGACTGCCAGATCGCAGCAATGACAATGGTCCAAATGGCCATGTCGCGATCGATCAGCCAGTCGAACCGGAACGAGGTCCAGCCGAGATCGCGGACCAGCTTCTGGATCCCGAGGCCAGGATTGAGCAGCCAACTCCAGACCGTGCCGGTGACCACGAACGACACCGCCAGAGGGTAGAGGAAGATAGACCGCAGCAGGTTCTCGCCGCGTATGCGCTGATCGAGCAGGATCGCAAGGATGAGGCCAGCCGCCAGACTCAGCAACACGAAGGCACAGCCAAACAGCAGCAGATTGTCCAGGGCAATCTGCCAATTCCGCGATGCTGCAACCGAAGAATAGTTGCGCAAGCCGACCCAGCCCGAGACCGGGACCAGTGTGGACGGTGTGAACGATATCCAGATCGTCCAGAGCGTAAACGCAATGAGGTGCGCGGCGGACAGCAGCAGCGGCACCCAGATCGTCAAATATTCGGGCAGCCGGCGCACCCAGTCAAAGGCCGCCGGCCGGCCCGGTGTTGTCGAGACGGCGATCGTCAACGTGAGCTCTCGACGGCCTCGGCGAGGCGTATGGCCGCTTGCTCGGGCTTGATCGTCTTGTTCTTCACGTACTCCGTGATCACGTCGATCATCGCTGCGGTCATGCCGTTTTCCTGCGCCATGTTGTGCGCGAGGCTGAGGACGGCCTGATTGCTGGCGATCGCGTCTTTCAGGGCTGCTGCCGTCCGCCGTTGACCGTCCGACCAGCCTTCGCCCGACAGATCGACATCGGTGCGCACGGGGATCGATCCCGTGATCTGCGAATACATGGTCTGGATCGCTGGATCCATCACGAGCTGGGCCATCAGCGTCTGGCCGGCTTGCAGGTCGGCCTCCTTGCGCTGCCAGAATATGAAGGCATCGGCATTCAACAGGAAGACCGGCTTGCTATTGTCGCTCGGGCCCGGAGCGATCATGAAGTCCTCGAACTTGAAGCCGGCGTTGCGCAAAACGCCCTGCGCCCACCCGCCCATGATCATCATGCCCATGTCGCCGTCGACGAAGCGCTTCAGGTTGGTTGAAAAGTGCTGGGCGCCGACATTGGGGTCCATCCAGTCGGCGATCTTGCGCACCTGGACGAAGGCGGCTTTTATCTCGGGGCCCTCCAGGGCCTTCTTGTCGAGGTTCATGATGGCTGCGCGGTATGCAGTGGGACTGATGCCTGCCAAAGCGGCCTCGAATTTTTGGCCGTCGTCCGGGCGGGTGCCACCGTTGGCGATAGGATAGGGGACGCCGCCTGCTTTCATCTTTTCGGCGAGGTCGTTGAACTCAGCCCATGTGACGGGGACCTTGTCGGCCTTGGCCTTGTCCATCGCGCGTTTGGAGAGAAACAGCATGTTGGTGCTGTAGATCTGCAACGGCAGCGCAATCCACTTGCCCCCCGGCTTGTGCAATTTTGCAAGGTCTGGCGCGACAACCTTTTCATAGCCTGCGGCAGCGACGACGGCATCGAGATCGACGGTTGGGGCAATCTTCGACCAGGCCGCGATCTCGGGGCCCTTGAGCTGCGAGCAGGCCGGTGGATCGCCGGCCATGATCTGGGCACGCAGCTTGTTCATCATCTCGGTGGTGAAGCCGGGGACGGGCGAATGCTGCCAAACCCCGCCCTTCTCCTCGAATTTCTTGCCGAGGGCCGTGATGGCGGCGCCATCGCTGCCTGCGGACCATTGCGAGATCGCAGTCAGACGCGGCTTGATCGCGCCTTGCGCGCGGGCAAATGCCGGCAGCCCGAGCGCGGCGGCAGATCCGGCGAGCAGTTGGCGCCTTGTTGTCGTGATCGGCATGGCAAGTTCCTCCCGGTGTGAACTCTTTCGCGCGAGAGCCGCGCGGCATCAGGTATCTCAGGCGGCCTCGATTGATGCGGCCGGCATGCCGCCGCGGCAAGCGAGGCAGAAAGCCGCGAATGCCAGCGCCGCCCGCGGATCGTTGCCATGCGACGGCGGCACGAAAGCGAGCGACACTTGCGCGTGCTTGCGGCCGCCCAACAGGCAGGCGTCGATCCCCTCGACGAGCGCGTTGCGATCGTCCTCGGCGAGAAGCGATGGCCAGCCGCTGATCGCGACGCCCTTGCATGGCTTCACGTTCAGCGTGTTGCCGATCGCAAGCCCCAGCCGGAACAGCCGCCGGCGCAATTCCTGCGGCACGCGCGACGAGAGCGGTATTGCGGTTACCCATTCGCTGCCGAGTTGAAGCAACTCCGCTTCGGCGACGCCAAGAAGTCCGGCGAGGGCGGGAAGCGACGTATAGGCTTCGACGCAGCCATGATGACCACAGCGGCAAATTGGTCCGTCGGCTCCGAACACCATGTGGCCGAGTTCGACCGGCTGGAGGGCATCGTCCTCGATCGGATCATCCATCCAGGTGCCCGCGACGCCCTGGCCGACGAAGACGAACAGATGCGCGCCGCTGAATGGATAGTTCTCCGTGCGGCAACGGTGAAAGATGGCGTGCGCGACGACCGAATTGGTGAACTCGACCGGCACGCCGGCAAACGTCCCGCCGAACATCTCGCTGATACGCCCGATGTCGCAGGGAATGATCGGATTGCCTGACGCGCCCAGCCGGCCGAGGCCCGGAATGGAGACGCCGATCTGCGCGAGGGGGATGCGCCGGTGCCGCGTCCAGTCGCGCAGCAATGTCATGGCCTCGCGAAACGCCCGGCCGACCGTCGCGGCGGTCGGCGCGGCCGGCAGCGGCACGTGCCCGATGTCGTGCAGTTCACCCGACAGGCCCCCGATGCCGACGCTGAGCCGCTGGGTGGTCAGCTCGAAAGCCGCGAGCGCCACCGCCCCATCGAGCGACACGAGGCCGGTCGGGCCACCGACATAAGGGGCAGGGCGCCGCACCTCTTCGATCAGGCCTTCGGCCTTCAGGTCGAACAGGATGCGCGATAGGCTCGCTTCCGACAGGCGCACGGCCTTGGCCAGCGGCGGGCGAAACGACCCGCCTGACTGAAGCAGATGAGTCAAAATGGCAGCACGCGTCTGCCGCCGACTTCTCGGCTGCTCCGGCATTTCCATCCCTGTCGTCATTCTTACTTAGTGTAAGAATTTGCGCGCGAAGCGTTTCGACGTCAAGCGTCGGCCGACGCATTGCGCCGACTTGTTGTTGTGCGCGGCAGCAAGATTGTGTCGGCGCAAAATAAAAACGGCGCCATCCGGAGATGGCGCCGCTTCGAAAGCCGTGATGGCTCGACCTTACTTCCGGTTGTTGATCGCGACGTAGTCGCGGCGGGTGACGCCGGTGTAGAGCTGGCGCGGCCGGCCGATCTTCTGCTGCGGATCCTCGATCATCTCGCTCCACTGGCTGATCCAGCCGACGGT
The DNA here is from genome assembly GCF_055811715.1 of Bradyrhizobium sp. WSM4872. Taxonomy (NCBI): domain Bacteria; kingdom Pseudomonadati; phylum Pseudomonadota; class Alphaproteobacteria; order Hyphomicrobiales; family Nitrobacteraceae; genus Bradyrhizobium; species Bradyrhizobium sp. WSM4872. Next base: position 72,848 of record NZ_JBVVPT010000003.1, on the reverse strand, counting down.
GCGGGCGACCGCGAACAGCACGGTGAACATCGAGACCGGGAAGCCCATCGCCTTCAGCGTGATGCCCGAATAGAAGTCGACGTTCGGGTAGAGCTTGCGGTCGATGAAGTACTGGTCGCTGAGCGCGATCTTCTCGAGCTCGAGCGCCACCTTCAGCATCGGATCGTCGCCATGGCCGGTCTCCTTGAGCACGGCGTGACACATCTTCTGCATGATCTTGGCGCGCGGATCGTAGTTCTTGTAGACGCGGTGACCGAAGCCCATCAGGCGGACTTCAGAATTCTTGTCCTTCACCTTGGCGATGAACTCGGGGATCTTGTCGACCGAGCCGATCTCGGCGAGCATCGCCAGCGCTGCTTCGTTGGCGCCGCCATGCGCCGGGCCCCACAGGCAGGCGATGCCGGCGGCGATGCAGGCGAACGGGTTGGCCCCGGAGGAGCCGGCGATACGCACCGTCGAGGTCGAGGCATTCTGCTCGTGGTCGGCGTGCAGGATGAAGATCTTGTCCAGCGCGTCAGCCAGCACCGGGTTGATCTTGTAGTCCTCGCACGGCACGGCGAAGCACATGTGCAGGAAGTTCTCGGCGAACTTCAGCGAGTTTTTCGGATACACGAAGGGCTGGCCGACCGTGTACTTGTAGGCCATCGCAGCCAGCGTCGGGATCTTGGCGATCATGCGCATGGAGGCGATCATGCGCTGCTTCGGATCGTTGATGTCGGTCGAGTCGTGATAGAACGCGGCGAGCGCGCCGACAGCCGCCACCATGATCGCCATCGGATGGGCGTCGCGGCGGAAGCCCTGGAAGAAGCGGGCCATTTGCTCGTGCACCATCGTGTGATGGATCACGCGGTCGTCGAAATCCTTCTTCTGGGCGGCGGTCGGAAGCTCCCCGAACAGCAGCAGATAGCAGGTCTCGAGGAAGTCGCCGTTCTCGGCGAGCTGCTCGATCGGATAGCCGCGGTATTCCAGCACGCCCGCGTCACCGTCGATATAGGTGATCTTGGACTGGCAGCTCGCGGTCGAGGTGAAGCCCGGGTCGTAGGTGAACAGGCCGGACTGGCCGTAGAGCTTGCCGATATCGATGACGTCGGGCCCGACGCTGCCGCTGTGGATCGGAAGATCGAAATTCTTGTTTCCGACCGTCAGTGTGGCGGTCTTATTGCTTGGTTTTGCGTCCATCAGAGGTCCCCGATGTATGGTGAAACGGGCCGGACCCGGAGGCCCCGATGAGATATCGCGGGGCAGGCCGGATGTTCCAGAAGGTACGGGTGAGATGGGTATATTATTGCTGTGTGCGCTGCAAGATGGCGCCACGCATGGTCGACTTACGTCGTAGCCTGGTTCTCGGCCCCGGTTCTTGGCCTAGTCCTTGGCCTGATCTTTAAGCCGGCCCAGGCTTTCCTGGCGTCCCAGAACGTCCAAAACCTCGAATATGCCGGGCGACGTCGTCCGGCCGGTCAGCGCCGCCCGCAGCGGCTGGGCGACCGCGCCGAGCTTGAGGCTATTTTCCTCGGCAAAGGCGCGCAGCGCGGCTTCCGCATTGGCCGCGCTCCAAGCCTCGACTTTCTCCAGCGCGGAATGAAGCTGGCCGATCAGCTTGCGGTTCTCAGGCGTCAGCAGCGCTGCCGCCTTCGGATCGAGCTCCAGCGGCCGGTCGGCGAAGATGAAATAGGCGCCGTCGATCAGCTCGATCAGCGTCTTGGCGCGCTCCTTCAGGGCCGGCATGGCCTTCAGGAGCTGCGCGCGCGTGGTGTCGTTTAACTTGGCCTTAAGCTCGTCACGGCTGGGCACGACGTGGTCGAGCACGTCCTCGAACATCTTCACGAGTGATTGATCGTCGGCATTGCGGATGTAGTGGCCGTTGAGGTTTTCCAGCTTGGCGAAATCGAAGCGCGCAGCTGCGCGGCCGACGCTGGCGAGGTCGAACGCCGCGATCATCTCCTCCGTCGAGAAGATTTCCTGGTCGCCATGGCTCCAGCCGAGCCGGACGAGATAGTTGCGGAGCGCGGACGGGAGGTATCCCATGGCGCGGTAGGCATCGACGCCGAGCGCGCCGTGCCTCTTGGAGAGCTTCGAACCGTCCGGGCCATGGATCAGGGGGATGTGGGACATGCTCGGCAGCGTCCATCCCATCGCGTCGTAGATCTGCTTTTGGCGGGCCGCGTTGATCAAATGGTCGTCGCCGCGGATGACATGGGTGACGCCCATGTCGTGGTCGTCGACCACCACTGCGAGCATGTAGGTCGGGTTGCCATCGCCGCGCAGCAGGACGAGGTCGTCGAGATTCTCGTTCTGCCAGACCACGCGGCCCTGGACCTGATCGTCGATCACGGTCTCGCCGGTCTGCGGCGCGCGGAGCCGGATGGTGGGCTTCACGTCGGCTGGGGCCGTCGCCGGATCGCGGTCGCGCCACAGACCGTCATAGAGGCGGGTACGCCCCTCTGCGCGCGCCTTCTCGCGCATCGCGGTCAGCTCCTCGGCGGTGGCGTAGCAGCGATAGGCCTTGCCGTCGGCGAGCAGCTGCTCGGCGACCTCGCGGTGGCGGGCGGCGCGGCTGAACTGGTAGATGACGTCGCCATCCCAGCCGAGCTCCAGCCATTTCAGGCCGTCGAGGATGGCGCCGATCGCGGCCTCGGTGGAGCGGTCCCGGTCGGTGTCCTCGATCCGGAGCAGCATCTTGCCGCCGTGCTTCTTCGCGTAGAGCCAGTTGAACAGGGCCGTGCGCGCGCCCCCGATATGGAGGAAGCCGGTCGGCGAGGGAGCGAAGCGGGTGACGACGGGAGAGGTCATTCTTGGCAAGGCCTATGCATTGGAGGCGGTGGTATATAACAGGACCGGTACATAACTAAAGCCCGGCAGCGGACGGCTTAAGGCCTTGCTTAAGCCCTTGGCTCAGCGTCCCGAATTTGGCAGAAGGGCCGCTGATTTCCCTACAGGATTTTCGTAATGACAGAACCGGTGGCGAACGAGGTTGGGCGCGATTTCATTCGTGACATCATCCAGGCCGACCTCGAGCAGGCCAAATACAAGGAGATCGTGACCCGGTTCCCGCCGGAGCCGAACGGTTACCTGCATATCGGCCACGCCAAGTCGATCGCGCTCAATTTCGGCATCGCCCAGGAGTTTCCGGGCCGCTGCCATTTGCGCTTCGACGACACCAACCCGGTGAAGGAAGAGCAGGAATATATCGATTCCATCCAGGCCGACGTGCGCTGGCTCGGCTTCGACTGGGGCAAGAACCTGTTCTTCGCCTCGGACTATTTCGACCGCCTCTACGAATGGGCGGAGCAGCTGATCCGCGACGGGCTCGCCTATGTCGACGACCAGACCCAGGAGGAGATCCGCGCCTCGCGCGGCACGCTGACCGAGCCCGGCAAGAACTCGCCGTTCCGCGATCGCAGCGTGGATGAAAATCTCGATCTCTTCCGACGCATGAAGGCGGGCGAATTCCCGAACGGCGCGCGCGTGCTGCGGGCCAAGATCGACATGGGTGCGGGGAACATCAATCTGCGCGACCCCGTGCTGTACCGCATCCTGCATGCGCACCATCCGCGCACCGGGACCAAGTGGAGCATCTATCCGAGCTACGATTATGCCCACGGCCAGTCGGACGCCATCGAAGGCATCACGCACTCGATCTGCACGCTGGAGTTCGAGGACCACCGGCCGCTCTATGACTGGTTCATCGAGAAGCTGCCGGTGCCGTCAAAGCCGCACCAGTACGAATTCGCGCGGCTGAACCTGACCTACACCTTGCTGTCCAAGCGCGTGCTGACCCAGCTCGTCCGCGAGGGCCATGTCGCGGGTTGGGACGATCCGCGCATGCCGACCATGGCGGGGATGCGCCGCCGCGGCGTGCCGCCGGCCGCCCTTCGCGAATTCGTCAAGCGCATCGGCGTGGCGAAGGCCAACAGCGTTGTCGACGTCGGCATGCTCGAGTTCTGCATCCGTGAGGAGCTGAACCGCACGTCGCAGCGGCGGATGGCGGTGCTGAAGCCACTCAAGGTCGTGATCGAGAACTATCCGGAAGGGCAGACCGAGGAGCTCGAGGCGATCAACCATCCGGACGATCCCTCGGCCGGCACCCGGAAGATCACGTTCGGCCGCGAGCTCTATATCGAGCAGGACGACTTCATGGAGAACCCGCCGAAAAAATTCTTCCGTCTGTCGCCGGGCAACGAGGTGCGGCTGCGCTATGCCTATTTCGTCAAGTGCACCGGCGTAATCAAGAACGATGCCGGCGAAGTGGTGGAGCTGCGTTGCACCTACGATCCCGCGACCAAGGGCGGCAACGCGCCCGATGGCCGCAAGGTCAAGGCGACAATGCACTGGCTGTCGGCGGCAACATCCGTGCCTGCGGAAATCCGCGTCTACAACCAGCTATTTGCCAATCCGAGCCCGGACGCCTCGAACTTCGCGGCCGACCTCAATCCGCAGTCGCTGGAAATTCTCGCTGACGCCCGGATCGAAGCATCGGTCGCCGAGAGCAATTCGACCGAGCCGATGCAGTTCGAGCGCCAGGGCTATTTCGTGCGCGACAAGGACTCGACGCCCGGCAAGCCGGTATTTTCGCGCACCATCGGTCTGCGCGACACCTTCGCGAAGGAAGTTGCGAAAGGCTGAGGGACCACAATGAGCGACGAAGCCGACGCGATCGTTTCCGCCATTATCGCGAAATGGTGCGCCGGCTTCGCCACGCTCGATGCGGCCGCGCTGTCGTCGCTTTATGGGAAAAATACGTTCTTCTTCGGCTCCAACCCGAAGCTCTACCGGGGCAGGGATGGCGTCGCAGACTATTTCAACGGCCTGCCGCGCTGGCGTCAGCCGAGCGCGTTGTTTTCCGAGGTGAAGGCGGCGCAGGCAGGTCCTGATCTGATCAATATGGCCGCGACCATCTCGTTCGATCTCGCCGGCGAACGCCCCGGTTTCTCGGTCAAGATGAGCTGGGTCATCATTCGCGAGGACGGCGACTGGAAGATCGTCAATCACCACGCCTCGTCGCAGGCGCCGCTGATCTGACCCGTGGGGCACACGGCATCGTCGTTCTCGTGAGAGAACGAACATGCACCTCGCGCGTTGGGGTGGGCCCAACAAGGAACCCACCATGCAGAACATCGCAGAACATATGGAAGTCATCGGCGCCGACGGCGTCCATATCGGCACAGTCGACAAGGTCGAAGGCAATCGCATCAAACTGACCAAGAAGGACAGCGGCGAGGGCAGCCACAAGGGGCATCATCACTTCATCGACAAGGGCCTCGTCGCCGATATCGAGGGCAACAAGGTCCGGCTCTCGGCCAAGGCGGACGTGGCCGTGACGATGGAAGAGGAAAAGTAGCGATCGCGCCCTTTCGTTCCTGATCCGTACCGCTATCCGCCCGCCTGCACGTTCCGGTAGCTTCTGACTTCGTTGCGTATCACCGAGTGCAGAGAATGGCGGAGCCGGGCCGGCCGCTACGGTCGCAGGGGATCGCGGGGACGTGGCCCGCGGGCCGCGCCGCGTCCGCGGGCGGCCTCGCGCCTGCAGGCCTCGACCTCTGGACATCGCTCGCCGAGACCTTGCGCGCGTGGCTACGCGCCGAGGCTGGCGCTGGGCGGCTATTGCCGTGGGTGCCCGTGGCGTTTGGCTGCGGCATCGCGCTTTATTTCTCTGCCGATCACGAGCCGGTGCTGTGGGTCGTTGCAACGACCGCCAGCGCGCTCTTGCTTGGCGCGGCTCTGTTGCGGCGGAGCCGGCTGTTCGCCCCGGCCATCATGATCGCAGCGGTCGCGGCCGGCTTTGCCGTCGCGACCTGGAAGACGGCGCGCATCGCCCACCCGGTGCTGGCAAAGTCGCTCTATTCGGTGTCGTTGTCGGGCTTCGTCGAGGCTCGTGACATCCGCGAGCGGACAGATCGTTTCGTGCTGCGCGTCACCGCGATGGAGGCGCAACGCAGCGACGTCAGGCTCGAGCGCGTGCGCCTGTCGGTCCGCAAAGGCACCGCACCGGAGGTCGGTAGCTTCGTTCAGCTGAAGGCGCGGCTGATGCCGCCGCTCGCGCCGGTGCGACCCGGCAGCTACGATTTTTCGCGTGACATGTTCTTCCAGGGCATCGGCGCCTCCGGTTTTGCAATGGGCGCAATCACGGTGGCGCCGCCGCCTGAGACCGGCGGCTTGCGGCTGCGTTACGCGGCCTTCATGCAAGGCCTGCGCGATGCGATCGATGCCCGCATCCGCGCGACGCTCGACGGTGACAACAGGGCGATCGCGACCGCGCTGCTCACCGGGCGGCGCGATGCGATCACCACGCCGGTCAACGACGCCATGTTCATCTCCGGCCTCGGCCACGTGCTCTCGATCTCCGGTTAACAGATAGCCTCATCGGTCAGAAGCATTCACGAAGCTTCTAAATCCACAGTTTTCAACGGCTTAGGCCAAGAAGCACGTGGCGGCTTCGTTCACCGGCGGTCACAATCGGTCATTGGTTCGCGCACCCCGTGCTTCCCAAAAGGAAGGACTGCTTCCCATGCTCAAGATTTCCGACGATCGTGTTCGCTTCACCGACACCTACGTGCGCCGGCTCAGCCTGCCGGCAGGCAAGGCGGACCACATCGCGTGGGACCCGGACCTGCCGAGCTTTGGGGTACGGGTCCGGCCCGGCAAGGCGTCGTACGTGGTCCAGTACCGCGTCGGGATCGAGCAGCGCCGCAAAAGCCTTGGCGACGTCCGCAAGGTCACCCTGGAGGACGCCCGCAGCATCGCCCGGAAGCGCTTCGCCCAGATTGAACTCGGCATTGACCCAGACGCGGAGGAGGAGAAGCGCCGGGTCGACCAAGCCTCTGACGCCCAGACATTCGAGAAAGCCGTGGAACTGTACCTGGAGGCCCAAAAGCCCCGGGTCAGGCCAAACACCTACATCGCCGAGGAGCGCTACCTGCGGCGGCACTGCCAGCCCATCCAACGTAAGCCGGTCAGCAAGGTCAGCTTCGAGGAGATCGCAAGCCTTCTGCGCACCCTGGTGCGAGACCATGGGCCGACATCAGCCGCGCGGGCGAGGGGAGCGCTCCTGGCGTTCTTCTCCTGGTGCATGCGCCAAGGGCTAGCGAAGGCCAACCCGGTGATTGGGACAGAGAATCCGATCCGCGGCAAGGAGCCTCGAGATCGCGTTCTGAACGACGACGAGATCCGTATTATTTGGCGCAATTGTCTCGACGACGATTTCGGGAAGATCGTTCGGCTTCTGCTGCTGACCGCCTGTCGTCGCGACGAGATCGGCGGTCTGCGGTGGGATGAACTCGACCTCGCCGACAGCAAGCTTTTGCTGCCAAGGGAGAGAACGAAGGCGAAGCGAGCGCACGAGCTCTCGTTGATGCCGACGGCGCTTGAGATCCTTCAATCGATCCGGCGGCGGAACAGCCGCGATACGGTGTTCGGAGGCGGCGCAAACGGATTCAACGCGTGGTCATACAACACCCTCGCACTCAGCGCGCGCATCACCGCGGCCGAAGGCAAAGCTCTGGCGCCTTGGCGACTGCACGATCTCCGTCGGACTGTCCGCACCAGAATGGGCAAGCTTGGCGTCCTGCCGCACGTGGCTGAGCTGGTGCTGAACCATGCTGGCCACAAGTCTGGTATCGGCGGCGTGTACGATCACCACGACTACGGCCCCGAGATCGCCGACGCGCTTCAGAAGTGGGAGGCGCACCTGCTTGCGATTGTAATTTGAAGTGGCGGCGACCACAGCGCAGATACCGCGAAATATTGATCGAAGTGCGTGCGCTTCTCGGACTGTGCGCGGAGGATCGGAGCTTCCATCAAGTTTGCGCGACAATCCGCGCTCTGCGTCGCGCCACTCCGGAGCACCTTGACCGAGAGGCAATCCGGAAAACGCGCGAACAAGCACGGACCATCGTTGGATTGATCGATCGACTGGAGAAGGCCCTTAGGTCGGAGGGCCTGTCGGCCGAACTTAAGCTGCGTCTGGGCAGCGGCAGCACGACCAACAGCCCAAGGCAGCAGCTTTTGATTGCGCTCAATGAGGTGAGCAAAATGTGCCAGGCCGGCGACGAAAACCAGCCTGTCGCTGATCAGATCCGAATTTGGTGCGCGCGGATTGCCTACTCATTGATGTTTAGATTTTCGGAGCAGGAGATCACAAGCGGCTCGCCAGATTCGACTTACCGCGCGATCGCCGGGCTTCTGTATGAGGTCCTGACAGGCGAGGCAGATCGAGACCTTAAGCGGGCCTGTGACGATCATCTGCAAGCGATGCGCAGCATTGCGGGTTAGTACAATTCACAAGCAAAAATTCTGCCGGTTTGTGCGAGCCGAATCGGGGCGCTCTGACGAACACTCCTGACAGTCAAATTCTGTCAGGAGGTTTCGACAGTGAACGCCTATCCCGAAGTGACCGAACGAGCAGTGCTGCATCACGCCGGCATCGATGATTATCGCATGCTGACCTTTGCGGAGTGGTGTCAGCTCAACGGTTTCAGCGCCAGCACCGGCCAGCGTCTAATTGCCAGCGGGCAAGGGCCGGTATTCGTCAAACTCTCGACCCGCCGGAAAGGCGTTACCATCGGCGAAAATCGCCGCTGGCAGCGTGCGCGCGCAATCGAAACGGCGGCTTGATCATGGGCACCCGCAAGCCCGAACTGCTCGAGCCCGTCGTCGTCGACCGGTTCTTTTCAAATCGCCGCAAGGACGTGATCACCACGACGCTGCAAACGTTCAAGGGGCACACGCTCGTTGATCTGAGAAAGCACGTCCACGACAAGGAAGGCAAAATCCATCCGACAGCCAAAGGCATCACCATGAAGGTGACGCGCTTGTCGGATTTGCAAACTGCGATCAACAAGGCGCTCGCCAAAGCACAGGAGCTCGGCCTCCTTGACGGGGCCGAGACCGAATGAAACCGCCCGCGAAAATCCTCGATGGAGAAGCGCTGGCAGATGCAATCTGGCTGCTCGAAACGCGCGCGTTGATCCACGCGTTTCTCGAATACGAGCACCAGTTCGAGCATCTTGCTGACGCGATTGATCCGCTCCAAGATTTTGCCGAGCAATCGGGCCTAGTCACGACGCTCGGCCAGGACGAAGTTCAGCGGCTCATCGCAGCGCCTTTTGCTCGCTTCCGTGACATCGTGGCTGCGGAAGTGAATGACGAATTCGCCGATGCAGCGCCCGAGCTGCCTTCCGACTATGCATCGCAACTCGTGATGCAGTGGGAATTGGACGACGAGCGGGATCGCTACAAGTGGACTGGCGAGATGCGGCCGGTTCAGCGGCTCGCCGCTACCAGCAAGCCGTCGTATCGGACAGCTCAGTCAACAATTGACGCCTTTCACTTCGTGCTGAGCCTCGGCGATCCGAAACGGCTGGCAGATTGGCTGCTCAATCATTCCGACGACGCACCGGCGCTTTTCAAATCTGTTGAGGCAGCCTGATGGGCATCACACCAGCCAATGCCGCGATGGCGCGGACACTCATGGTCGACTTTGGTCTGGTCAAGGCCGATGACGAAGACCCGCGCCGCGAATTTCCGCCCGCTGATAGCTTTGAGCAATTCGGCGAACCCGAGGCTGGCCGCCTGTCGATCGTTTCCGCGCCTGCTGAACAGAAGTCACCCGCTTATGCCGCGATCACGCCGGCAGTGTGGAAGGGTACTGAGGCAGAGCAACAGCGTTGGCTGGCGAGCGGCCGCATTCCATGTGGTGACCTGACAATCCTGGCCGGCAACGGCGGATCAGGCAAAACCGAGATCGTCACGCAGCTGTTGGTCCACACCGCCGCCGGCCTCGGCGACTGGCTCGGCTGCACGATTGAGAACGGCCCGACGCTGTTCCTGTCCTGCGAGGAGCCGGAGCACAACATTCGGGACCGTGTCGAGCGCATCGCCAAGCATAGGTGCATCGACCCGCACGGCCTGACCGATCTGCACCTGCTTTTCCCGGACCTCGAGAGCACGTGGCTGGTGCACGCCGGCGGCGATGGCCGTCTGACCCGCGCGCCGCTGCTCGACTGGCTGGAAGGCTGGATCCGCGATCGCCGCCCGCGCCTGGTGGTGATCGACAGCATCGCCGCGGTGTTCGACGGGGAGGCGATCGCGCGCCGGCAGGTCCGCGCGTTCCTCGCCATGCTCCGAAAGATCGCCCGGGAGAACGACGTCGCCATCGTGATGCTCGACCATCCCAGCGTCCGCGGCATGGCCGACGGGAGCGGGACCGCCAACAGCGTCGACTGGCGAAACTCGGTGCGCTCGATGCTGCACCTGTCCGACCCCGACAAGGACGACCAGGACCAGCGCACGCTGGCCGTCACCAAGAGCAATTACGGACGGTCGGGCGAGAAGGTGACGCTCCGCTGGGGCGGCCTGACCTTCACGACTGCCATGGCCGGCGAGAGCTCGCCTTATCGCGCGTCAGTCGATCGCGACATCGAGGAGCTATTCCTGCGCCTGCTCGACAAGCGCCTCGCCCAGGGCCGCCCGGTACACGCCAAGACCGCCAAGGGCAGCGCGCCGGCTGAGTTCGTGCTCGACCCCGAGGCCACCGGCATCACCGCCGACGCCTTCCGTAACGCCATGGAGCGCCTCTTTGCCCGCGGTGCGATCAAGACGGTCGAGACCGGATCACCCAGCAAGCGGCGCCAGCACATCGAGCGGGTGGCGTCATGACCCGTAGTTTCCCGGCTTCCAACGCCCCTACCAACGCTCCTCCGACGCTTCCAACACCCCTGCCAACTATCCTGCCAACACCCCTACCAACGGGTACCAACGGTACTGCCAACGCCTGTTCTCCAACCCCCCATACCCCCCGAGCGTTGGAAGCGCCCAACGCCGCTGGGGCGCGGCTAGGCGTTCCGGCCGCTCAAGGAAGGGAAGGGCGGAAAGTAGCTCGTTGTCGGCATGTACGAAGTAACGCCGAGATCAGCGCCGGCCGACGGTGCATTATGCGCCCGCCTGGCCGACGGGATAACCGTTATCCCGGTTGCTGTGGAACGCGCCCTGCGCTTCCCATGTGCTTCCCGATCCTGCGTGACGCATCGCGCTTGTTCGCCAAGGCCTTGACTGCCTTGCTCAATCGCCTTGGCCGTCCGCTTTGTCTCAATCATGTGGCGTCGAGCGGCGAGGGGTTTTCGCGCGCGCTCTCTCATGAACTTCAACACTCTTGGAAGCAGACGCGCGCGCAAGGCAGCCGGCCGATGGTCGGTCAGATCCCCATGAATTGCCAGGAAAGAAGGGGGTGGGGGTGCCGGTGGGGGAAGGAACGAGCTCTCATTCCCAATTTCATGTCCTCGCTGTCTTTCGCGGTCGCTCCTGAAAAATTCGGCGCCGCTCTCTCCGAAAACTTCGTTGGTCATTGCTAAACATGAAGCCCCTCTTGATCGGATCACGCGAGCAGCTGCTTCAGGTCGTCCGCGATCGGCGCGACGAGCTCAACCTTAGTCACGAGACGCTTGACGCCATCACGGGCTTGCAGGGCGGCTACGTGAGCAAACTGCTGTCGGACCCACCGGTGCGAGGCTTTGGCGAAATGTCGCTCCAGGCTCTCCTGGACGCCCTGGGGCTACGTATCGCGTTCGCGGTGATCATGGAGGACCGGGAGCAGATCGAGCGCGTGCGGGCGCGCTGGCAACCCAGAAAGCGGCGGCCAACAAATGGGAAGGCAGCCGCACCGGCCCGACCTTCGGAAGCAACATTGTGGTGCGTTGCTAGCGATCCGCAAATCACGCCGAATGTTGACGGCACGAACCTAACAGAGGCCAACGATGGCAAACAACACGAGAATGATCGGCGCGCGGATCAAGCCTGATCTGGAGGAGCGCATGAAGGAACTGGCGGCCCGCGAGCGGCGCACGGTCTCCGACTGGATTCGCTGTCGGTTGGAGGATGCTGTGGCGGCCGCTGCCTCGCCCGACCAGCACCGTAGCGAAGCAGCGTGAGGATTTTGACCATGTTGCGCAGGAAGGCCGGCGAAGAGGCCGGAGGGCACGCACTTCCGCAATCCGAAGCATCGGCGGCGCGCGCGCCGGCGGTCCAAGGAAAGTTGGATTGCGCCTTGGGCGCGCTGGCCGAGCTTGAGGAGCAGGGCGCAGAGTTTGCGCTCGATGCGGCCGAGCGGAAGCCTGGCGCGGCAGACAAGCTGGCCGGGCACCGATCCAAGATCGAGGCTGCCAGAACTGCCGTGGCCGAGCTGCAGGCCGCATTGCGGCTCGCGCTGCGTCAGGACGCCGAAGCCGAGATCGTGATCCAGGCTGCTGCGCGCGACCAGCAATTGCGCGAATTCGCCGCGACCGCAGAGGAGTGGACTCGGGCCGGCGTGGAGTTGTCCGATCTGCTTGAGAAGGCGGCGAAGCTGCGCGTCAATCTCGGCACGCTGGCCGAGGAGATGCAGCAAAAACTTCCCATCGGCATCGTCCCGCACCCGATCGATTTCAAGACGCTGGACCTCATGGTGGGCGGCATCGCGCACCCGATCGCGATCGACGCGATGCTGGCGGGGGAGATGTTCAAGCATGGGCTGCCGAACGCCTTTCTGCCCGGCGCACGGGCACCCCACGCATCGCTGGCATACGACCAGCCCAGCATTGAACCCGCGTCTGTCGCCTTCCGGCGCGCCGGTGCGTACTTCGTCGGACTCCTGCGCGATCGGTTTGACGCGCTCAAATCTCACATTTCGGAGGCAGCATGACAGATCAGGTCCAGACGCCCGCACCGCCGCCGGCCGCACAGGTAACCGCGACCGACGCGCAAGCGCAGATGAATGCGCTGACGGGTGACAAGGGATGGGTCGACCGCTTTCTGACTTCAGATCCCGCCGCGGTGAAGGAATTCAAAGCGCTCACGGGGGCGATCGTCGATGGCGGTGCCGCTGACGACGTCGTGGCGTCGATCATGGGCGGCAAAGCACCTGAGCTCGGCAACGCCGTTCAGCGCCAGATGGCAAGCACCGTCGAGATGTTCCGCGAAATGGCAATCGGCGACGGCGTCACCAAGCAGTTCATCTCCGGCGAGAAGGTCTCCGCTCAGGAGTATCAGGCCGTTGCCAACCTGAAGCGCGAACTGATGGGCAGCGCGGAATTCGTGAAAGCGTATCTCGGCGGCGACCTCGCGGCCAAGAAACGGATGAGCATCATCAACGCCGTGCTCGTGAACGGCGTCAAAGTGGAGTCAGCGGCATGATCTATCAGATCGACATCGTAGATCCGAAAACGAACCAAGAGCAGACCGTGACGGTCGAGCTCAGCCCCGAGCAGAACGTTGCGGCACGCGCCAGTCAAGACTGGATGCGCGAAGTTCAATTGCATGCGCGCATGCCCGAGGGCTTCATGCCCATCGGCCGTCGCGTTCGTCCGCTGCCGATCGCAGCGATCAACTGAGGGGGCAAACCATGGCTGATCACTTCATCGCACTGAACCGAGGCCTTACCGGTTTCAAACAAAGCGACTTCACCACGGGCACGGCATCGAGCGCCGGCGCCGGCATCGAGCTTCGCATCCTCGACGGCGCGGGCTGGAACAAGAAGGACGCGCTGAACGCGCTCAATGCCTTTCGTCTTTTCATCGAGACGGCTCCGTGGGTCACGGCCGCCGGTGTCGACCTGAAATTGTGAGCTCCAGAGGACACGGAAGCCCTCTTCATCCAGGCTTGGTGGTTCGCCTGGGGAGACTGAACCACCGCTAATTTTCGTGAAGCGTATACGCCCCGCGAAAGCGACAAGGCAAAAAGGAGAAGGCGGCCCCCCGACGAGGATAAGGCCGAAACGGAAGTGGTGTCGTCAGCGGCATCGCTGAATTTTCGGTTCGTCGACATGACCGCTTTTCGTCTGAAGCTTTCGCTTCTTGCGCTCGTCCTGCTGCCGGCAATTGCTGCAGCTCAAACCTTCCCGACTGTTCCGCAGAACACCGTTCTCGGCCGGACAGCGTTCGGCGCCGGGCCGGCGCAGCCCATCCCGTTCGCGAGCATCACGGCCAACCTCTGCAACCTCTTCACGACCACGACAAAGGGCTGCGTCCCGGCCCCGGCAGCTGCAACCGGCCGCTATCTCGGTGACGACGCGGCCTGGCACACCTTCCTGACGCAACAGGTGGTGGCCGGCGCCGGTGTTTCCCTGTCTGGAACTTGTGCGGGCAGCGCGATCAACTGCACGGTGAACGCCACCGCGGCCACTCAATACGTGGTCCCGTCGCGAGCCGCCGCTATCGGCTCGGATTTGTCGGCGCTGTCGGCGGTCAAGACGCTCGGATATACGACTGCCGGCGACGGCGGCGGCGCGACCTTCAAGAACGTTGGCTCCGCGGCCTTCATCGACTCCTTCGTCTCCACAGTCTCGGTCAGCACGCCCGGCTCGGGCTGTACGAACGGCACGTACTACGGAAATAAAGTCACCGGCGGCAACGGTTTTGGCCTCGTCGGCACTGCGGTGATCAGCGGCGGAGTCCTCACCTCGTTCACCATCACTGGCACGGGGGGCAACGCCTACCATGTCGGCGACCAGGTAACCGTCCCGCTGAACAGCGGCCCGGTTGCCGCCGTGCCCTGCTCGACGACTCAGCCGAAGATCACGGTGACGGGCCTGACCAGTCCGCTGGCGAGCTTCACCGATAGCGTGGGTACGCATTTTCAATACGTTGTCGATCAGGGCAACTACATCAACGCGCGCCAGTTCGGCGCCAGGATCAATTGGGTTGTGGCCACCGGCGACGCGGCGGCCACCAACGACAAGACCTCCATCCAAAGCGCGATGAATTTTGCGGCCTACGGCAACTATCAAATCGACGGGGGCGGATATTCCGGTCACACGGTCATCGTTCCTCAAGGCACCGCATATGTCTGTGGTGGCTTGATGATTCCAGAGAGCGTTGTTCTCCGAGGCGTGAGTCAGGTCGGCACCACACTCAAAGAGTGCGATACGGAAGTAAACACCGTTAATTTCATTACGCTTGGCGACCCTACCGCACGCTTCTCGTGCTTTTATAATAGCATTCGCCACATCACATTGTTCGGTGCGAACCATACGATCAGCGGCACCGTGGCAATGGTGTATACTAACTGCCAGCAACAGTCTGTTGCGGTTCTTGAAGTCACGATCTACCCCATCTACCGGGGCTGCGTGTATACCGAGACCGGATCGGGTGGGACCGCTTTTTTCCGCATCACCAGCATGTATTGCGTTGCAAACTATCAAGTCACGCCATTCGGCGTGTCGTTGAACTATCCGAACGCGATCCAGACGATCGATGGCGACACTCAATTCACATCAGGCTCGTCGACATGGCCAGGACCCGCAGTGATCGTCAACACTGGCGCAGTGAACGTCATCCGCGAGACCTACTGTGAAGAGGTCGTTACCTGCATTCTAGTCAATGTCCCCGCCGGCAACGGGGCCATGACCTACATCGAAAACGTCGCCGGCAGCAGCACGGTGACGAATTTAGTGACGCGCAACGCCGGCAGCGCCACAAGTCAGATCAAAGCCTCGATGGTGTCTCGGAATGGAGCCACCAACACGCTCAACAATGGCGGCGTATTGACGACGGTCAACGTCATCGCCGACGCGGTGTTTTGAGGAAGTGAGACAAACGAGATAATGACCCGCCCGACGGGGCGGGGCGCAATTCGGCTTCAACTCATGGGGTGTTCCACTGAAGGAACACTATCCGCAAGGGCGTTCCGTTTTTGGCATCATTACCTGTCTGCGCTTGGATACCGCTCGCGCTAGATGAGGTTTGGGTAATGATTCAGCTCGCGCCCGGTCTGCGGCGCTTTGTAGCGCCACCAGCCGGCAAGCTAGGCTATCTTGCGACGTGGCGAGGTCGGCGGCGTCGAGCGCGGATTGCTCATGCGCAGAGATTTGCGGAGGCTCAGCTCTTCATAGAGCTGAAAATCGTCGGGGGACGCATCTCCGCGGGCCATCTTGCGGACAAGCTGCTCCAGCTGCTGATCAAAATCAGCTGCGGATCCCTGCGAACTCATCCTTTTTTCGACCATGACGGTCATATGGTATGTCCTGCTTCCTTATCAACGGCTTAAGGGCCGACTGATCATTCCACTTCTTTGTGACTGGAGTGGGGTGCGAGGTTCACCGCGGCTTTGATTTGTTGAGCGGCCCCGCCGCCGCTGCGGGGTTCGTGAATTTGTACGACTAATCCCATGAGTCCTGCAAGAAGCTTGATCCGGCCGGCCGTGGACGTTGCTCCCCGATTGTCGGGCTCCGACGCATCGTAGAAGTAAGGGTCGCTGTTAGTCGCCACTACAACGCCCCACACGTCATCAGGTTTCCCGGCGCGGATGGGAAATGCTGCGAAGGATTGATATGTGTCTAGGTCCGTTGGATTTTGCACGACCAGCGAAGCCACGGAGGGATCGCCAGCGTTGCTGATAATGACACTCCGGTTCCTGGCGAGGCAATGACCAGCAACACCATCGCCCACTCCCCACGTGCGAGCCTTCGTCATATCGCACTTGTTGGAGCGCACGTGCGCTATCAGGTGGAGTTTAGGTGCGCCGTTCACTTTGCGAGCCTGGTAGATGTCTATCGTGTAATGCTGCCGAGACTCGAAGTTTAGCGATCTCTTCATCCATGGTTCACCCGCAGTGAGCGTGCGCGTGATGGCGTCAATCACAGTCGTGTTCGGTTGATCGATGGACTGCTCAATTGCCTCCTGCATCCATCGCATTCCCTCGAGCATCTGATTCGCTTCGTTGAGTTCGCGCGTTGCCAAATCCACCTCTGCTCGCAAAGCTTGGCTCTGCAACGCATGATCCGACAACTGACCAGCGAGTTCTTTGTCCTTCTTCTCTGCGGCGCGCAAAGCCTGCCGCGCCAAATCAATTTCTTCAGCCGAGTCCTTGTTCGTTACGACCAGGCCAACCGACAGCAATAACGCGAGAATAGAGACGGTCATGCCGACGATGTGTGATGGTAGCCACTTCTCAGCAGCGTAGAACTGAAGGAAGGTCGACAAGCCGATCATCAGCGCTGTCAGAATCCCAACCCCTAGAACGATCCAGCGCGATCTCTTCAAATTGTTGGAAGAAGCCGTCGCGACCTGATCGTGGATCGGCGCCAAATCATCAGTCATAGCAAAACCAAAAAGCGGAATGGAGAAAGGCAGTGATGCCCGATAATATAAGTCCAGTCTAAGCGCAACCGGAGAGCGAGCGCAAGACCCTCAGTTAGTCGGCCTCGTTCGCCAGCCGTTTTCCTGATGCGGAATAGTAGCAGTGATGTCCGCGTCTCTGCCCGAGGACTGGCGCCATGCCGCAACCCCAAAGCACAGGGTCAGCGTCAAAGCCGTCCCCAGCAGCAGCACGGACAAAAACTGGCTCATGAATACCCCACGACCAGAACCATGGTCAGGCAGCGAGCACGCACAGGCGATTCGGAAAATGCAGGCCAGCTGACCTAGAGACTGTTTTCCCCAGGTTGTAAAACGGTGGATTGGCACCTTAGACCTTGGACCTGCCGCGACTCAGGTTCGGCATCTGCCAAGCGCAATTCTGCGCTTTGCGGAGGCGAGCGTGCGAGCCATCCCCCTGTACAGGATCACCGAACCGACAGCAGTGCGGATGTTGGAGGGCTTTAGGCAGGGACAGACGCCTAGAATGTTCGCGGTGAGGCCAGCGCGATTGGAGGCCTATTTTCGAGCACATCCGGAATATGCGGCGGAGGCGCGACCTCTCATAGAGGCCAACGCGATCGCCGCCCAGCTTCGAAAGGCAGCCGCCAAGCGCGAAAAGACACATTGCAGCCGCGGCCACCCGTTCACGCCGGAGAACACACGGTTTCGCAAGGACCCGAACGACCCGCGTCGCGAGTGTAAGATCTGCGAGCGAGAACGCGCGGCCGATGGCAACGCATTGAAGCCGGGAAGCGCAGATAAGATCCGCGAACTATTGAAGATGAACGTCCGTATCGGCAGCTTCACTTCGGCGGGTGTCGTCGGCAGCGGCTACGTCATGTCGCACCGGACTTTTGTGCGTCTCAGGCGCTCTGATGCAGAGATCGATGCGCTCGCGGCCAAAGTCATCAAGGGCTCGCGATCGAGAGCCCTTCACACCCGTTGGGCTCGCAGCCGCAATGAGACCAAGCGTGACCAAAAGAATGATTACTACACGATCCGCGCAATGCTGCCGGAGAGTTTCCCTGACAGGGACGATGTTGTCAGTGCGATCTTTGAGGATCTACTGACCGGCGCGTTGAGGCGGGAGGATGTGCGATCGCGCGTGAAATCCTATGTGACTGCGCAGAACAGGATGTTTCCGACCAAGTATGCGAAGTTCGGAGATAGCCCGCTGGTCTCGCTGGATGAGGCTATTTTCGATGACGGCTCAGGCACCAGGGGTGACTACGTGAGCCGCGGCCTCTGGGACTAGCGCGCGCAAAAGCATCCCCGGCGTCAGTTGGCCTCGTTGAGAATTACGGACGGTTCGAAGGCATGATTGTCTGGCCGCCGAGAAAGCTCGTGCAGCTTGAACGCGGTGTTTCGATCCCTACACGGAATCGACTGGCAACGTGCAAATCCCGCTTCTTTTCTGGTGTTGCGGATCTCGATCGCGGCGAAACCTGAAGCGTGCGCAGGTTCGGGGTAAAACGCGATCACCCAATCGTATTGCGCAAGAAACTCAGCTACCTTCGGGCTGGCTTCATGGAATTCGAGCGGCGGCTTGGCTTGTGCGGAAGCTAGCGCCGCCTTGTAAAATTCCTCGCGTTCAACCTTGTCCCGCTCATCAGAAGACCACACGCTCAGACCCTCCTAAAAGCACCCGTCCGGCAAAGACACCACGTTTTCTGCCCAATGGGGAGTGGATTTTTAAGCAAATCAGGGGCAGCATGTCCGTGGGCTTGGAAACCCGGACCAGAGCTATAGCCGCACATCCTTGGTCAGGATGCTCCCGATTGGCGTCGGGGGTGACGGCTGAATGAGCCTTCCCGTTTTGGAAGGCTCGACGGACGCACTTGGCGGTGCGGCTCCGAACCCTGTCTTTATGGCCGGGGTCGGGCGTGCTGTCCAGAGGGGAGACTTCCCAGTCCCACCCCTTAAAAGCGCTCGGCGTGTCGCTCTGGCACGTTTCCAAACCCCGGCTGCAGTGGCCGTCCCGCTGCGCGGGCCTTGGAAAGCCCTTACCCAGAGCAACCACCATGACCATCGAAAGACCCATGTTCCCGCAGCGCGCGGAGCCGACCCTAGACCTTGCGTACCGTCGGCTCGAGGATCGAATAAACGACCTCGACCGGCTTTGCGAGATCACCACCGACCTCGTCCGGCAGGTCTGCGAAAATCCTAAAGATGAGCGCGCGCCCGTGCTCGCCGCGACGATCGCAGAGATCACGCAAGATCGCATGAGCGAGCTCAAAGCTACCTATTACCGCTGGCACGAAAAGCCCCTCAGAGACGGTGACAGCTACGATCCCGTCCCCAGCTATATCCAGCGAGGGGCGCAGCAATGAGCAACCTCATCAAATTTCCCGGCAGCCGTACGGAGCAGCCCAAAGCCAGGGCCGAACATGCTTGGGAGCGGCGAGAAAGGTTGGCCAGCCGCGATCGTGAGGCCGTGCTGCACGACATCGACAGGCACATCAAAGCCCGGCAGGCCTATGCGCAGGCAGTGGCTTGGACCGCTGCGGCAGAAGCTGAAAACTTACCCGCGTCTCAGATCGAGGCTGCACGTCAGGGCATTGTAGAGTTCTTTGCCGAGATGCAGGAAGCGGGACGAAACCTGCTGGTCGTCATGCCGACGGACTTGAAGGCCCTTGTCGACCTGCTGCTCTACCTAGAGAAGAACTTCAGCATCCTGCCGCACGAGGTCACCCACAGCGCCGGCGCGGCTCAGTCCCTCGCTTTCGATCTGCTGCGCACCGTGCGGCTCTCGCTTCGAGAGATAGCGAAGTACGGCAAGCACGGGCCTACATCATGAAGCGTCGCCGCAGGATCCACCGAAAGCGCGACCGGCAGCGGCTGATGACGCACCGCAGACGACTGAGGCGGTAACCGGGTGTCAACGACTAACACGGTACGATTGACCATCGCGGATTGGTGACTAGTACCGCGGTACGCATGGGCATTGAGAACCCGTCGGCTACCGGAGCCGGCGGGTTTTTCATATGCTGGAGCTTGGGAGAGATGGCCCGAGGTTCACGCTGGCGAGCCTAACACCACAGGGCCACGTCAACGATCATAATAGCCCGGTGGGTACCCTGGATAACCATTCCTGTGAGATCGGCGGTAGCCATAGCCTGGCGGCGGGTATTCGGGTCTTGGCCTGTTGTAGACGCCAGGCGCCTTATATTCATTAGGATAGCAACGCCCGTTAGAGAAGTTGAAGTCATATCCATCCGGACACGAGCCGCCCCTTCCTGGGAATTGGACCTGTTGAATTTGAGATTCTTCCTGGACAGGCGCGGGCGATATTGACCCGAGGCCAGCCAGAGCCAGTATCGCAGCTTGAATAAGCACCATTTCTCTCCCTCTTGATCGATCCGTAACGAATGGCAAAGAAGCGAGTTCCCGCAACGGTGCTTATAGGACGCTGACGCACAACGGCCCTTGAACGCAGCATTCACCTGCGGTTCACCCGTTCACCCTGGTAGGCCGCCCTCACTGATCCCTCTTCAGCTGGCGCCGTCCCCAATGCGGCCCTTTGCCCTTCGGATTGAGTTCGGGGACGTAGTGACGGTTCAAAGCCCGCAGGACACCGATGCGGGCGAACATTGTCGGGCCGCCGCTTTCTGCGACCAGGATCAACGCCTCCATCGCGGCTTGCCATTCGGGCGCCTGATGCTCCTTCTTCGGCAGAGCGCTGATGTACTCGCCGGCATCGAGCAGCGTCACCAGCTTGCGCCCATCGGGCAGCGGTATGGGCTCGTCGAACGAGCGGGACCATTTCACTTCAAGCGCAGCCGGCCGGAAGGCGCGCGATTGCAACCCCTGATTCCTGGTGGTTGTGATCCCAGCATGACATGATGATCCATTATTTGCGTTTCGGAGGGAAAGCCCGATGCGCCTTGCATTGCCTTATCTTGGAATTTGTCTCTGCGCGTCACTCGCGGCGTGGTTCTCCTTCACGCTGATCTATTGACTGAGCAAATCCTCGCCAGTGGTCAGCAGCCGCACGTAGGTGCCGCTCTCGTGCAGATCGAGCCATCCGCGCTCGACTGCATACTTGATGCCCGCGCCGAACTCCGTGCCGCTTCCCTTCAGCGTGGAGAGGAAGGGGTAGTTGATCTTCTCGATGTGGATACGGCCGTCCTGGACCGGCTCTATTCCGGCGGCGAGCTCGAGCAGCTTGCGGGCTGCGTTTTGTGGATCGGCAAAAGGGCGTTCGGTGACGTGCTTCATCGCTGGAATCAAAACCTCAAGCCCATGCTTGGCCTGAGTTGCCCGCGACTGTCATGCCAGTTCGGGACGATATGCACAGATCCTGCGGCACCGCATGCCAAGCAGACCAGGCGCAAGCCGACGCGCGCCCATGGCTGATCTTGCGGGAGTGTGTCGAGCCGCACGTCGACCCTGCGATCGCAGCGGCCGTTCAGGCACTGGATGCTGCAGGTCACGTGGCCGTCAGCCAGCCATTCAGCAGGAGAGCGGGGCGGATAGTGACCGGCCCATTTTGTGTATCGACGGCGAGCACGCATGCCGCCATCAAAGCGGCATCGTCAGTCTCTCGCAAATAATCGATTCCTAGTAGGTCCAAGCGATCGCGAGTTACTGCCGGTCGTGGGTGTGGAAAAGCGGTCTCACTGTGGAGCGGGTGGATAGGGACTGCGTCCTTGCTGCGCAACCGGTGTCGCTGGCTGCGGTTGCCCCTGTGCGATGAGCAGTGTCCTTTGACCATTTAGAAGTGCAAGCATTGCAGTTCTGAACGCCTGGACTTCATTTTGCTCAGTCTGCCAGCCAAATGGCACGTAGGCGAGCCGATCAAGCTCATGCCGGTCTATGGTGACTCCTGTCGCCTTAGCAATCGTGTGCAGGAGGTCAAAGAACAGATCAGTTCGTCTTGTCATAAAATTATCGAGCTGATTGCCCGGCGCCGGTACCGCCTCGGAAAGATTACCCATGTAGGCTTTATAGGCTTGCAACACATCGGCGTGGTCGAAAAACTCAAGCTGCACTTGATTGAGCGCGCCGACGTGGTCCGCATTCATGACCATCTTTCGCGTTCGCATCAGTGCTGAAAGAATAACGCGTTTTCTCGCATGGGCGTCGCGTTCGAGGTCTTTCTTCCTGGTTATTTCGACCGCTTTGATCGGTCCATAGACAATCGCAACGATGGTGGCGAAGAGGATCAGAAAATTTATGCAATCCGCAAGCTTCAATGTCCAGAACGGTTCTGCCGGCATATTTTCACCAATCGCGAAGTTTCTGAAATTTGGCATTTACGGGCCCGAGAGGAGTAGCAATCCCTATGATCTGCCCGTTTGAAAAATCCGGTGGTAAGGAAAATTCAAGTGGAATTCGCTGATCTGTCGATGGAGCATCAGCACCGGTTATGAGTTCGGGAGAGCCTGCCGGGATTGTGTAAACGACTGTGCACTTCCAACCTTCTGTGGTTTTGCTGACCTTCCCGTCGTATTTCAATCCGCCAGCGTCTACTCCGATTAGGTCGGAGCCGCGGATTGCAAACAACAGAAGGCTCGACCCAGCGCGACCCGTGAGATAGGCGACATAAAACCCTTCCATCCAGGACTCCTCGAATCAGTGCAGCCACGATGGCACGCAGAACGCGCGTTTAGATCCAAATTCTACTTTATCCGTGTAATTCACAGCCCGAGCCATCTCATGACCACCTGAGAAATAGGCGGGCCCGCGCTTGACGTGGCCACCCAGGCGAGAGTCTGATCCTCCAATGGGGCAACATCAGCACGACATCGACGATCTCGCGCGCATGGAGCGCATCTGCCTGGAGCTCGCCGGCGGCTCGACCATGCCGGAGGAGCGGGCAGGGCTCGAGTTTATGGCCAACTGCTATCGAGCCGAAGCGACTTGCCTTCAAGGTCGCTTCCCATCTGCTTCCCAATCCGGATTTTTGGGAAGCAATGGCGCCATAACGCGCTGTATTTCCTATATAAAATCTTTGCTTGACCGATCTCCGGTTATCACATGGCCGTCGTTGCCGGTGTCGTGTTCTTCGCGGTACGCGCGCTGCTCGCTCTGATTCCGGGACTGGCGGCGGGCTTCGCCATCAAGAAATGGTCGGCCGCCGCCGCGCTGGTCGCTGCTGCGTTCTACCTGCTGCTGTCGGGCGCGGAGGTCGCGACGCAAAGATCGTTCTTCATGACGGCGGTGGTGCTGATCGCGGTGATGGTCGATCGCCGCGCCATCACCTTCCGCACGCTTGCTGTGGCTGCGCTGATCGTGCTGGCGGTCGCGCCGGAAGCGCTGGTGCATCCGAGTTTTCAGATGTCGTTTGCGGCAACCCTCGGCCTGGTGGCGCTGGTGCAGATCGGCATGCCGAATTTGTTTGCCTCGCCGGACCATTCGGCGACCGCGCGCATTGCGATGTGGGGCGGCCGCGAGATCGCGATGCTGTTCATGGCTTCGCTGATTGCGGGACTTGCGACCACACCCTACGCCGCTTTCCACTTCCACCGTGTCACGCCGTTCGGCGTGCTCGCCAATCTCGGCGCGATGCCGGTGGTCTCGGCGCTGGTGATGCCGGCGGGACTGTTGGGGCTGCTTGCTGCTCCGTTCGGGCTGGACAGCGTGTTCTGGTGGCTGATGGGGATCGGCATCGACTGGATGGTCGCGGTCTCGCGCTGGGTCGCGGCCTTGCCGGGCGCGGTCGGCCGCATCCCGGCGTTCGGAATCGCGCCGCTGATCGTGGCGAGCCTGGGAATCATCGTGCTGGGCTTGTTGCGGACGCCACTACGCTGGTCCGGCGCCCTGGTGCTGCTGGCAGCGATCCTCTGGGGACTGTCGGCGCGGCAGCCCGACATCCTGATTGCCGGGGATGGCGCGAGCGTCGCCGTGCGGGGCAAGGACGGATATCTGCACCTGATCAGGACGAACAAGGACAGCTTTCTGCTGAGGGAATGGCTCGCTGCCGACGCCGATCCCCGCGATGCGGGCAGAGCCTCGCTGGCCGATGGCGTGTCCTGTGACGAATCCGGCTGCGTGACGCCACTGGCCGACGGGAGGCTGGTCGCGCTGGCACTCCGCGTCGACGCTCTCGCGGACGATTGCAGTCGGGCCGTGCTGGTGGTGACGACACGTCCCGCGCCGCCCGATTGCGCCGCGATGGTGGTCGATCGGCGGCGGCTCGCCAGCCAGAGCGCGCTGGCGCTGGCGCAGCGTGGCGACGGTTTTGCGGTTCAGGCGGTGAGGGCGAGAGGCACGAGCCGCCCCTGGTTGCCGGCCGGCGCCGGCGAGGGTGATTTCGACGGCAGCCTCGCGCCAAAGACGACCGCGTCCCGCATCAAGGACGCAACGCCGGCGGAGACGGACTTGCAGGCCGACGATTGATCTGATGGTGCGGAGCAACGCAGTGGATCGGTGCGTCCGCTCGGATTCGCTGGGCGCAAACTACACCATCTCGCCGGCCACGGCCGGCGATGGCGATTCAATCCTGACCTCCGACCTCGTAGCCGGAGGGCGGCTGTTTCAGCCGATCGGCAGGTGCGTGACGGTCGGCTGCCTGCTGTCGGCGATGATCTGCGCCTTGTGCTCGCGCTCGGTGACCGACTGAGTCACCGGCAGTTGCAGCACGGTCGCTCGCTGGCCTTCGACGAGCTGCGTCACCAGGACATATTTGCCGTCGGGGAATTCGATCGCGTCGTGATGGCGGTCGGGAACGTGCGGATCGATTTTGCCGAACTTGCCCACGCGGGAATTGATGGTGCGCGTCCAGATCCAGCGATTGTCGTAGCGGACGTCGTCGGCGAAGGCGAGCTCCGTTCCCGGCAGCAGGCAGACGGCAACGGATGGATCGGCTGCGGAGGCGAAGCCGCGCGTCGAGGTGCCGCGGAAGCTTGTCGTGACGATCGTCTCGCCGACTTCGGCGGGGCGCGACGCGACGGCATGTAGGCTGTAGTCACACATCGGGTGCTCCTCATGCTGGGATAGCAACCCGCGTCTCTTATCGAGGCGCAGGCCTCTATCAGAGTGGAAGCACGAAAGCTCTGCTTGGTTGTGGGCAAATCTGCGGCTGGCTTCCGCAAGCCGCGATCACATTATCTTTCCCGAATTCAATAGGAACAAAGCCCGTTGCGATGCATTCGGGAGGCGCATGCGCGAATATTGCCGGCTTGGCTGCGGCGGGCGAACTTGATCGCTGGATGGTGTTTCCTCGAACACGCGAGCCGCGACGCGGTGCCATTTGAAGCGGTGCTGTTTCGGTGCTGTTTCCTGGGCGTCGCGAGGAGCCAGCGCCGGAGGAGGGGCCGGATAGTCTGTGCAGAACCAGAACGACTATCCAGCCGGAGCGGACGATGATCCGCTCCAATCTCTGACCGGCGATGCCGGTCGGAAGCGCGCGAGGCGCCAAGCACTTCAGGTATGAAGCACTTCCGGTATCAGTACTTCCGGTAAAGCCCGATCAGCTTGCCCTGAATCTTCACCCGGTTGGGCGGCAGGATGCGGACCTCATAGGCTGCGTTGGCGGGCTCGAGCGCGATCGAGGCGCCGCGACGGCGGAAGCGCTTCAGCGTCGCTTCCTCGTCGTCGATCAGCGCCACCACGATGTCGCCGGTATCAGCGCTCTCGTTGCGCTGGATCAGCGCCATGTCGCCGTCGAGGATGCCGGCCTCGACCATGGAATCACCGCGTACTTCGAGCGCGTAATGCTCGCCCGAGCCGAGCATGTCAGGCGGTACGCTGATGGTATGGCTGCGGGTCTGCAATGCCTCGATCGGCGTGCCGGCCGCGATGCGGCCCATCACCGGCACCGCCACGGGACGTTCGCCCTCGTCAGCGGGCAGGCTGGAGCCCGCACGCACCTTGCCGAGATTGCCCTCGATGACGCTCGGCGTGAAGCCGCGGCGGCTGCCGGCGGCTGCCTGGAGCTCCGGCAGCTTGATGACTTCAATCGCACGGGCGCGGTTGGGCAGGCGTCGGATGAAGCCACGCTCCTCGAGCGCCGTGATCAGGCGATGGATGCCCGACTTCGAGCGCAGGTCGAGCGCATCCTTCATCTCGTCGAAGGAGGGCGGCACGCCGCTTTCCTTCAGACGTTCACTGATGAACCGCAGAAGCTCGTATTGTTTGCGCGTTAACATCTCGACCAAAGTCCCCCGGTTGATGTCGTCCGATTCCGAGACGCTGAATTCGGCCATAAGCCGCTACATGCTCGAAACAAATCATGAACGGACACTATATGTTCGATACATGTTCCGCAACTGCTTAATTTACCGTGAACAGAGCAAAGTTCGCGGAACGCGCATTGCCGGACGCTCAGACGGGGAGCCGCAACACTTCGCAAGCCGTGCCGGCTTCGGCCTTCGGCGCGAACGGTGCGCGCACGAGAAGTACCTGTGCTGCAGCGAGATTCGCAAGCAGCGAAGAGTCTTGATGATTGACGGGAAGAACGACGCGTGTGCCATCGTCACGCTCCTCCAGATGCGCGCGCAGATAGTCCTCGCGCTGGTCGTTGGCGCCGACGTCGCGGCCGAGCACGGCGCGTTCACGGCGATGGTGAATCACCGAACGGCCAGACAGGACGCGAATCAGCGGCACCATGAACAGGAAAGCGCACACATAGGACGACACGGGATTGCCCGGCAGGCCGATCACACCCATTGCGCCGAGCCGTCCGTGCATCATCGGCTTGCCTGGCCGCATCGCGATCTTCCAGAACGCTATCGCGATGCCTTCGTCCCGCAGCGCCTGCTGGACCAGATCGTGGTCGCCGACCGATGCGCCGCCGGTCGTGATCAGGACGTCGGCGCCGCTCTCACGGGCGCTGCGGATGCCGGCGGTGGTCGCCTCCAGCGTGTCGGCGGCAATACCGAGGTCGATGGTCTCGGCGCCCTCGCTGCGGGCGAGCGCGTGCAGGGCGTAGCCGTTGGAATAGACGATCTGGCCGTGGCCGGGCGTGGTGCCCGGCATCACCAGCTCGTCGCCCGTGGCGAGAATCGCGACTTTCGGACGCCTGAAAACGGCAAGGTGCGGATGATTCATGCCGGCGGCGAGCGCGAGGTCGCGCTCGGTGAGACGGCTTCCCTTGCGCAGGAGCACGTCGCCCTCGCGGAAATCGATACCGGCTGGGCGGATGTGCCGTCCGGCGATCGCGGCTTCCTTGATCGTGATACGTTTGCCGGCGACAACAGTGTCTTCCTGGATCACGACGGCATCCGCGCCACCGGGAATGACGCCGCCCGTGAAGATCCGTACGGCCTCGCCGGCGCCGACCCTCCCGGCGAACGGTCGGCCCGCCGCGACTTCGCCGATGACGGTGAGCTCCGAATCGATCGTCGCGGCGTCGGCCGCCCGCACCGCGTAACCGTCCATCGCCGACATCGCCTGCGGCGGCTGCGTGCGCCGCGCCGCGACGTCACGCGCGAGCACGCGATGGTAGGCCTCGTCGAGCGAAATCATTTCTTCCGGCAGTGGCTCTGCATCCGCCAGCACCGCGGCGAGCGCGTCGGAAACCGGCATCAAGGCCACGGCGAAAACTCCTGCTCGGCACGTTCGGGCGAATGTTCCGCAAGTCTTCTAGCCGAGCGCGGGCGCAGAGGCAAAAACGGGGGCAGTCATCCCGCCGCTTCGCATCGTTCCGGAAGCCGGGATCAAGCGCGTCGCGGCATGATCCGAAGAACGTGAGAGATCGGCAGGAAAGTGGTCATCGAAGCCACGAAATCACCGGCCTGCATCGATCAGCTGCCTGCCTGCCCGGATGTTACGTCGGGCGCCTTGGATCCCTTATCCTTGTCGGGCAACGGATCGGCCTGGGATTTCAGATCGGCGGCCTTGCTCACAAGCTTGGCGGAAAGATCCGAATCTGAAGTTGTCCTGGCGAATTCAAGAAGAAGAGAGGCCTGCTTGGTGAGGTAGGTCTTGCCCAACACGATGATGCATCCGTCCGTAGAAGTCCCAGCGGACTCTAAGAGTCCGGAAGGCGGTATTCCGTTCCGGGAACTCTGTACAAAAATGCACAAAGTGATCGGGTTCCTCAATTTTTTCAAAATTGTTCCCGTCGGGTTTCGCGACGACAGATAGTCGTCAGATGCCCAATGCCTTCAATGCGTTCCCGACGTCCCGGGGCGAGGTCACATGCACCGCCGTCAAGCCGCGCGCCCGCGCTCCCTCGATATTTTCGGCAAGATCATCGAAGAACACGATACGCCCGGCGGGCACGCCGATCGCCGCAACGACGTGGTCGAAGGCCTTCGCGTCCGGCTTGCGCAGGCCGATGCTGGACGACAAATACAGCTCGCGGAAATGGCCGAGGAGGTCGGCATATTCCCTCGAGAAATGGTCCACGTGCGGCCGGTTGGTGTTGGAGAAGGCGTAGAGCGGGATCTGCTTCGCTGCCCGCGGCAGCAGCTCGGCGATATCAGGCATTTCGCCGGCGAAGATCGCGTTCCAGCCTTCCAGGAACTGCGCATCCGAAATGCCGATTCCGAGCGAGGCTCGCAATGAGGCGAAATAGTCCTCATCGCTGATCTTCCCCATCTCGTGCAACCGATAGGCTTCGCTGTCCCGCACATAGCGCGCGACGATGGATTCGGGCTCGCAACCGGCATGTCCCGCCCAGCAGGCGATTGCCTTGGAGAAATCGATATCGAGCACCACGCGGCCGAGATCGAACAGGAGCGCATCCGCAGCTCCGGGAGACAGCGATGTCACCTGCATCCTTTCACTCAGTATCGATATGGCTCGTGGTCGAACAGCGGAAACGCGCTGAACACACTCGGCGCGTTGGTTGCGGTCGCCTGGTGCAGGCAGGATTTGTTGACCTCGGCGAACGAGGTCGCACCCAGGAGGCCGAGACAGCGCAGCACTTCGTCCTCGAGCAGCTCCAGCATGCGCGCCACGCCGGCTTCGCCGGCGGCCGCCAACGCCCAGCATTGCAGCCGGCCGATGCCGACGAGGTCGGCGCCCGCCGCGATTGCCTTGACGATGTCGGTGCCGCGACAGACGCCACCATCGACCATGATCTTGGCGCGGCCCTTCACGGCGTCAACGATCTCGGGCAGGACATGCAAGGCGCCGCGACCGTGATCGAGCTGACGGCCGCCATGGTTGGAGACGTAGATCCATTCGACGCCGTGATCGATCGCGATCAGTGCGTCCTCTGACGTCGCGATGCCCTTGAGGATCAGCGGGATCTTGAACTTGTCCTTGATCATCTTCACGGTCCGCCACTCCAGACCCTTCTGGTAGTCGCCGCCGGTGGCGCGCAGGCGGCTCTCGCGAACGTAGCGCTTGGCGATGTCACGTTCGCGACGGCTGTAATGAGCGGTGTCGACGGTCAGGCAGAAGGCGGCATAGGCGTTCTTCTCGGCCCGGCTGACGACGTCGGCGACGAAGGCGTCGTCGCCGCGCACATAGAGCTGGTAAAGGCGCAGCGCGTCGGGCGCAGCTTCGGCGGTCTTTTCCAGGCCGGGCTCGGACACCGAACTGAGCATGTGCGCCGCACCGAAAGTGCCGCAGGCGCGTGCCACGCTCGCCGCACCATCCGGGTCGAAGATCTCGAGCGCGCCGACGGGGGCGAGCAAGACCGGCAGGCGCATCTTGCGGCCGAACTGCTCGACCGAGCCGGTGACCTTGCGGACATCGCGCAGCACGCGCGGGCGGAAGGCGATCTCGTCCAGCGCCGTGCGGTTGCGACGCATCGTGGTCTCGGTCTCGGCCGCGCCGACGATATAGTCCCAGGCATTCTGGTTGAGGTTGGCGCGGGCTTTCCGGATGAATTCATGCAGATTCTGGAACGGCTCGGTGCTGGCGCCGAGCTCGACGTTCCTTTCCGGTTGGATGCGGGGTGCCTCGTTCATTGTTATCCTCCCGAGAATTTGAAGCCTTCCCTCATCGCCTAACCCGTCCGGGGCGCCAAAACCATCCTAAAATGGCATGGCTGCGAGGCGTGGGCCGGCCGCCCCCCGCTGCGCACGAACCGGGTCCTGCAACGTTGCCGAAAGTTTAGGTCCGGACGAGGGGATTTTTACGGTGTACCCGCCGGCGTGGCATCCCGGCCTTGAAGAAACCAGAATGGTATTGTGAGAAGCAGGCTGGATCGCCATTTGCATGGCGGCTCTCCAGCCCCACCGAACCGCGAAGCAAAAAGGCCAGCCTATTCATGCGGAAAACCCTGCTGTTTCCACTGGGCGCGCTCACCGGAGCGTGTCTGACCCTTTTGGTAGCCAGTCCGCACGGCGGCGTATGGGCGGCACGGGCGGCAGCGAGCGCGGATGACGCCTATTCCAAGCTCAATTTGTTCGGCGAAGTGTTCGAGCGGGTGAAGGCGAGCTATGTCGAGAAGCCCGACAATGCCAAGCTGATCGAAGGCGCGATCACCGGCATGGTGACCTCGCTCGATCCGCACTCGCGCTACATGAACGACAAGGCCTGGACCGAGATGCAGGAGACCACCTCCGGCGAGTTCGGCGGGCTCGGCATCGAGGTCACGATGGAGGAGGGGCTGGTCAAGGTCGTCTCGCCGATCGACGACACGCCGGCCTCCAAGGCCGGCATCATGTCCGGCGACCTCATCAGCAAGATCGACGGCGATGCCGTGCAGGGCATGACGCTCGAGCAGGCCGTCAACAAGATGAAGGGGCCGGTCGAGACCCAGACCAAGCTCACGATCGTGCGCAAGGGGGCCGACGCCCCGCTCGACGTCGCGATCAAGCGCGAGATCATCCATGTGCGCCCGGTGCGCTTCCATGTCGAGAACGGCGATATCGGCTATATCCGCGTCACCTCGTTCAACGAGCAGACCACCGATGGCCTGAAGAAGGCGATCGCATCGATCGCCAAGGAGGTTCCGCCGGAGAAGCTGGTGGGCTACGTGATGGACCTGCGCAACAATCCAGGCGGATTGCTCGACCAGGCCGTATCGGTGTCGAGCGCGTTCCTGCAGCGTGGCGAGGTCGTCTCGACCCGCGGCCGCAATCCGGAAGAGACCCAGCGCTTCACCGCGCATGGTGGCGACCTCACCAAGGGCAAGCCGCTGGTGGTTCTCGTCAACGGCGGCTCGGCCTCGGCCTCGGAGATCGTGGCCGGCGCCCTGCATGACCACAAGCGCGCGACGCTGATCGGCACGCGCTCGTTCGGCAAGGGCTCGGTGCAGACCATCATTCCGCTCGGCACCGGCAACGGCGCGCTGGCGCTGACCACGGCGCGCTACTACACGCCTTCGGGCCGCTCGATCCAGGCCCAGGGCATCGCGCCCGACATCGAGATCCTCCAGGACGTGCCGGCCGAGCTGAAGGGCCGGATGGACACCATGGCGGAGTCCCAGATGCGCGGTCATCTCCAGGCGGCCGATGGCACCGAGCAGACCGGGTCGCAGTCCTATGTCCCGCCGGAAGCCAAAGACGACAAGGCCCTGCATACGGCCTACGACTTCCTGCACGGCCAAACCGCGAATGCGGTCGCCGCCAAGCCGGCGTCGAAGGCTGCGGTGCCGAACTAATTGATCGCCTGTCGAGATGCCGCAGGGTGGGCAAAGGAGCGTAAGCGCCGTGCCCACCGGTTCTGCATCCGCGGCGAGACAAGAGGTGGGCACGCTTCGCTTTGCCCACCTACGAAGCGCTTCCTCACACATTCCAACGGATGACTAGCTTGCCTCGCGGCGACGGCCTTCGTTGCCGCCGCGCTGTGCGAGACGGCTGCGATGGACCGCGAACAGCTCCAGCACCTTGTCGGCCGGCTTCGCCGCGCTGAACAGATAGCCCTGCATCTCGGAGCAGCCGAGCGCGCGCAGCAGACGCTGCTGCTCCTCGGTCTCGACACCCTCGGCCGTGGTGGTCATGCGGCGGGCGGCCGCGAGATTGACGACGGCCTGCACGATGCTGGCGGAGCCATCGGGGCCGGCGATGTCGTCGACGAAGCAGCGGTCGATCTTGATCTTGTCGAACGGGAAGCGATGCAGATAGCTCAGTGAGGAGTAGCCGGTGCCGAAATCGTCGAGCGCGATGCGGACGCCGATGGCGCGGAGTTGATGCAGGATCGCAAGCGCGGTGTCGTCGTCGCGGATCAGCACCGCCTCGGTGATCTCGAGCTCGAGCCGGCTCGCCGGCAAATTGGAGGCGGCAAGCGCCGCCATGATCTTCAGCGCCAGCGTGCCGCTCTTGAACTGCACCGGCGAGACGTTGACGGCGAGGCGGATGTCGTCGGGCCAGTTCGCCGCGTCCCGGCAGGCGGTCGCCAGCACCCATTCGCCAATCTCGTTGATCAGGCCCGTGTCCTCGGCGATCGGGATGAACTCGGCCGGCGAGACCATGCCGCGCACGGGATGGCGCCAGCGCACCAGCGCCTCGCAGCCGGTGATGCGGTCGTCCTTCAGGCTGAGGCATGGCTGGTAATAAACTTCGAGGCCGCCTTCGCGCCCGCCTTGAGCGATGGCGTGGCGCAGGTCGATCTCGAGCTGCCGCCGCTCGTGGATCTTGGCGTCCATCTCCGGTTCGAAAAAGCGATAGGTGCGACGCCCTGCGGCTTTGGCCGCGTACATCGCCATATCCGCGTTCTTCAGGATCTGGTCCAGCGCCGTTCCATGTTGCGGCGCCAGCGCGATGCCGATGCTGGCGTCGGTGGCAAGATGATGTCCCATGCAGTCGAACGGCGCGCGGATGGCCTCGAACACCCGCGCGACGAGCTCGTTGACCTGATCCAGCGACGTTACCGCGCTCTGGACGATGGCAAATTCGTCGCCGCCGAGGCGCGCCACGAAGTCCGCCGGACCCGCACACCGCCGGAGGCTCTGCGCGACCGACTTCAGGAGCTCGTCGCCGACGAGATGTCCGAGCGCGTCGTTGACGCCCTTGAACTCGTCGATGTCGATGTAGTGCACCGCGAGCTGTTCGCCCCCGGCGACGAGATTGAGTTCCTGACGCAGATGCTCGTGGAACATGGTGCGGTTGGGCAGGTCGGTCAGCGCGTCGTAATGAGCGAGATGGGTGATGCGCTCCTCGATGCGCCGGCGCTCCGTGATGTCCTCATGCGTCGCCACCCAGCCGCCGTCCGTGAGCGGTTCGTTGACGATCTGGATCGAGCGACCGTCGGAGGTCTCGACCACCATGGAATTGCGCACATGGATGTCGCGCAGGACCCGCGCGACATATTGGTCCACATCGCCGGTGAACGAGCCGGTGGCTTTGCGGTGCGCAATGATGTCGTGGAAGCTGCTGCCGGGTCTCACGATTTCGGCCGACAGTCCGTACATCTCGATGTAGCGCTGATTGCAGATCACGAGCTGCTGCGAGGCGTCGAACAACAGCAGGCCCTGGGTCATGTTGTTGACGGCGCGGTCGAGGCGCTGCTTTTCCAGCGTCAGCCGTTCCCGCGAAAGGCGATGCTGCTCCAGGAGCTTGCGTATGATCGCGATCAGCACGCCCGCGATGGCGAGCGCGGAGGAGGCGGCAACCGAGATCAGGATGCCGATCTGCTCGCGCCAGTCCGTTAGGGCCGTCGCGCGCGCCGTGGTGGCCATCATCAGGATCGGGAAGTGAGGCAGGGCGTGTGAGGAAATCAGCCGGTCCTCGCCGTCGACGGGGCTCATGAAGCGGCCGGCAAAATGGTCGAGCCCGAAAACCCTTTGATGCGCGAACGGACCGTTCTTGAAATTCCGCCCCATCAATTCGCTGGAATGGGGATAACGCGCGAGCATCGTGCCGTCCCGGTGCAGCATGGAGATCGTCGTGCTTTCGCCGAGCACGGCGGACTCGAAGAATTTTTCGAAGTTTGCCGGCTCGATGCCGCGTCCGACCACACCCATGAATTCACCGTTCGGTCCGACGACCTTGCGCACGATCAGGATGGTCCAGGCGCCGGAGATGCGGCTGTAGAGTGGTTCGATCAGGACTTCGGGAGCGTTGGGATCGTACCGGAAGGTCCGGAAATAGGCGCGATCGGCAACGCTCACGTTCGGGGCCGGCCATGCCGTCGACGAATTGATCAAATTGCCTTCGGCATCGATGATATTGAGTCCGCCTATGTAGGGCAGCGCCTCGATCTTCGAACGCAGCATCCGGTGGAGGTCCTGGCCGGAGAGGCGTTTGCGATAGTCCGCCGCACTGGTGATGCCGCTCGCGCGGACGTAGTCGACGAAATCTTTCTGGATGACTGCGAAATCCTGCAATTGCTGGTCGAAATGATGGGCCAGCATCAGCACGGTGTTTTCCAGCTCGCGGCCGGAGCTGCGCAACGCACGTTCGCGGAAATTCTGCGCCATCAGCGTCGCGCCGACGGCGATCGCAGCGATCAGCAGCGTGCCGCCCACCACCAGCCAGCGGATTGGTCCGCTGCGCACGAAGGCCTGGTCAAAAAGGCGACTGCCGAATCCCGTCATCATGATCGATCGTTGTCGTGCACACGTCAGGGTCAATTCCTGGCCCCGGAAACATCCGTTGGTTTACGGGAACGGAGTGGAGGCGAAGTTAGCAAGCTGGGTTAATGCGCCGTGAATGGACGCTTACAAAAGCAATCAATATGCGATCGAGTATGGCCTGATCGCCGCCGGCATCGCGCTTGCGATTACCGCTGTCGTGAACTGCCTGGGCAGCAAGCTCAATTCAAATTCGGCTCGATCAGCGCGTCGCTGACGTAGCAGCGCGAATCAGACGCGGTAGTGGCCGGACTTGCCGCCGAGCTTCTCGACCAGGTGGATGCCTTCGATCCGCACGCCGCGTTCCACCGCCTTGATCATGTCGTAGATGGTGAGGCAGGCGACCGAGACGGCGGTGAGGGCTTCCATCTCGACGCCGGTCGGGCCGGTGACCTTCACGCTGGCGCGGACGAGGCAGCCCGGCAGCTTCGCGTCGGGCTCGATCTCGACCGTCACCTTCGACAACGCGAGCGGATGGCAGAGCGGGATCAGTTCCGCGGTGCGCTTGGCGGCCATGATGCCGGCGATGCGGGCGGTGCCGAGCACGTCGCCCTTCTTGGCGTTGCCGGACACGATCAGGTCAAGCGTCGCCCTGGTCATCACGACACGTCCTTCCGCGACCGCGAGCCGCTCGCTCGCGGGCTTGTCCGACACGTCAACCATCCGCGCCTCGCCGGAGGCGCCGATATGGGTGAGGGCAGGGCCGGCCTTGGTCGGTTTGGCCTTTGCGGGCTTACGCGCCATCAGTTCGTGCCCGTGGCGCGCGCGGTCTCGCGCGCCAGCAGCGTGCGGGTCGCAGCGGCAATGTCGGCTTGCCGCATCAGGCTCTCGCCGACCAGGAAGGTCGACATGCCGACGCGCTCGAGCCGGGCGAGATCGGCGGGCGTGAAGATGCCGCTCTCGCCGACCATCAGCCGGTCGCCGGGAATCAGCGGCGCCAATGTTTCGCTGGTCGCAAGGGTGGTTTCGAAGGTGCGCAAATTGCGATTGTTGACGCCGATCATCTGCGAACGTAGCTTCAGCGCGCGGTCAAGCTCGGCGCGGTCGTGGATCTCGATCAGCACGTCCATGCCATAGGCGATGGCGGCATCCTCGAGCTCTTTGGCCGTGGCATCATCGAGCGCCGCCATGATGATCAGGATGCAGTCGGCGCCGTGCGCGCGGGCCTCCGCCACCTGATAAGTGTCGAACATGAAATCCTTGCGCAGCACCGGCAGTGACGTTGCCGCGCGGGCCGCCACCATGAAGTCGAGATGGCCCTGGAACGAGGGCGTGTCCGTCAGCACCGACAGGCAGGCAGCGCCGCCGGCCTCATAGGCCCTGGCCAGCAGCGGCGGATCGAAATCGGCGCGGATCAGGCCCTTTGACGGCGAGGCCTTCTTGACCTCCGCGATCAGCGCGAAGTCGCCATTGGCGTGCTTGGCCTTGATCGCGCGCAGGAAGCCGCGCGGTGCTGCTTGCGCCTTGGCCTTCGCCTCCACAGCCGACAGCGGCTGCGCGCGCTTGGCCGCCGCGATTTCCTCGCGCTTGTAGGCTTCGATCTTGGTCAAGATGTCCGACATGTCAGGCTCAGCCGTTCGAGACCGCGATCAGATGTTTCAGCCGCGCGCTCGCCGCGCCGCTGTCGAGCGATTTTGCGCCGATCACGACACCTTCCTTGAGATCCCTGGCTCGCCCAGCCACGACCAATGCGGCAGCGGCGTTGATCAAGGCGACGTCACGGTAGGGGCTCGGCTTGCCGTCGAGCACGCCCTGCAAGGCGATCGCGTTGGCGTCGGCGTCGCCGCCTTTGAGTGCTCCGGCCTCGCAGCGCGGCAGGCCCGCGTCCTCCGGCGTCACCTCGAAATTCCGGATCTCGCCATTGTGGAGCGCGGAGACGAAGGTCGGGCCGGTGAGGGTGATTTCGTCGAGGCCGTCGGAACCGTGCACGACCCAAGCGAATTCGGAGCCAAGGTTCTTGAGCACTTGCGCCAGCGGCTGCACCCATTGCCGGGAGAACACGCCGACCATCTGCCGTTTCACGCCGGCCGGATTGGACACAGGACCGAGCAGGTTGAAGATCGTGCGTGTCGCAAGCTCCACCCGGGTCGGGCCGACGTTCTTCATGGCGGGATGATGGGCGGGAGCGAACATGAAGCCGATGCCGCATTCGCGTATGCAGCGGCCGACCTGTTCGGGCCTCAGATCGATCTTCACCCCGAGCGAAGCCAGCACGTCGGCGGCGCCCGAACGCGACGACAGCGCGCGGTTGCCGTGCTTGGCCACCGGCAGACCGGCGCCCGAAACGATGAAGGAGGCGCAGGTCGAAACATTGACCGAGCCGGAGCCGTCGCCGCCGGTGCCGACGATGTCGACCGCGTCCGCGGGCGCATCGACCGTGAGCATCTTGGAGCGCATTGCCGAGACAGCGCCGGTGATCTCGTCCACGGTCTCGCCGCGCACCCGCAGCGCCATCAGCAGGCCGCCCATTTGCGAGGGCGTAGCCTCGCCGGACATCATGGCGTCGAAGGCGGAAGCCGCTTCGTCACGCGACAGGCTGGCGCCGGTCGCCACTTTTCCAATGATCGATTTCAGGTCGTCCATCGCGTGCTTTCAACTCACTGGTTCGCGCCGGTCACCTGCGCGAAGGCGGCCTGATTAATGGTGGTCCCGATGTCGGTTTCAAGCTTGTTGACGTAGGAAGCGACCTGCTCCTCGGTCTGCGCGCGGTCGAGACTGTCCTTCAGCTTCTTGACGGCATCGGAAGCGGCATCGACGGTGGGATCGATGATCTCGGCAACGCGGAACACGATCACCTCGGTGCCGCCGGTCACGGCCGTCTGCCCGACGCCGTCCTTGGCGACGCGGAAGGCGGCCGACACGACGGCTGCGGGCACGCTGGCGGGCGAGTCGTCGCGCTTGAACCCGGTGGCGGTCTCGACCTTGACGCCGATCGCGGCTGCTTCGTCGGCGAGCTTGGCGCCGGAATCGAGCTTCCGCACCATCTCGGTCGCCTTGGCCTTCAGCTTGGTCGCGATCTGGTCCTGGCGCCAGCGCGCCTCGACCTGATCGCGGACCTCGTCGAGATTGCGGTCGCGCGAGGGCGTGATGGCAAGCACGTCGTACCAGACATAGCCGCCCTTGAAAGAGATCGAGTCGTTGTCGACCCCGACATCGGTGTTGAAGGCTTGCGACACCACGTCGAGGCCCTGCGGAATGCCCGGGACCGGCTGGCCGCTCGGGGCGCGGCCGGAACGGTCGACGGCGTCGATGGTCACGGCGGTGAGCCCGAGCTTCTGCGCCGCATCGATCACGCTGGCACCGCCGCCGCGCTCGTCTTCCATCTTGTCGCGGAGATCGGCGACCTTGACGCGCGCGCGCTCGGTGGCGATCTCGCGCTTGATGTCGGCGGCAACGCTCGCGTAGTTCGCCTCCACGCCCGGCTCGATCTTTTCGACCTTGACGATCGACGTGCCGAGACGGCCCTGGATCGGCTGGCTGATTTCACCGGCGGGAAGCGCGAAGACAGCGTCTCCAACTGCGGGATCGAGCGAGGATTTGGTCACAAGGCCGAGATCGACGTCGGACGCGCTCAGTCCGCGCTCCTTGCCGAGGTCCTCGAACGACGTCCCGCTGGTGAGCCGCTCGCGCGCGGCCTGCGCCTCGGCGGCGTTGGGGAATACGATCTGCTGGATCTGGCGCTTCTCCGGCGTGCCGAGCCGGTCCTTGCGCTGGTCAAACGCTTTCTTGGCGTCCTCGTCCGACACCTCGCTCCACTTGCCGATCTCCTCCGGCGAGACCACGACGAACGCGATCTTGCGATATTCGGGCGCGCGGAACTGGACCTTGTGATCCTCGAAATAGGCGGCGAGCGCCTCGGGCGATGGCGCGTCGATGGTGCCTGCCTGGGCTGCGTCGAGCCTGACGAATTCAATGGCGCGCTGCTCGTTCTGGAAGCGCGTCAGCACGTCGAGCATCGCCTTCGGCGGCTCGAGGCCGGCACCGATCGTGCCGGTGATCTGTCGGCGCAGCGAGACCTTGCGCTGCTCCGAGACGTAGCGCTGCTCGGTATAGCCGAAATTGCGGATCACGGACTGGAAGCGGTTCGAATCGAAGTTGCCGCCGACGCCCTTGAAGTTCGGGTCGTTCATGATGAGCTGGCGGATCTGGTCGTCGGACTGGCCGAGCCCGAGCCGGCGCGCCTCTTCGTCGAGGGCGGCTTCCGCGATCGTCTGCTGGAGCACCTGACGGTCAAGGCCGAAGGCGCGCGCCTGTTCAGGCGACAGCGGCCGGCCGAACTGACGGCTGATCTGCTGGAGGCGATCGGTGTAAATCTGGCGGAACTCGTTCAGCGAAATCTCGGTGCCGCCGACCTTGGCCACGGTGGATTGTCCAAAGCCCTTGAAGATGTCGGCAATGCCCCAAACGCCGAAACTGATGATCAGCACGCCCATCACAACGGCCATAATGGTCTTGCCGAGCCAGTTTGATGAGGCCTTACGCATTCCTCGAAGCATTTGGTCCAACTTGTTTGGCAGGAGGGGAACGGGAGCGCGTCTTAATGCAGATTCCGCAAAAGCGCGTCACCAAATTGATCAATCATCATAAAGTGGTGGCTTTCCCCCCGCAACCTCGGGTCCGGCAGGCTTTCGATCCCTGCGGTTAAAAGCCCCTGGTCTCTGGAACTGCCACGGGACCTCTGCTAGCGCATGAACAAGCCAAATTTTGCTGGAATCTGACATGACCGATGCCATCCGCCCCCTGATCGCCGGCAATTGGAAAATGAACGGCCTGAAGGCCTCGACTGCCGAATTCGACGCCATGCTCAATGGTGCGGCAGAAGTGGCCGGCAAAGCCGATCTGCTGGTTTGCCCGCCGGCGACCCTGATCGCAGCTTTCGCCGAAAAGGCCCGCGGCAAGAAGGTCGCGGTGGGAGCCCAGGATTGCCACCCCAAGGCCTCCGGCGCCCATACCGGCGACATCGCCGCCGAAATGCTTGTGGATTCGGGTGCGACCGCGATCATCGTCGGCCATTCCGAGCGCCGCGCCGACCATGGCGAGGGCGATGCCCTGATCCGGCAGAAGGCCGAGGCCGCCTGGCGCGCCGGGGTGACGGCGATCGTCTGCATCGGCGAGACGCAAGGCCAGCGCGATGCGGGCCACACCCTCGATATCCTGCGCGGCCAGCTCAACGGCTCGCTGCCGGCTGGCTCGACCGCCGCCAATCTGGTCGTGGCCTATGAGCCGGTCTGGGCAATCGGCACCGGCCTGACCCCAACATCCCGGGATGTCGAGCAGATTCATGGCTTTATCCGGGAATTCTTGACCTCCAGGTTCAAGACCGACGGCGCCGGGATGCGGATCCTCTATGGCGGCTCGGTCAAGCCGTCGAACGCGGCGGAGCTGATGGCCGTGAAGAACGTCAATGGCGCGCTGGTCGGCGGGGCCAGCCTGAAGGCGGTCGATTTCCTTGCGATTGCGCAGGGCTGTCCCTAGCTAACTTCAAACCTTAGGACCCGGCCGATCGGGGGTGGCAATGACCCGTCTGATCGTGTAACACCGCGCAACTTCAGGAAAACCCGCGAAGCACGATTGGCCGCCGTCTCGGCGCTGTCGGCTTGTGACGGAAGGACACTATGCAGACTGTTGTCATCGTCATTCACCTCATGATCGTCACCGTCATGATCGGCGCCGTCCTGCTCCAGAAGTCCGAAGGCGGGGGCCTTGGCATGGGAGGTGGCGCAGGCTTCATGTCGAGCCGCGGCACCGCGAACCTTCTGACGCGGACCACCGCGATCCTGGCGGTCGGCTTCTTCCTCACCAGCCTGTTCCTGTCCTGGTATGCCGGCTACGACCGCAAGCCGTCGTCGATCATCGGCGCGCCGGCGTCGCAGACCCAGCCGGCCGGTGGCGGGCCTATCGCGCCGCCGACCTCCGGCGGCATCCTGGACTCGCTGAAGAAGGCCGACGAGCAGCAGCAGGCGCCGGCACCGAGCGGCCCGCAGGTACCGCGTTCGCAATAAAGCAGGGGGGCCATGCAGGGCGGCTTCTACCGTCCTGCATCAACAATCCCCATCAAGGCTCTGTCACCACTCTCAGTTCTGGCTCACCCACAGCCCCGCAAAATGTTTGGGGCGGAATACGAATCGCTTTGGCGAATCGAATTCGAGGGATTAGAGGTTAAGCCCCATGGCGCGGTACATATTCATCACCGGCGGCGTGGTTTCTTCGCTCGGCAAGGGTCTGGCTTCAGCGGCACTCGGTGCCCTGTTGCAAGCCCGGGGCTACAAGGTCCGCCTCCGCAAGCTCGACCCCTATCTCAACCTCGATCCCGGAACGATGTCGCCGTATCAGCACGGCGAAGTGTTCGTGACCGATGACGGCGCGGAGACCGACCTCGATCTCGGTCACTACGAGCGCTTCACCGGGCGGCCGGCGACCAAGGCCGACAACATCACGACCGGGCGCATCTATCAGGACATCATCTCCAAGGAGCGGCGCGGCGACTATCTCGGCGCCACCATCCAGGTGGTTCCGCATGTCACCAACGCCATCAAGGATTTCGTCCTCGACGGCAACGACGATTACGACTTCGTGCTGGTCGAGATCGGCGGCACCGTCGGCGACATCGAGGGCCTGCCGTTCTTCGAGGCGATCCGCCAGCTCAAGAACGAGCTGCCGCGCGATCACGCCATCTACATTCATCTGACGCTGCTGCCTTATATCCCCAGCGCCGGTGAGCTGAAGACAAAGCCGACGCAGCACTCCGTCAAGGAGCTGCGCTCGATCGGCATCCAGCCGGACATCCTGCTCTGCCGTACCGATCGCGAGATCCCCAAGGAGGAACGGCGCAAGCTCGGGCTATTCTGTAACGTGCGCGAGAGCGCCGTTATCGAGGCGCGCGACGCCGACAGCATCTACGCTGTCCCTCAGGCTTACCATGCGGCAGGCCTCGACGACGAAGTGCTTGCCGCCTTCGGCATCGGCTCGCGGATTCCGCCGGAGCTGCGGAGCTGGCAGCAGATCAACGAGCGCATCCGCAATCCCGAGGGCAACGTTACCATCGCCATCGTCGGCAAATATACCGGCATGAAGGATGCGTACAAGTCGCTGATCGA
Organism: Bradyrhizobium sp. WSM4872; assembly: GCF_055811715.1. NCBI lineage: Bacteria > Pseudomonadati > Pseudomonadota > Alphaproteobacteria > Hyphomicrobiales > Nitrobacteraceae > Bradyrhizobium > Bradyrhizobium sp. WSM4872. The sequence goes on along the minus strand of NZ_JBVVPT010000003.1, from coordinate 31,290 downwards.
GGCGCTCTCGCATGGCGGCATCGCCAACAAGGTGAAGGTCAATCTCGACTGGATCGAAAGCGAGATCTTCGAGAAGGAAGATCCAGCGCCGTTCCTCGAGCACGTCAACGGCATTCTGGTGCCCGGTGGATTCGGCCAGCGCGGCGCCGAAGGCAAGATTCGCGCGGCGCAGTTCGCGCGCGAGCGCGACGTGCCGTATTTCGGCATCTGCTTCGGCATGCAGATGGCGGTGATCGAGGCCGCTCGGAATCTTGTCGGGATCGAGGAGGCCAACTCCACCGAGTTCGGCCCGACCAAGGAGCCCCTGGTCGGCCTGATGACGGAATGGCTGCGCGGCAACGAGCTTGAGAAGCGGACCAACGCCGGCGATCTCGGCGGCACGATGCGCTTGGGCGCCTATCCCGCGGCGCTCAATCGCGGCAGCCGCGTCTCCGAGGTGTATGGCGGCGCGACCGAGATTTCCGAGCGCCACCGCCATCGCTACGAGGTCAACACCGCCTACAAGGATCGCCTCGAGCAGCACGGGCTGAAATTCTCCGGCCTGTCGCCCGACGGCGTGCTGCCGGAGATCGTCGAGTACGAAGATCACCCCTGGTTCATCGGCGTCCAGTTCCATCCCGAACTGAAGTCGCGCCCCTTCGAGCCGCATCCGCTGTTCGCGTCGTTCATTCGGGCAGCGATGGTGCAGAGCCGCCTGGTGTAATCGGCTCAGGGCGTGGCGGTGCAGTCACGCCCGAGATGTATCGGCTCCGGCGCGGCCGGCATGGACGTATCAGGCGCAAGCGATCCCGTGACGAGCTTCATCTGCGGCCGCCGCGTCAGCTTGTAGACGGCGGCCGGCGGCACGTTCAGCAGGGCACGATCCACCAGCTTTGCGCGCAAGCCTAACCGATCGAGCACGGGCCGCGGGATCGGGCAACTCATGCCGTAGGTGAACTGGTAGAACGCGCCGCCGGGGCGGACGTGACTGAACGCGCCACCGACGATCGAGACGACCTTGCGCGTCGACATGTTGAGCAGCGGCAGGCCGCTCACGACCGCGCCGACGGGCGCGCCCTCATAGAGGCGCTCCGTTGCCAGCCGCCCCGCATCCATCCACAAGACGCGCGCGTTGGGGAAACGCATCTGGAGCACCTTCATGAAGTCGGAGCCGTATTCGATCAGCGTGAGGTCCTGCTGACGCACGCCGCGTTTGAGCAGCTTGTAGGTAAATGCGCCCGTGCCGGGGCCGAGCTCGAGAACAGGACCGGTCGATGCGGTGATCTCGCGGGTGATGAGATCGGCCAGCGCCGCGCCTGACGGCGCGATCGCGCCGACGCGGCGCGGGGCTGACATCCATGACAGGAAGAACGAGAGGAAATCGTTGGGCATGCGCACTCCGGCATCTTGGTTGCGCCTCGCAGATCAGCGGTGAGGCGGCCGAACAATCGCTTGAGTGCATTGCGACAGCATTGCGTGCCGCACGCCGATTGCGTCAATTCTCCCGGACTGGCGGCAGTGACATCCTGAAGCACGCGCCGCCGATCGCTGCGTCCGCGACCGAGATGTGGCCGCCATGCAGGAGCACGATCTCGCGCACCATGTTGAGGCCGAGGCCGGCACCGCGATCGAGCGGTGACAGCCGGTAGAACGGCTCGAATATCTGTTCGCGCTGATCGGCCGGGATGCCGGCGCCTTCGTCCGTGACTTCGATGCTCGCGGGCCTGCTGACACGAATGCCGATGGTACCACGGCGAGGGCCGTGCTGGATCGCATTCTGCACGAGGTTGGTCAGCGCGCGCTCCAGCGCCGCCGCATCGCCGATCGTTTCGACCGGCGTGGAGGGGGCGTCGAGCGCTAGCTCGTAGCCGGCGGCAATGGCCAGCGGCGCGAGATCCGCGGCCGCGCTTTGCGCGATTGCAACGAGGTCGACGCGCGCGAAGGGATGGCCGCAGCGGTCGAGCCGCTGAATGTCCAGCAGTTGCTCGGCAAGCGTAGCCAGCCGCGCGGAATCCTCCAGCAGCCGGGTCTTTTCCGGCCCTGCGGGGAGCGACTCCAGTCGCGTGTTCAGGATTGCGATTGGCGTGCGCAACTCGTGTGCGGCATCGGCGACGAATCGCTTGTGGCGGGCATAGCCCTGGTCTAGTCGCGCCAGCGCGTCGTTGACCGCGGTCACGAGCGGTACGACCTCCAGCGGAATTCGGTCCAGCGACAGCCGGGCGCCGCGTTGATGGATGTCGATGCGCCGCGCCTGGTCCGCCGTTGCATCGAGCGCCTCGAAGGCGCGCCGCACGATCATCGGTGTGGCAATGAACGTCGCCGTTCCCATGAGGAGCAGGCCGGGCAGGGCGATGCCGAGCAATGCAAGCGAAGTCATGAACAAAGCCTTGGCGCCGGTGAGCTTGCCTTGCGTCGCCGTGATGATCTGCACATTGCCGGCGTCGGTGTCGACCCGCTTCAGCCGCGCCGGGGGCTTACGCGGGTCGTCCTCCAACAGCTGCCAACCGAGCCGCGCCTGGCTGATCTGGTCGAGGCTGCTGCCGATGGCGGCGAATTCGGCCGGCACGGCGCCTTCGCTGAGTGAATGTCCCTGCCTGTCGCGGACCAGGAACCAGAGATCGGGGGTCTCGCTGCGCAATTGTTTCAGTTCGGTCGTCGACCGCAGGACCAGGTCGCCTTGCGCGTCGCGCGCGAGCGCGCGCTGGACGATGTCGATCACGCGATCTTCGTCGCGCCCGGCGATCACGAACCCCGACGCGCTCAATGCCCCGACGACGACGGCAACGAGCGCCGTGAGCAGCACCGCCTGGAGCGACAGCAGGCGCCAGCTCAGCCGCGAGCGCAGGCAATAGGGATCGTGGTGCTTGCTCATGGCAGCTTCTTCAAGAGATAGCCGACGCCGCGGATGCCGTGGATCTCCACGCGCGCATCGGCTTCCGAGAGTTTGCGGCGCAGGCGCGACACGTGCGTATCGAGCGCATTCGACTGGATCTCGTCGTCGAAACTGTAGACGGCTTCTTCCAGCGCGGAGCGCAGTACGGTTCGGCCCATGCGGCGGACCAGGGCTTCCAGCACAAGGAGCTCGCGTCGCGGCAGCTCGAGCGGAGCCCCATCGATGCTTGCCTCGCGATGGCCGAAATCGAAAGCGAGGCGGCCGGCGTGCATGATGTCGGGCTGCATCCCGGCGGGCCGGCGCAGCACGGCGCGCAGCCGCGCCAGCAGCTCCTCCACCGCGAACGGTTTCGCCAGATAATCATCCGCTCCGCAGTCGAGCCCGGCGACCCGGTCGGCGAGTTCGCCGCGCGCCGTCAACACGATGATCGGCACGCCGTCGGCGCGCGCCCTGAGTTTCGGGATCAGGGTGAGACCGTCGCCATCGGGAAGCTGGCGATCGAGCAGGACGGCGGCGTGGACGTCGGCAGAAATGGCCTCTTCCGCCTCGGCGAGCGTGGGGGCGTGGTCCACGACCATGTCGTAGCGCTTCAGCGCCGACGCCAGCGCGTCGGCCATTTCGGCCTCGTCCTCGACGAGCAAAATCCGCATGATCCGCACCTCAACCTCAATCGCGCCAATCTAGCGGCCGTATCATTGCGGCAGCATTGCGGGAACCGACTCTCGATGAAGCGGCTTCAGCGGACCCCAGCCATGCGCGGAACGCCACCGGGGGCGGCCGAGCGGGCCTCAAGACACCGTCAGGGCCAGCCGATATAACCGCCGGACCTGATCAGGGAGGAACAAGAATGATCTACGAAATGCGCATCTATCGCTGCGTGCCCGGCCGCCTGCCGGCACTGCTCAAGCGGTTCGAGACCGTCACGCTGAAGGTGTGGGAAAAGCACGGCATCAGGCAGGCCGGGTTTTTCACGACCCTGATCGGTGAATCCAACCAGGAGCTGACCTATTTCCTGGCCTGGGAGTCGCTCGCCGAGCGCGAGAAGAAGTGGGCCGCCTTCATGACCGATCCGGACTGGATGAAAGGGCGCGCCGAGAGCGAGGCGGACGGCCAGATCGTCGGCAACATCGTCAGCCAGATCCTGGCGCCGACCGCCTTCTCGGCGGTGAAGTAGAGGCTGCCGGCGCGAGGCCATCGCTGAGGGCCTGGGCGCAACCCTGATATTCTGGGAGCCCAGGCCGAATGGGGTTGATCCGCCCTTCATCGCGGCTATGGTCGCGCCGAAACGAGGGATTTGCCTTGAGCTCTTCGACGTCAGCGGCGCCGGTCGTCACCATTGGCAAGGTCAAATTCGGCAATGATCTGCCGATCTCGATCATTGCGGGGCCGTGTCAGCTCGAAAGCCGCCAGCATGCGCTGGAGGTGGCCTCCGCGCTGCAGGAGATTGCCGCGCGCCTGCAGATCGGCCTCGTCTACAAGACCTCGTTCGACAAGGCCAATCGCACCAGCGCGTCGGCTGCGCGTGGCCTCGGGCTTGCCCAGTCGCTGCCGATCTTCGCCGAAATCCGATCGTCGCTCGGCCTGCCGGTCCTGACAGACGTGCATGACGCCGCGCAGTGCGCCGAGGTGGCGCAGGCGGTGGACATCCTGCAGATCCCGGCCTTCCTGTGTCGCCAGACCGATCTGCTGCTGGCAGCCGCTGCGACCGGGAAGGTCGTCAACGTCAAGAAGGGCCAGTTTCTTGCGCCCTGGGACATGGGCAACGTCGTATCCAAGATCACGAGCGCGAACAATCCCAACGTGCTCGTGACCGAACGCGGTGCGTCCTTCGGCTACAACACGCTGATCTCCGACATGCGCGCACTGCCGATCCTGGCGCGCACCACCGGCGCACCCGTGATCTTCGACGCCACTCATTCGGTACAGCAGCCGGGCGGAAAGGGGACCTCTTCCGGAGGTGAGCGCGAATTCGTGCCGGTGCTCGCACGCGCAGCCGTCGCTGTCGGTGTTGCCGGTGTCTTCATCGAGACCCATCCCGACCCCGACAGCGCGCCGTCCGACGGACCCAACATGGTGCCGCTGCGCGAGTTCGAGGCGCTGATCCGAAGACTGATGGCGTTCGACGCGCTCGCCAAAGATTCGACCAAAGCCGACCCGCGCTGATGCAGCAAGGCGCAGCGCGGCCGCACGATCATGGCCTGCCGGCCGCGCTCTACGTCATTTCCGGTGCGAGCTTTGCCGCGGCACTCTCCGCGCGCGCGCTTGATCCGGTGCTGCCGCACGTCGCCGAGGACTTTGGCGTCAGCATCGCGACAGCTGCCGGGTTTGCCGCGGTGTTCGCCTTCACCTTCTCGATCATCCAGCCGATCGTCGGCGCCGCCGCCGATCTGTTCGGCAAGACGCGGCTGATGATCGGCTGCCTCGCGCTGCTCGGCCTTGCCAACATCCTGGGGGCGCTCTCGAGCTCGTTCTCGGTTCTGTTCGCGACCCGTATCCTCGCCGGCATCGGCTCCGGCGGCGTGTTTCCGGTGGCGCTCAGCCTGACCAGCGACCTCGTCGGTCCGGAGAAACGCCAGGTCGCGATCAGCCGCACGCTCGCCGGCGCGATGACGGGCAATCTGCTCGGCGCCTCCGCTTCCGGCCTGATCGGCGATTTCCTCGGCTGGCGCGGCGTGCTGGCGGTGCTCGGGGGGCTCGTGATCGTTGCGTCGGTCGCGGTGGCCGCCGGTTTTCGTGGTGCCAAGGTCAAGCATCCGCCGAAGACGAGCCTGTCGGCGCTGAAGGCCGGCTATCGCACCATCTTCACCAACCCGAACGCCTATGTCTGTTATTCGGCGGTGTTCATCGAAGGCTGCTGCGTGCTCGGCCTGTTTCCCTACATCGCTTCGTTCCTGTTCGAGCTCGGTCAGACCTCGCTCTCGATCGCGGGCATCGTTATCGCGGGCTTTGCGGTCGGCGGCTTGTTCTACACGCTGACCGTGTCGCGCCTGCTGCCATGGCTGGGCATGAAGGGAATGATGATCGCGGGCATGACGCTGGTGGCCTCGCAGCTCGTGGTCGTCGCCTTCGGCCCGCGCTGGGAAGTGCAGGCACTCAATCTCATCGTGATGGGATGGGGCTTCTACATCGCCCATGGCTGCCTTCAGATGTTTGCCAGCGAACTCTCGGTCGAAGCACGCGCCACCGCGCTGTCGCTGCATTCGTTCTTCTTCTTCATGGGGCAGACGCTCGGGCCGCTCGCCTATGGCCTTGGCCTGCAGCATGGCGGCAAGATGCCGACCCTGTTCACGAGCGCCGCGATCATGGTGGCGCTGGGCCTTGTCTGCGCGCGCCTGTTGAAGCAGCGCGCGCCGTCCGACGCGCGCTGAGGCTATTCGGTCCCTCAACTGGGATCGGCCCCACCACGACACCGCCGGTCCCGTATACATGGCACACGAATTGCTTTGATTTTAGGCAAAGCGAGGTGTGAGATCGTGGACGCCCAGACCAGCCGTTCGCCAAGCGCAGCCAGCGTGCCCCGATCGACGGGATATCCCACCAAGCCCCCGCTCCGGCGCTTCCTGACCTCTTGTTACGAAGAATTCCGGGCCGACAATTCGGGCGAACTTGCCGACTACATCCCCGAGCTGAAGCGCGCCAACCCCGACCATTTCGGCATCGCGCTCGTCACCATCGACGGCCATGTCTACGAGGTCGGCGACAGCGCGGTGCCGTTCACGATCCAATCGGTCTCGAAGGCCTTCGTGTTCGCACTGGCGCTGGAGATGGTTGGCGAAGAACGCGTCGCGGCCACCATCGGCGTCGAGCCGAGCGGCGAAGCTTTCAATTCGATCCGGCTTACCAATGACAACCGTCCTTTCAACCCGATGGTCAATGCCGGCGCCATCGCCTGTTCGGGCCTGATCTACAAGGTGGACGGGAAGGGCGCCTTCGAGCGCGTCCGCTCGAAGCTCGGCCAGTTCGCCGGCCGCGAGCTCGGCGTCGACGAGGCCGTGCATGTCTCCGAGACCGCGACCGGCAACCGCAACCGGGCCATTGCCTGGCTGCTGCGGAATTACGCGGTGCTGCCCGACGACGTCGATGCGGTCCTCGACGTCTATTTCCGCCAATGCGCGATCCTGGTCACTGCGCGCGATCTGGCGGTGATGGCGGCCACGCTCGCCAACCGCGGCATCAATCCGGTGACGGGGGTGCAGGTGATCACACCGCACATCGTCGCGCGCACGTTGTCGGTGATGACGAGCTCGGGCATGTACGACTATGCCGGCGAGTGGACCTACCGCGTCGGCATCCCCGCCAAGAGCGGCGTCGGCGGTGGTATCGTCGCGGCGCTACCTTCGCAACTTGGGCTCGGCACCTTTTCGCCGCTGCTGGACAATCATTTCAACAGCGTGCGCGGCCTCAAGGTCTGCGAGGCGCTGTCGGCGCGGTTCGACCTGCACATGCTCAACCGCAACGCCGACGTACGCAGCAGCGTCATGGCCGACTATGATATCTACGGCATCTCGTCGCGTCGCAGCCGCCAGCCGCACGAGCAGCAGATTCTCGACGATCGCCACAGCGATATCCGCATCCTCGAGCTCGTCGGCGCGCTGAATTTCGGCACCATTGACTACGTCACGCGACGGCTCACCAGTGAGCCGCCGAACGCGCCGCTCCTGATCATCGATTTCCGCCGCGTCCCCGACATCACCGCAGCCGGCGCAGAGCTTCTGGGTGAGACGCTGACGGCGCTCAACAATGCAGGCATCACCACGGTTCTATCAGGCATCGAGGAGACGTCCGCGGTATGGGCCGCGATTTCCGCGCGCACGGCGGATCCGCGAAGGCTGCGGCGCTTTGCGCTGCTCGACGATGCGATCGAATGGGCCGAGGACCAGGTGATCTATCGCTTCGGCGGCTTTACCGACATGAAGGAGAGCGTGCATCTCGGCGATCAAGCGCTGCTGGCCGAGCTCGACGCCGACGAGATCGCCGCCATCGTCAAGCTCTCGACCACGCGCCACTACTATGCCGGCCAGCGCATCGTCGCGGCCGGCACGCTCGCCAATTCCCTGTTCTTCCTCCAGAGCGGCATGGTCAGCGTCAAATTGCGAAGCGGCGTGCGGCTGGCCTCGCTCGGCCCCGGCATGGAGTTCGGCGAGATGGCAATCCTCGAGAGAAGCCGCAGCGCCGATGTCTTCGCCGATACGCTCGTGACCTGCCTCGAACTGCCGCTCGACAGTTTTGCCGACTACCGCCGGCTGCATCCCGAGACCGCGCTGAAGATCATGCGCAACCTCGCCGCGATCCTGGCGCGGCGGCTGGTGGCGGCCAACGCCAAGGTCGACCTGCTCAGCGCTTATTAGCCGCAACGCACTGCTTCCTGGAGACTGGAAACGTTCAGCCGCGGCCGCGATAGGGCGCGACGCCTTGCTCCGGCACCCACAGGCCCTTCGGCACGCGGCCGGTCTGCCAGAACACGTCGATCGGAATGCCGCCGCGCGGATACCAGTAGCCGCCGATGCGGAGCCATTTCGGCTTGATCTCGCTGGCGATGCGCTTGCCGATCATCACGGTGCAGTCCTCGTGGAAGGCGCCGTGATTGCGGAAGCTCGCGATGTAGAGCTTGAGCGACTTCGACTCCAGCAGCCATTGGCCGGGCGCGTAGTCGATCATCAGATGCGCGAAATCCGGCTGTCCCGTGACCGGACAGAGCGAGGTGAACTCGGGCACGGTGAAACGGACCAGATAATCGGTGCCTCCTTGCGGATTGGGCACGCGGTCCAGTTTCGCCTTCTCGGGCGTATCCGGCCATTCCACGGCGCGGCCGAGCTGCAAAGCAGGGGAGTTGTTCGATTTGCTGGGTTTTTTCGACATCGGGCCGCCTCCGTAGCGGCCCTCTTAGCCAATCGCGACCCGGCCGTCACCCGGCCTTTTCCACTTCGACGCATTGCGGTAGAAGCACCGCCAACCGCCCCCTTTGGTCCCCGAAAAGAGGCTCTCATGACCGCCATCATCGACATCATCGGCCGCGAAATCCTCGATAGCCGCGGTAATCCCACCGTCGAGGTCGACGTCGTGCTGGAAGATGGTGCGCTCGGTCGTGCCGCGGTGCCGTCAGGCGCCTCCACCGGCGCCCATGAGGCGGTGGAATTGCGCGACGGCGACAAGGCCCGCTATCTCGGCAAGGGCGTCACCAAGGCGGTCGGCGCCGTCAACGGCGAGATCTTCGAGGCCCTGAGCGGCCTCGATGTCGAGCAGCAGGCCCAGATCGACCAGATCATGATCGACCTCGACGGCACGCCGAACAAGAGCCGGCTGGGCGCCAACGCCATCCTCGGCGTGTCGCTCGCCTGCGCCAAGGCGGCCGCGAACTCGCTCGACATGCCGCTCTACCGTTACGTCGGCGGCACCTCGGCGCGTCTCTTGCCGGTGCCGATGATGAACATCATCAATGGCGGCATGCATGCCGACAACCCGATCGACTTCCAGGAGTTCATGATCCTGCCCGTCGGCGCATCCTCCTTCGCCGAGGGTCTGCGCTATGGCGCGGAAGTGTTCCACACGCTGAAGTCCGAGCTGAAGAAGGCCGGCCACAACACCAATGTCGGCGACGAGGGCGGCTTCGCCCCGAACCTGCCGTCGGCGGACGCCGCGCTCGAATTCGTCATGAACGCGATCGGCAAGGCCGGCTACAAGGCGGGCTCCGACATCGTGATCGGCCTCGACTGCGCCTCGACCGAGTTCTTCAAGGATGGCAAATACGTCTACGAAGGCGAGGGCAAGACCCGCTCGATCTCCGAGCAGGCCAAGTACCTTGCTGACCTCGTCTCGCGCTATCCGATCGTGACCATCGAGGACGGCATGTCGGAAGACGACATGGACGGCTGGAAGGAGTTGACCGACCTCGTCGGCAAGAAGTGCCAGCTCGTCGGTGACGATCTCTTCGTCACCAACGTCAAGCGCCTCGCCGAAGGCATCAAGGCCGGACGGGCCAATTCGATCCTGATCAAGGTCAACCAGATCGGCACGCTGACCGAGACGCTCGCCGCCGTCGAAATGGCGCACAAGGCCGGCTACACCTCGGTGATGTCGCACCGCTCCGGCGAGACCGAGGATTCCACCATCGCGGACCTCGCGGTCGCCACCAATTGCGGACAGATCAAGACCGGCTCCCTTGCACGCTCCGATCGCACCGCAAAATACAACCAGCTCCTGCGTATCGAGCAGCAGCTCGGCAAGCAGGCGCTCTACGGCGGCAAGGCGGCACTGAAGGCGCTGGCATAAGCCGGCGGTCGGACAAAAACAGGGGAGGATCGACATGAGCGACGGCAAGACCGGACTGCAACTGCGTTCGCTGATCAAGACGAGCGGTGAGCTCGAGATCTCGCTTCTCGACGTGCCGACCCCCGAACCCGCCGCGGACGAGGTCGTCGTCCGCGTCGAGGCGGCGCCGATCAATCCGTCCGACCTCGGGCTCCTGATCGGCGCGGCCGACATGAGCACGGCAAAGGCTTCCGGCGACAAGGGCGCTCCCGTCATCACCGCGAAGGTGCCGGAGGGCGCGATGCGGGCGATGGCAGGCCGGCTCGACGAGTCCATGCCGGTCGGTAACGAGGGCGCGGGAGTCGTGATCGGGACCGGCTCCTCGGATGCCGCGAAGGCGCTGATGGGCAAGACCGTCGCCATGATCGGCGGCGCGATGTACACCCAGTATCGCACGTTGAAAGTGCGCGAGTGCCTGCCGCTGCCGGAAGGCACCACGCCGGCCGAAGGTGCCTCCTGCTTCGTCAATCCGCTCACCGCGCTCGGCATGACCGAGACCATGCGGCGCGAGGGTCACAAGGCGCTGGTGCACACCGCGGCCGCATCCAATCTCGGCCAGATGCTGAACAAGATCTGCATCAAGGATGGCATCCCGCTGGTCAACATCGTGCGCAGCAAGGAGCAGGCCGACATCCTGCACAAGATCGGCGCCAAATATGTCGTCAATTCCACCGCGCCGAGCTTCCTCGGCGATCTCACCGACGCGCTGGTCGAGACCGGCGCCACCATCGCCTTCGACGCCATCGGCGGCGGCAAGCTCGCCGGCGACATCCTTAACTGCATGGAAGTCGCGATCAACAAGACTGCGAAGGAATACAGCCGCTACGGCTCCAACGTGCACAAGCAGGTCTACGTCTATGGCGCGCTCGATGTTCGCCCGATCGAGCTGCCGCGCGGCTTCGGCATGGCCTGGGGCGTCGGCGGCTGGCTGCTGTTTCCGTTCCTCATGAAGATCGGGCAGGCGGACGGGGCCAGGCTGCGCCAGCGCGTGGTCGACGAACTGAAGACCACGTTTGCCAGCCACTACACCAAGGTGGTGTCGCTTTCCGAGGCGCTCGATCCCGCCAACATCGCGGTCTATGCCAAACGCGCCACTGGCGAAAAATTCCTCATCAACCCAAATAAATAATCGGCACGTGCGACGGCTCGTCACCCAAAGAAGGTCTTGCCTTCTGAGCGAAGCGGGAGATTATTCCGCCGCCATTGAAAGCGGAAAAACCGCAAGGCGCGCTCAGAAGGGGACTTCTCCATGACCGATCTCAATCGCCGCCATTTGCTCGCAGGTGCTGCCGTCCTCGGTGCGGCGGCCGTGACCAAGCTTGGATCGACCGCCGCCAATGCCGCGGTGCCGCAAGCCGGCACGCAGGCGCCGGGCTTCTATCGCTACAAGGTCGGCAGCTACGAGTGCACCTCGATCAATGACGGTGCGCGCACTTTCCCGATGCCGGACAAGTTCGTCGTCAACGCGCCGAAGGAGGAAGCGTTGGCCGCGGGCGAGGCGGCCTACATGCCGAAGGGCATGGTCACGGTGCCGTTCAACCCGCAGCTCATCAACACCGGCTCCAAGCTCGTGCTGATCGATACCGGCAACGGTGTCGCCAATCTCGAGCCCAGCAAGGGCGCGGTCGGTCGCACGCTGCAGAATCTCCAGGCCGCCGGCGTCGACCCCAAGAGCATCGACGTCGTGCTGCTCTCGCATCTGCATCCCGACCACACCAACGGCATTCGTCTCGCCGACGGCGCGCTTGCCTTCCCCAATGCGGAGATCATGGTGCCCGGCAAGGACTGGGAGTTCTGGACCAGCGAGGACAACGCCGCCAAGGCCGAGTCGAACGGGATGATGAAGAACTACTTCGCCAATGTGAAGAAGACCTTTGCCGGACTCGAGTCCAAGGTCACGAAGTACGAGTGGGGCAAGGAGGTCGCGCCGGGCATCACGTCGATCGCGACGCCCGGCCACACCCCCGGGCACACCTCGTTCGCGGTTGCCTCGGGCGATGCAAAGGTGCTGATCCAGTCCGACGTCACCAACATCCCCGAGTTCTTCCTGCGCAATCCGGACTGGCATGTGGTGTTCGACACCGATGCTGCGCTGGCGCAGGAGACGCGTCACAAGTTCTACGACATGGCGGCGGCCGAGAAGGCGACCGTGATCGGCTTCCACTTCACCTTCCCCTCGGTCGGGCATGTCGAGAAGGACGGCGCCAAGTATCGCCTGATCCCGTCGGCGTGGAATCCGACGATCTGAGCCGATTTGCAGATTTTTGCCGAGGATCAGGCCGCCACTTGGCGGCCTGATTGTTTGGGCAACCGTTCAGAAACGCAGCGTTTCCAAATCCGACTGGTCCATGCACTTGCATCCATCACTCGGGATCGCTTAAGTGCCGACCCGGCACTCCCGCTGAAGATTTCGAGGACACTCCATGGCCTACAATATCGTCACGATCGCCGGCAGCCTGCGCAAGGACAGCTTTTCGCTGAAGATCGCCCATGCGCTCGCCAAACTCGCGCCGGCCTCGCTCAAGCTCGAGGTCATCACGCCGGCCGGCATCTCGTTCTTCAACCAGGACCTCGAGGGCGCGCCGCCGGCCGATTGGCTGTCTTTCCGCGAAAAGATCCAGAAATCGGACGGCGTCATCTTCGTCACGCCGGAATACAATCGCGCGATCCCGGGCGTGCTGAAGAACGCCATCGACGTCGCCTCGCGGCCCTATGGCAAGAGCTCGTTTAACGGCAAGCCGGTCGGCATCATCGCGAACTCGCCGGGCCCGCTCGGCGGCGTCAGCGCCGCCAAGACGCTGCAGAACATCCTGCCGGGTATTTCCGGCCCGATCATGCAGCAGCCGGAGGCCTATTTGAACGGAGTGGGCGACGCCTTCGATGCTGAGGGCAACCTGACCAAGGAGTCCCTGAAGCCTGTGATCCAGGCCTATATCGACGCGTTTGCGGTGCACGTCGCGAAGCATCACGGCTGAGGCGCGATTCCCAGGACTTCGTCATGGCCGGGCAAAGGCGCGAAGCGCGTCTTCGCGCTAGGTGTCCCGGCCATCCACGTCCTTGCTGAACTGACGAAGAACGTGGATGCCCGGCACAAGGCCGGGCATGACGGCTGAGTCAGGCATGGGAACGCGATGCGCGCGGGGGCCATTAGCACGCCCTTAACCAACCTGTCCCATCTTCCCAAGATGGTCTCCCGCGCGCGCCTCAAATCGATCCTGACCGGTCTTGCCCTCTATGCGATGGCGGCCGCCATCGTCGGTTATTTCGGTGTCAACGCCTATACCGGCAAATACGGCCTCAACGCCCGTCAGGAGCTCGACCAGGAGATCGTGGCGCTGACCAGCGAGCTGGCCCAGCTCAAGCGGGAGCGCGCCAGGAGCGAGCAGCGCGTTTCGCTGCTGCGCTCCGCGAAGATCGACCCCGACATGCTGGACGAGCGGGCGCGCTTCCAGCTCGACTACGTCAATCCGCGCGATCTGGTCCGGACGATCCCGGCGAACTGACAACTCTTCCTAAAGTTGAAGGACTGGAACCGGATTGCCGCCTTGACGGGATCGCGGCAACCGGCTCATGGCTTCTATCACCATGGCCTGGGTTGACGCAGATCAACCAGGCCGTGCCGGCACGCTCTAGATTGCCACCCGGAGGAAACACCGTGATGAATGGGCAATCCCCCCGGCATCACGCGGCCCGTGTCGAGGCCGCCATTACGTCAGGCCAGGCGGCACGCTCGTCGCTCGTGGCCTCGTGGCGCCGTTCGTCCAGATTGCATCGCCTCGATCCCGCCGGCCGTAGCTCGCCGAACCGGCTGAGCGAAGCCGAACTGCACCGCGCGCGCGAGCGCGTCGCGCCGCTGCTCGCCGCTGCGCGAGGTGCGATGGACCGGCTCTACCAGGCGGTCGGCGCGAGCGGCTGCTGCGTGCTGCTCGCCGACGGGGAGGGCGTGCCGGTCGATCGTCGCGGCACCCCGGCCGACGATGCGACATTTCAGTCCTGGGGCCTCTGGACCGGCGCGCTCTGGAGCGAGGAGCATGAGGGCACCAACGGCATCGGTACCTGCCTTGTCGAGCAGCGTCCGCTGACGATCGACCGCGACCAGCATTTCTTCACCCGCAACACGCTTCTGAGCTGCACCGCCGTTCCGATCTACGACCATGAGGCTGCGTTCGCCGGCGTGCTCGACGTCTCCTCCTGCCGCGCCGATCGTACCGACGTGTTTTCCAATCTGATCGCGCTCGCGGTCGGTGAGGCGGCCAAACGTATCGAGGCCGATCTGTTTCGCAGGGCCTTCGCCCATGCCCGCATCGTGTTGACGCAAGCGGCGGACGGCCAATGCGGCGGCCTCGTCGCGGTCGATGCGGACGATCTCGTGATTGGCGCGACCAGGACTGCCCGGGCGGGACTGGGGCTCGCGCCGGGCCGGGCGTTGCGACCAGCGCCTGCGGCCGATCTCCTCGGCGGCGATGTTGCGGACGACCACCTCGCTGGCGGCCAGCGCGCCGTGTTGCAGCGGGCTCTCCTGCGCGCCGGCGGCAATGTCTCGGCTGCCGCCAAGGCCCTCGGCGTCAGCCGCGCCACGCTGCACAGGAAGCTCAAGCGGTTCGAGCTGAACGCGCATTGAGCTGCTGGTAGATCTTCATGGTGAGGAGACCGCGAAGCGGTCGTCTGGAATCACAAGAGGCCCTGACGTCACCCCCAGCCATCCTTCGAGACGCGCGCAAGAGCGCGCTCCTCGGGATGAGGTCAGTATGTGCGGCGGCACGACGTGCAGCCTCGTCACCTGTCGCAGAACTGCGACAGGTCGGCTCCGTCATCGCTCCTATCAGGGCTGACAGAAGACCCCTCCCGCGACATCGTCGGCGCAAGTCGCGACCACGCGACGAATTGCGCAAACAGCAAACATCGGGAGTGATCAATGAACAAGGTAGAATTCCTCAGCGTCAGCAAAATTCCCTTCGCCGAACGCTACGACAATTTCATCGGCGGCAAGTTCGTCGCGCCGATCTCCGGCAAGTATTTCGACAACGCCTCGCCGGTGACCGGCCAGATCGTCTGCAAGATCGCGCGCTCCGACGCGCAGGATGTCGAGGCAGCGCTCGACGCTGCGCATGCCGCGAAGGCCGCCTGGGGCCGCACCAGCGTCGCCGAGCGCGCAGCGATGCTGAACCGGATCGCCGACCGTATGGAAGACAATCTCGAGCGTCTCGCCATCGCCGAGACCTGGGACAACGGCAAGCCGATCCGCGAGACCCGCGCAGCGGACATCCCGCTCGCCATCGATCATTTCCGCTATTTCGCCGGCGCCATCCGCGCCCAGGAAGGCTCGATCGGCGAGATCGATCACGACACCGTTGCCTATCATTTTCACGAACCGCTCGGCGTGGTCGGTCAGATCATCCCCTGGAACTTCCCGCTGCTGATGGCCTGCTGGAAGCTCGCGCCCGCGCTCGCCGCCGGCAATTGCGTCGTGCTCAAGCCGGCCGAGCAGACCCCGGCCTCGATCATGGTCTGGGCCGAGATCATCGGTGACATTCTGCCGCCCGGTGTCCTCAACATTGTCAACGGCTTTGGCCTGGAAGCCGGCAAGCCGCTCGCGTCCAGCCCGCGCATCGCCAAGATCGCCTTCACCGGCGAGACCACGACGGGCCGGCTGATCATGCAATATGCCAGCCAGAACCTCATTCCCGTCACGCTCGAGCTCGGCGGCAAGTCGCCCAACATCTTCTTCAGCGACGTCACCGCCGAAGACGACGACTTCTTCGACAAGGCGATCGAAGGGTTCGTCATGTTCGCGCTGAACCAGGGCGAGGTCTGCACCTGTCCGAGCCGGGCGCTGGTCCATGCCGACATCTATGACCGCTTCATGGAGCGGGCGCTGAAGCGCGTCGCCGCGATCAAGCAGGGTGATCCGCGTGCGGCCGACACCATGATTGGTGCGCAGGCGTCGGGCGAGCAGCTCGCAAAAATCCTCTCCTATATCGACATCGGCAAACAGGAGGGCGCAAAGGTCCTGGCCGGCGGCGGACGCGCCGAGCTCGGCGGCGATCTCGCCGGCGGCTTCTACGTCCAGCCGACCGTGTTCGAGGGCCACAACAAGATGCGCGTCTTCCAGGAGGAGATCTTCGGCCCGGTGGTTTCGGTCGCGACCTTCAAGAGCGACGAAGAGGCGCTCGAGATCGCCAACGACACGCTCTATGGCCTGGGGGCAGGCGTCTGGAGCCGCGACGCCAACCGCTGCTATCGCTTCGGCCGGGCGATCCAGGCCGGCCGGGTCTGGACCAACTGCTACCATGCCTATCCCGCGCATGCGGCCTTCGGCGGCTACAAGCAGTCGGGCGTCGGGCGCGAGACCCACAAGATGATGCTCGATCACTACCAGCAGACCAAGAATCTGCTGGTCAGCTACAGCCCCAAGAAGCTCGGCTTCTTCTGATCGGTCGGGCGGAGAGGGCGGCGCTGTTCTGCGCCGCCCGTTCCAAATGTCGGGATCGCGTTGGCTCAACGTTGCTTGACGCGGGCACGAATCTGCGGGTGCGGCGACCGTGTCGATTTGTTGCCCGATCCGCGTCAAAGATTTTGCAATATTACGATCACGTTGCAGTGCGGCATAATGAAAGTCGTGCCATGCCGCCGCGGTGCTTTCCAAGGGCGTTTGACTTGGGTTAGAGAGGGCTGAAGTTTTCTCTGACCCGGAATTCCCATGGCCGCACCCAAGAAAGCCGCCGCAAGCACTGCACAGGACAAGACCGACGGCGGTTCGCCCCCGGAATTCACCAGAGAGCAGGAGCTCAAGGCGCTCCGCGACATGCTCCTGATCCGGCGGTTCGAGGAAAAGGCCGGCCAGCTCTACGGCATGGGTGCGATCGGCGGCTTCTGCCACCTTTATATCGGCCAGGAGGCCGTGGTAGTCGGGATGCAGATGGCCCTGAAGCCGGGCGATCAGGTCATCACCGGTTATCGCGATCACGGCCATATGCTCGCCACCGGCATGGAGGCCAACGGCGTCATGGCCGAGCTCACCGGCCGTCGCGGCGGCTATTCCAAGGGCAAGGGCGGCTCCATGCACATGTTCAGCAAGGAGAAGCACTTTTATGGCGGCCACGGTATCGTCGGTGCGCAGGTCTCGCTCGGCACCGGGCTCGCTTTCGCCAATCATTATCGCGACAACGACAATGTCAGCGTCACCTATTTCGGCGACGGCGCGGCCAACCAGGGCCAGGTCTATGAGAGCTTCAACATGGCGGAGCTCTGGAAGCTGCCGGTGATCTACGTCATCGAGAACAACCGCTACGCCATGGGCACTTCGGTCTCGCGCGCCTCGGCGCAGCAGGATTTTTCCAAGCGCGGCGCCTCCTTCAACATTCCCGGCAAGCAGGTCGACGGCATGGACGTCCGCGCCGTCAAGGCCGCCGGCGACGAGGCGGCGGCGTGGTGCCGGGCCGGCAAGGGCCCCTTCATCCTGGAGATGCAGACCTACCGTTATCGCGGCCACTCGATGTCCGACCCCGCCAAGTACAGAACGCGCGAGGAGGTCGAAAAAGTCCGCCACGACCAGGATCCGATCGAGCAGGTACGCAACCGCCTGTTGGCCGCCAAGGTCAGCGAGCAGGATCTGAAGGCGATCGACGCCGAGGTGCGCGACATCGTCAACGCGTCTGCCGATTTCGCCCAGCATGATCCCGAGCCGGATGCCGCCGAGCTCTGGACCGATATTTACCGCTGAACGCGCGCAAGCTTTCTTTTGGAGTCGATATGCCAATTCAAGTGCTGATGCCCGCGTTGTCGCCCACGATGGAGAAGGGCAACCTCTCCAAATGGCTGAAAAAAGAGGGTGAGACGATCAAGTCCGGCGACGTCATCGCCGAGATCGAGACCGACAAGGCGACCATGGAAGTCGAGGCGACCGATGAAGGTACGCTCGGCAAGATCCTGATCCCCGAGGGCACCGCCGACGTGGCCGTGAACACGCCGATCGCGACGATTCTGGCCGATGGCGAGAGTGCCGCCGATCTCGCCAAGGCGCCCGCGCCTGCCCAGCAGCAGAAGGCTGCTGAGTCCGCCGCCCCCGCCGCCGCGAAGGCCGAGGCTCCAGCTCCCAAGGCTGCGCCGGCGCCGCAGGTCGTCGCAGAGCCCGATCCGGAAGTGCCCGCCGGCACCGAGATGGTGACGCAGACCATCCGCGAAGCCCTCCGCGATGCCATGGCCGAAGAGATGCGCCGCGACGCCGACGTCTTCGTGATGGGCGAAGAAGTCGCCGAATACCAAGGCGCCTACAAGGTGACGCAAGGCCTGCTTCAGGAATTCGGCGCCAAGCGCGTCATCGACACGCCGATCACCGAGCACGGCTTTGCCGGCATCGGCGTCGGCGCCGCGATGAGCGGGTTGAAGCCGATCGTCGAGTTCATGACCTTCAACTTCGCCATGCAGGCAATCGACCAGATCATCAACTCCGCGGCCAAGACGCTCTACATGTCCGGCGGCCAGATGGGCTGCTCGATCGTGTTCCGCGGGCCCAACGGCGCCGCTTCCCGCGTGGCCGCCCAGCACAGCCAGGATTATTCGTCCTGGTATTCGAACGTTCCGGGCCTCAAGGTCGTCGCGCCGTTCTCGGCCGCTGATTACAAGGGCCTGCTCAAGGCTGCGATCCGCGATCCCAATCCGGTGATCTTCCTTGAGAACGAGATGCTCTACGGTCACACCGGCGAGGTGCCGAAGCTCGACGATTTCGTGATTCCGATCGGCAAGGCGCGCATCGTGCGCTCGGGCAGCCATGTCACGATCATCTCATGGTCGAACGGCATGAGCTACGCGCTGAAGGCCGCCGCCGAACTCGCCAAGGACGGCATCGAGGCCGAAGTGATCGATCTGCGCACGCTGCGCCCGATGGACACCGAGACGATCATCAACTCGGTCAAGAAGACCGGCCGCGCCGTCACAGTGGAAGAGGGCTGGGCCCAGAGCGGCGTCGGCGCCGAGATCGCCGCGCGGATCATGGAGCATGCCTTCGACTATCTGGATGCGCCTGTAACCCGCGTCTCCGGCAAGGACGTGCCGATGCCCTATGCCGCGAACCTGGAAAAGCTCGCGCTGCCTTCGGCTGCCGAAGTTGTCGAGGCGGCCAAAGCCGTCTGCTACAGGTAGACCATGGCGGGTCCGAAGGAGCAGCCATTACCACCCGACGTCCTCGTCCGCGATGATGCGGTCGAGATCCTGCGCGTGTTCGTGCTGGACGGCGGGCTGTCGATGGCATTCCAGCGGGCCTTCGACGAGCCGGACATGTGGGGCCTGCTGCTCGTCGATCTCGCGCGTCACGCCGCGCGCGCCTATGCGCGCGAGAGCGAATACACCGAGGAGGACGCGCTGAACCGGATCATCGAGATGTTCCAGGCCGAGATCGAGCGACCCACCGACACCGGCACCACGACGCCGCGCGGGAAGGGGCACTGACCGTGGCGATCGAATCCTATCATTTCGATTTTATGCTGGAGGCGATCCGCGAGGCGGAAGCCTCGATCGCGCAAGGCGGTCTGCCGATCGGCGCCGTGCTGACCCGCGACAACAAGGTGATCGCCCGCGGCCACAACAACCGCGTGCAGGAGAACAACCCGATCCTGCACGGCGAGATGAGTTGCCTGCGCGAGGCGGGTGCGATTTCGTTCCACGATACCGTCATGTACACCACGCTGTCGCCATGCGCGATGTGTGCCGGTGCGCTCGCGCTGTTCAAGGTCAAGCTCGTGGTGATCGGAGAGTCCGTCACTTTCGAGGGCTCCAAGGACATCCTCGACAAGTTCGGCATCCCCTGGATCGATCTTGCGGACGACCGCTCCATCACCATGATGAAGAACTGGCGTTCCATCCCTGCCAATGAGCGCCTGTGGCAGGGCGACATCGGCAACTAACCTGGTCTGTCTGTCTTCGGTCCGGAGACGGATTTTTGCAAAGTTCTTCTTGAGGTCAGCATGCCCATCAACATCCTGATGCCCGCTCTTTCGCCGACGATGGAGAAGGGCAACCTCGCCAAGTGGCTGAAGAAGGAAGGCGACAAGGTCAAATCCGGCGACGTCATCGCCGAGATCGAGACCGACAAGGCGACCATGGAGGTCGAGGCCATCGACGAGGGCACGATCGCCAGGATCCTCGTGCCAGAGGGCACGCAGGACGTCCCGGTCAATGACGTGATCGCGGTGCTGGCCGGCGAGGGGGAGGACGTGAAGGCGGCAGGTGCCGCCAAGCCGAGCGCTTCGGCCGCACCTCCGAAAGCTGCTGAAGCTGCCGCACCGGCGCCCGCGCCGGCAGCCACCAAGGCTGCGCCGGCGCCCGCCACCGCACCTGCACCGCTGGCCGCAGCGCCGGCTGCGCAGAGCAACGGCCATGCCGGCCGCGTGTTCTCCTCACCACTGGCGCGCCGGCTCGCCAAGGAAGCCGGCGTCGATGTTGCGATGGTGACCGGCACCGGCCCACATGGCCGTGTGGTGGCACGCGACGTCGAGCAGGCGAAGTCCGGCAAGGGCCTGAAGGCACCCGCGGCGGCGCCGTCAGGCGCGCCCTCGACCGCGCCGACCATGTCGGACAAGCAGATTCTGTCGCTGTTCGAACCGGGCTCTTACGAGGTCGTCCCGCATGATGGGATGCGCCGCACCATTGCCCAACGTTTGACCGCGTCGATTCAGAACGTCCCGCACTTCTACCTCACCATCGACTGCGACATCGGCAAGCTGCTCGCCGCGCGCGAGGAGATCAATGCGGCTGCTCCCAAGGACAAGGAGAAGAAGCCGCTCTACAAGATCTCGGTCAACGATTTCGTCATCAAGGCGATGGCGGTCGCGTTGCAGAAAATTCCGAATTGCAATGTGAGCTGGACCGAAAGCGGCATGGTCAAGCACCACCATTCCGACGTCGGCGTTGCGGTGGCGATGCCCGGCGGCCTGATCACGCCGATCATCCGGAAGGCGGAGAGCAAGACCCTGTCGACCATCTCCAACGAGATGAAGGATTTTGCGACCCGCGCGCGTTCGCGCAAGCTGAAGCCCGAAGAGTACCAGGGCGGCACGACGGCGGTCTCCAACCTCGGCATGTTCGGCATCAGCCACTTCACCGCCGTGATCAATCCGCCGCATGCCACCATCCTCGCAGTCGGCACCAGCGAGGAGCGGCCTGTGGTCCGCGGCGGCAAGATCGAGATCGCGAACATGATGAGCGTGACCCTGTCCTGCGATCACCGTGCCATCGACGGCGCGCTCGGCGCGGAGCTGATCGGCGCCTTCAAGCAGCTGATCGAAAACCCCGTCATGATGATGGTGTAGCCCGGGGAGGCGCAGGGTGAATGCGAACGCGTTGGCCCTGGATCTCCTTGTTGCTCTCGGCTGTGGTTGCACTCAATCCGGTCGGGCTCGATATTCTGCATTCCGCGTTCTTTGCCGGCGAGCAGCTGGCACGGAGCATCGGCCAGGCGGTCATTGTGATCGCGCTGGCTATCATGGCCGGCGCGATCCTGCTCGAATGGCTGGTCAGGGTTTTGATTTCCAGGCGCCGCGTCCGCGGCGCCACTTGAGTTGAACGGGAGCCGCCATGGCCGATACATCCTTCGACGTCATCATCATCGGCTCCGGTCCGGGTGGCTATGTCACCGCGATCCGGGCCGCCCAGCTCGGCTTCAAGGTCGCGATCGTCGAGAAATCCTATCTCGGCGGCATCTGCCTGAACTGGGGCTGCATCCCGACCAAGGCGCTGCTGCGCTCGGCCGAGATCTACCACTACATGCAGCACGCCAAGGATTACGGCCTGTCGGCCGATAACGTCTCGTTCGATCCGAAAGCCGTGGTGCAGCGCTCGCGCGGCGTCTCGAAGCGGCTGAATGACGGCGTCGGCTTCCTGATGAAGAAGAACAAGGTCAGCGTGATCTGGGGCGCGGCCTCGATCGACGCGCCCGGCAAGGTCACGGTGAAGAAGTCCGACGTCGAGGGCCCCAAAGGTGCGCTCGGCGAGGGGGCTTATCAGGCCAAGCACATCATCGTCGCGACCGGCGCACGGCCGCGCGTGCTGCCGGGACTCGAGCCCGACAAGAAGCTGATCTGGACCTACTTCGAGGCGATGGTGCCGGAGCGGATGCCGAAATCGCTGCTGGTGATGGGCTCGGGCGCGATCGGGATCGAGTTCGCATCCTTCTTCAAGACGATGGGCTCCGACGTCACGGTGGTAGAGGTGCTGCCGCAGATCCTGCCGGTCGAGGATGCGGAGATTGCCGGGCTTGCCCGCAAGCGCCTCGAGAAGCAGGGCATCAAGATCCTCACCAACACGGGCGTGACGAAGCTGGAGAAGAAGAGCGACAGCGTGGTCGCGACGCTCGATGACGGCAAGGCGAAGCAGACCGCCGAGTTCGAGCGCGTGATCTCTGCCGTCGGCGTCGTCGGAAACATCGAGAACCTCGGTCTCGAAAAGCTCGGCGTCAAAACCGAGCGCGGCTGCATCGTGATCGACGGCTACGGCAAGACCAACGTTCCCGGCATCTATGCCATCGGTGACGTCGCGGGTCCCCCGATGCTGGCCCACAAGGCCGAGCATGAGGGCGTGATCTGCGTCGAGGCCATCAAGGGCCTGCATCCGCACCCCATGGACAAGCTGATGATCCCCGGCTGCACCTATTGCAACCCGCAGGTCGCCTCGGTCGGCCTGACCGAAGCCAAGGCCAAGGAGAATGGCCGCGAGATCCGCGTTGGCCGCTTCCCCTTCGTCGGCAACGGCAAGGCGATCGCGCTCGGCGAGGACCAGGGCCTGGTCAAGGTCATCTTCGACAAGAAGACCGGTCAGCTGCTCGGCGCCCACATGGTCGGCGCCGAGGTCACCGAGCTGATCCAGGGCTACGTCGTCGCCATGAACCTGGAGACCACGGAAGAAGAGCTGATGCACACCGTGTTCCCGCATCCGACCCTGTCGGAGATGATGAAGGAAGCCGTGCTGGATGCGTATGGACGGGTACTGAATATTTGACATCAGACCCGTCATCCTGAGGTGCGAGCGCAGCGAGCCTCGAAGGATGCACGGCCGAGATACAGCAGCCGGGCTCGTCGCCCTTCGAGGCCTCCGCTTCGCTCCGGCACCTCCAGCGACAACGGCTTCACCGTTGCGCAGGGGTGACGGGATAGACATTGAGAACACCAGAACAAGAAGGAAACCACCCCATGCAAGACAACGACAACCTCACCATCGAACGCCCGAGCTTCGTCACCCATCTCGAATGCGCGATGGAAGGCGATCATTATGCAGCCGACCAGGTCCACAACCTCTCCAAGGCCGGCAAGCCGCTCCTCGTGCGCTACGACCTCGCCGGCGTGAAGAAGGCGCTGACCAGGGACGCGCTTGCGCAGCGCCCCGCCGACATGTGGCGCTACCGCGAGCTGCTGCCGGTGCGCAAATGCCAGGACATTGTCTCGCTCGGCGAGGTCACGACGCCGCTGATCCGGCTGCCCAAGCTCGGCAAGAAGCTCGGCGGCGGCGAGATCATCGTCAAGGACGAGGGGCGGCTGCCGACCGGCTCGTTCAAGGCGCGCGGCCTCGTGATGGCGGTGTCGATGGGCAAGGCGCTCGGCATCAAGCACATGGCGATGCCGACCAACGGCAATGCCGGTGCGGCGCTCGCGGCCTATGCGACCTCCTGCGGCATCAAGACCACGATCTTCTGCCCGGCCGATACGCCCGAGGTGAACGTCAGCGAGATCGAGCTTCAGGGCGCGACCGTCTACCGCGTCAACGGCTATATCGACGATTGCGGCAAGATCGTCGGCGAGGGCAAGGCGAAAGTCGGCTGGTTCGACACCTCGACCTTGAAGGAGCCGTACCGGATCGAAGGCAAGAAGACGATGGGGCTCGAACTCGCCGAGCAGCTCGGCTGGGACGTGCCCGACGTGATCTTCTATCCGACCGGCGGCGGCACCGGCCTGATTGGCATGTGGAAGGCCTTCGACGAGCTCGAGAAGATCGGCTTCATCGGCTCGAAGCGCCCGCGCATGGTTGCGGTGCAGGCCTCCGGCTGCGCGCCGATGGTGCGTGCCTATGAAGCCGGCACCGAGCATGCCACGCGCTGGGAAGATGCCCACACCATCGCGTCAGGCATCCGCGTGCCGCAGGCGATCGGCGACTTTCTCATTTTGCGCGCTGTCCGCGAGAGCAAGGGCTTTGCCATCGCGGTCGACGATGACAAGATCTCGTCGGCGCTGAACGAGGTCGCGCGCGAGGAGGGATTGTTGCTCTGCCCCGAAGGTGCTGCAACCTACGCCGCCTATAAGGACAGCCTCGCCGACGGCCGCGTCAGCACGACCGACCGCGTGATGCTGTTCAACTGCGCCACCGGCCTGAAATACCCGCTGCCGCCGGTCAACCGCACGCTCGATCGCCACAAGCCGATCGACTATTCGCAGTTCTAACGCGGCATTTCGTCTCTTCACGAACGATCCCTCTTCCCGTACGCGGGAAGGGACAAGAATAACAATGACATTGCTGGGGAGACAACAATGAAGGCCGCCTGGGCTGCGCTGTTTGCTATTCTCGCTGTTGCAGGCGCCGCGCGCGCCGACGATTATCCGTCACGTCCCATCACCATCATCGTGCCCTTCGCCGCCGGCGGTCCGTCCGATGCGATGGCACGGGTGCTTGCCGAGCGGATGCGCACGGCGCTCGGCCAGCCGCTGGTGATCGAGAACGTCACTGGCGCGGGCGGCTCGATTGGCGTCGGCCGTGCCCTGCATTCGGCCCCCGACGGCTACACGATCTCGTTCGGCCATCTCGGCACCCACGTCGCCAACGGCGCGGTCTACAAGCTCAATTACGACCTGGTCGCGGATCTCGAGCCGGTGGTGCTGCTGCCGAGCAATCCGATGATCGTCGTCAGCAAGAACGCGGTGCCCGCAACCTCGCTGAAGGAGTTGCTGGACTGGCTGAAGTCGCGGCCATCACCGCCGACCGCCGGCACCGCCGGCGCGGGTTCCGGCAGCCACATCGCCGGGGTCTATTTCGAGAGCGTCAGCGGCATCAAGCTGCAATACGTGCCGTATCGCGGCACCGCGCCCGCCCTGAACGATCTCATCGCCGGCCAGATCGATGTCATCGTCGACCAGACGTCGAACTCCATCAACCAGGTCCGCGCCGGCACCATTCGCGCTTACGCCATCACCGACGACAAGCGCCTGTCGTCGGCGCCCGACATCCCGACGGCGGAGGAGGCGGGCCTGAAGGGTTTCAACATGACGCTGTGGTCCGGCATGTGGGTGCCGAAGGGCACGCCGAAGGCGATCGTCGCCAAACTCAATGCCGCAGCCGTGGAAGCGCTGAACGATCCCGGCGTGAAGAAGCAGCTCGAAAGCCAGGGGCTGGAGATGACGCCGCAGGATCAGCTCACGCCCGAGGCCCTCGGCGCGCGCCAGAAGGCGGAGATCGCAAAGTGGTGGCCGATGATCAAGGCGGCCAACATCAAGGTGGATTGAGGCGTTCTGGTAGGTGGATTAGAGAAGCGTAATCCACCTCTTTGCGGCGAAAAGGCTGGTGGATTACGCTTCGCTAATCCACCCTACGAAGCTGCGGCTATTCCGTTCCCGTATAGCCCACCGGCGTCGCCACGGCCGCCGCGTCCTTCGTCACCACGCGCTGGTCGCTCTTGCCGGCGATCATGCCGCTGCCCTCGAACCGGGCGCGGTAGACCAGAACGTTCTCGATCACGCGCTGGACGTAGTTGCGCGTCTCCGACAGCGGGATGCGCTCGACCCAATCGACCGGATCGACCTTGGGATCCCTGGGGTCGCCGCGCGCCTGCACCCATTCGCGCACGCGGCCACGGCCGGCATTGTAGCCGGCGAAGGTCATGATCTGGTTGCCGCGGTATTCCGACATCAGCGCGCTGAGCTCGGCCGCGCCCATCTGCGTGTTGTAGACGGGATCGGAGACCATCTTGTCCCAATCATAGGTCAGGCCGAAGCGCTTTGCGGTGTCGCGGCCGGCTTCCGGCGTCACCTGCATCAGACCGACCGCGTTGGCGGCCGACTTGTCGCGCTGGTCGAACGAGCTTTCGGTGCGCGCCACCGAATAGATCACGCTGGGGTCGATTGCAGGCGCGACCTGCTTGTGTTCAGGGATGCCGATGGTCGGGAAGGCGTAGTGATCGAGTGCGAGCCCGCGCGCCAGCGCCGACTTGCCGACCTCCAGCATCACGCGCGCATCATTGCGCCGGCCGGCGAGCTCGCCGAGCGCTTCGAGTGCCGCCACGTCGGTGCTCTCCTTGGCGAAATCCTCGGCGTAGTAAAACACCATGTCGCGCTCACCGACGCCGTAGAGCATGTCGGCGGCGCGCACGCGGTCGTCCGCGGGCGGCGTGTCGGCTGCTGCCAGCACGGGCGAGGGCGCGCGCAGCTCGATGCGGTCGAGGCCGAGCCTGGCGCGGGCGAGCTGGCCGTAATAGGCGGTCGGATAGCGCGCCGCGGCCTGATAGCTCAGGCGCGCATCGGCGGTTGCGTTCATCGCCTCCGCCGCGCGACCGCGCCAATAATGCGCGCGCGACAGCGCGATCGGGTTGGCCGAGCCTTCGTCGATCGCGGCGAAGTGCGTCATCGCCGCCTTGGGATCATCGAGATAGCGCAGCGCGATCCAGCCGCACATGAAGTGATAGTCGACGCGATAGACTTCCATCGCGGGCACGGCCGCCGAGCGCACCACATCATAGGCGGTTTTGAACTTGCCCTGGTCGAGCAGCTTTCGCGCGAGCAGGCGGCGCTCGCGCCACCAGGCGTCGGTGTCTTGCGCCGCCATCGTATCGGGCGCGGCGGCCAGGATCACCTCGGCCGCGTCGTCGATGCGGTCATTCTGGAGATGCCATTGCGCGCGGCACAGCACATAGCCGAGGTCGCGGCGCGCCTCGGCCGAGACGTCCTCGAGATAATCCTTGGCCTTGCCGGCCTTGCCGGTGACGGCGGCGCAGGCCTTGACGATCGCGAGCGCATCCTCGCCGAGCCGCTTGGCTGCGCGCCGCGCACCTGCGTAGTCCTTGGCGCCGAGGCGCTTGTCCATGCGGGCACGATGATCCTCGGTGGTCAGGAGATCGCGAAACGCTTCGTAGGAATCTTCCTCGCTGCGCTCGGACAATTCGTCGGTGCGCCAGGCATCGCGCACCAGACGCGCGGCCCTGTCGCTATCGCCCTCGGTCATCAGCACGCGGGCGAGCGCGAACTTGCCCTTGGCGCTGGTCGGCCGGTCCATCGTGAATTTGTGCACGGTCGCCGCGTCGGCCTTCTCCTGCCACAGCCGCGCCTCGGCGCGGCGGCGGAGCAGCGCGCTGCTCGGCCAGTCCGGATTGGCGGCGAGGAAGGCGGCGTAGCGCTTGAAATTCGCCGTGCTTTCGGAATGGCGCAGCATGAACCAGTCGGCGAGCTTCTGCCCCGCCGGGTCGGCAATGCGGTCGCGCGCCGCGCTCGCATCCTCGGTCTTGCCCTTCCGCGCGAGATCGATGGCATCCTTCAGCGCGGCGAGATCGCCGGTCAGCGGCGGGGCTGCCGGCTTGTCCGAGGGCGCGTCGTCCTGCTCCTTCGACTTGCGCTTGGCCTCAGCATGCTTGCCGGGTCGAGCCTTGCCGGCGGAGGCGTGGCGCTGCTTGCCGGTTTTCGCCTCATGCGACTTCTTCGGCGCGGACGATTTGTGACTGCTCTTCGCTGCCAGCTCGGTAGGGATGAAGGCCAAAGCGGCCACGGCAACGACACACGCGAGCGAGCGTAGGCACTGGTTCATTCCGTGGTCCCCCTGCGAAACCAGTACAAACCAAAGTCCGCGACGGTATGCGGCTCGAGAATCAAAACGGCGTCAAAAACGGTGACACGACGTCGTTTCGCATCCTCAAGCTGTTCCAACAATGCGGCGAAATACGGATGGAGCGAGGGAACTTGTGCAACGGCGGATAGAGGGGGCTCTTAACCTCTGTTAACCATTCAGGCTCGCGCGGTGGTTGCGGGCGGCTCCTTGGCGCCACAGCGGCCTGATTGTGCGTGTTCCCTGGTCCAGATACGGTGTATTGGGGTCCATAGCCGTTCCTGCAGCCCATTGCCTCACACCCATGCCGCTTTTCAACCAGTCGATCCGGCGCAAAATCGTCGGCATCGCCCTCGGATTGATCGTCCTGATGCTGGTCACCTCGATCCTGTCGATGGTGATGTCGAGCCAGGTCGGCGTCCTCCTCGACGAACTGACCAACCGCTACATTCCGGCCTATAGCCATCTCGCCCGCGCCAATATCCGCTCGCTGGAGCGGGCGCTGGCGCTGCGGCGAATGGTCATGACCAGGATGGGATCGGCGTCGGACGAGGAGGCCTACGCGGCGCGGCTTCGCGACTTCGAGGCATTGGACCGCAAGTTCGAGGAGGAGGCCGAGACCGCGCGCAAGCTCATCAACGCCATCATCGACGACCCCAGGACCCCTTCCGACAACGCCGCACTGGCACGGCTCGACGTTCGAATCGAGAGCGCTGTCACCGAGCTGCGGCGCAATCTGGACGAGGGCAATACGAAACTGCTCAAGCAGATCGAGACCAAGGACATGTCCGAGGCCCGCGGCACGCTGGAACAGCTCGACTCGCTGCGCGATGCGTTCAACCGGAAGGTCGACGCGATCCGCGGCGACATGCTGACGCAGGTCTTCTTCTCGACGTCGCAGGTGATCTGTCGGCAATACCAGGCGATTATCGTGTCGGGAGTCGTGACCTTGCTGGCAGCGGTGCTCGGATTTGCCTTTGCGCTCCTGGTGTCCAGCGGCATTACCCGCCCGGTGCGGCTGCTGCTCGCCGGCACCCGCGAGGTCGAGGCCGGCCGCTTCGACAAGACCATCACCGTCTCCACCCAGGACGAGATCGGCGAGCTGGCTGCAGCCTTCAACCGCATGACCGAACAGCTCAGGCACAACGAGCGCGTCCGCGAGACGTTCGGTCGCTACATCGATCCCAAGGTAGTACAAGGCCTGATCGACCGGCCCGAGGTCGCCATCGACGGCCAGCGCCGAGTGATGACCATCATGTTCTGCGACATGAGCGGCTTCACCGCGATGAGCGAGGGCATGACCCCGCGCGGCCTGGTCAGGGTGATGAACCGTTATTTCACGATGATGTCCGGTCCGATCAGGAGCAACCGCGGCATCATCGACAAAATATATCGGCGACGCCATCATGGCCTATTGGGGCCCGCCCTTCATCGAGGAGGACGAGCCGGCGCTGCTCGCAGGGCTTGCCGCCATCGACATGGCCGATCAGGTGCCCGCGCTGCAGAAGCAATTGCCGGATCTCCTCGGCATCCGCGCCATGCCGGGGCTTTGCGATCTGCGCATCGGCATCGCGACCGGAGAGGTCCTCACCGGGAGCATTGGCTCCGAGCTGATGATGAGCTTCACCGTGATGGGCGATGCGGTGAATCTCGCCTCGCGGCTGGAGGCCGTCAACAAGACCTATGGCACCCGTATTCTGATCTCGCAGGCGACGGCGGACGCGATCGGCTCGCACCTCGAATTGCGCGAGGTCGACCGTCTCGCGGTCGCCGGCCAGAGCGCGCCGCAAGCGATCTTCGAGGTGATGGGCCGGGCAGGCGTGCTCACTGCCGCGCATGAGGGCCTGCGTTCGCACTACGCCGGAGGCCTCGCCGCCTATCGCGCCCGCCGCTTCGACGAAGCCCGTGCCGCCTTCAACGCGGCACTCGAAGCCGTCCCCGCCGACGGCCCCTCGCGCGCGCTGCTTGCCCGTATCGCGCGGTTCGAAGCCAATCCGCCGGACGAGGGCTGGGACGGCGCCTGGCGGTTGGAGCAGAAATAGCTGGCGGCGCGGGAAAAATTGATTCTACTCGATAACGATGTTCGCCGTGACCTATTTCCCGGGCTTAGGTTTGGTGTCCTTGAGGCGTTTGACGGGGACACGCCGATGACAGAACTTGAGAACAGGCTCGAACGGTTCGAGACGCTCACCGCCGAATGCGAGCTGATCGCCAGGCTCGCCACCGACAGCACCAAGCGCGAGTTTTATCTGAAGCTTTCGGAGCAGTACCGCCAATTGGCTGTGGACATGCGCCAGGCCATCGCGAGCAAAGCTGCGGCCTGACGCCGGCAATCCGTTCTTAACACTTGGCGCGCATCCTCAATGCAGATGCGGGGACGTTTGCTGGGCTTCTCCGCTGTGGGAATGCCGGGCTTGTTGCGGTGCGGCGGCGCCTCGCGAGATTGTTTTGTCGTGCCTCACAGGGCGATCCCATGCGCCTCCTTGCGGTCATCGTGTTTGGACTCATGACGGCAGCCTGCAACCCGGAGCAGGACATCACAGGCTCGACCCCGGTCTGCGCGATGCGGAACTACACCTCCTTCAATCCCCGCGACATGAACCAGTGCGTTGCCGCCTGCAAGGCGTGCGACCACGGCAACACGGTCACCTGCACCACGTCCTGCACGCTCAAGGGCGCCCGCTGAGCCGCTCCGCCTCATGGTTTGGGCCTGACGGTTTCTTTGGCGGTGTTTTGGCACCGGAACGATTCACATGGATTAATCATTGAAGGGGATGGCAGGACGCGGAGTCCTTTGGAATGGGTATGCTCGATCCCGGTCGGTTCCTGGTGTCATGCTCTCACTGCGCAGCCTGGCCGATGGCGGCCAATGTAAAACGTTCGAGCTGGTCGGCTTCACCTAACGAGGTCCGCTTCGTGTGCCCGCGTTGCCGTCGCGAGGAGACTGCGATCATCTCCGCCTCCGGCGAGTTGACGCCGATCCGGCGCGTCGACGTCCCGCCGCGCGACGTCACCGCGGCTTGGGCTCAAGCCCAGCGCGCAAGAGGGCGAGCGTAGCCCGCCCGTTTAAGGACAAGAGGCGACGCACCGTCGGGGCCGTCTCGACGAATCCGAACCGCCAGGCGCCACGAAGCTGTCGCGGTTGTCCGTCGGGCAAAACATCTGACCATTTCTCGATGCGCCCGTGTCAATCCGCTCACGCAAAAATATTCCACTTTACCGAAATTCGGAAACGGCGTATGTGTCGCTCATCCCGGCTCATCCTTGAGGGGCGATCTCGTTGTCGTCTTGATTGCGAGCCGGGCTTGCGATGGACGCGGCAGCGT